>CAJUAE010000017.1 GCA_910583965.1 uncultured Lachnospiraceae bacterium
CATGAAATGCGGAGCAATCCGTGGTATCATAGGGGACAAAATACCTTTTGACCCCCAACATCATGAAATTGGACAAACAATGCCCATAAAAACGAGGCAATAGAAATAATGATATTGGACAAACAGTGCCCATAGAAACGAGGCAGTGGAACAATGATAAATCAGATATATAAAAAGGAATTATTGATATTTGTCATAGGATTAATAATTGTAATGACAGCCATGCTTCCCTATCTTATTTTGGGTGAAAATATGATAGTTTTTTATCCTGATCAGCTTGACGGAGAAGTATTAGGTTATATTTTACATGCAAAATATCTTTTTACTGGAATTGATACTTATCCAGAGATGATGAATGGAGTATCTGAAAATGGTCTGTTTCCGCCAGCACCGCTGCTTGTACTGTTATATAAAATATTGCGTCCGTCAATAGCTTTTGTATGCAATCAAATTTTTTGTATGGTGATAGCTTATATTGGAATGTATCTCTGTGTAAAAACAGTGGTTAATAACAGTATTATTGCCGCTTTTTGTGGTATTTTATTTGCATATTTGCCATTGCTTTCGGTCTATGGTCTTTGTCAATATGGATTGCCGCTTCTAAGTTATGCTTTTTATCTTTTATATAAAGGGAAACACAAAATAGTAGTGTTAGGTGTAGTTGTATTTTATGGGTTTATGTCCTCTCTTGTTTTAATTGGATATGGAATACTAGGATTTACAGCGTTATATTTATTGTGGCTAATGAAGAAAAAACAGATAAAATCGCATAAGTGGTTTTTGATTGGTTGGTTAAGTTTATTGTGTGTTTATTTGTTTGTCAATAATAAGTTGCTTTTACAAATATTTGGTATTGGCAATCAGAGACCTAGCCATAAGGAAGTGATTGTGCGTTACGGACAGAATGTGATAGATGCGTTTCGAGCAGTATTTTATGAAGGAACAATTCATACCCCGACGCATCAAAAGGGAATTGTCATTGTTACAATTGTGATTTTAGTGCTTGGTTTCTATGGATACAGGCGACTTAATAGACAGATGTGTATTATCTTTCGCCTACTGTTGATTGGATTTGGTTTCAACTTATTTTGCGCATTATTTTATGCTTTTTATCAATCTAATTTGATAGCGGATTTGCGAAATCAGGCTGGAGGGGTTATTAAAGAGTTCCAAGCCGACAGGATATATTGGTTGACAACATTTGTGTGGTATTTCCTTTTGGCATTAGATTTATGCTTGATTTGGGAATGGATAAAGGGTTGTGTAAGAAATAAAAAAATAGTATGTATTGTGGTTGGAAGTGTATTTTTGTCAGGGGTGGTATTTATGTCAGCCGCCACAGTGTATTATTATAGTGATTTTAGCAAGAACCTTCATCGATTACAACAAGGGGAATCCTATCCGCGAATAACTTGGAGCGATTTTTATGCGCCGGAAATTTATGCACAGATTGATTCCTTTATAGGACGAAAGAAGTCTTCTTATCGCACATTAAGTCTTGGAATATACCCAGCAATTGCGTTGTATAATGGATTTTATTGTTTGGATGGCTATTCTAATAATTATGATCTTTCGTATTTGTATACATTTCGGAATATTATTAAAGGAGAACTTGAAAAGGATGAGTCCCTACGAAAATATTATGACGAGTGGGGATGTCGATGCTATGTTCTAAGCGCTGAGCTTGGAATTAATAATTATTTGGTTCATAAGAGCACTTGCCCTAAAGGAATTAGTCTTGCACTGAACATAAATGCCGCTAAGAAGTTAGGAGCGCGATACTTATTTTCTGCAGTTAAAATTTCTAATGCAAAAGAATTAGGAATTACTTTACTGCGCGAGAAGCCATTTGAGACGCCCGACAGTTACTATGCAATTTATTTATATGGATTAGGGACAACTTAAATATTTTGTATGTTAGATTTTTCGTTCTTTACCAAAGGACAAGCTTAAGTGTCTATTAAAACGAAGAAGTTGGAGATTATATCGCTTATGGAAAAGAAAAAACAGGTAGTGTTGATAAACAAAAGAGAATTTTATAGGAATTTGGCAAGGCTTGCACTTCCGATTGCGCTTCAAAGTTTAATGCTTGCAGCGGTTGCCGCCGGTGATGCGCTGATGCTTGGAAAAGTTGCACAGGATGAGATGACAGCAGTCTCTCTTGCAACACAGATTCAGTTTGTTCAAAATATGTTTCTTTCGGCTGCGACGGCAGCAGGGGGGATTCTTGGGGCGCAGTATTGGGGAAAAGGTGATAAGAAAACATTGGAAGATATCTTTAACTTGATGCTTTGGTTTTGCAGTATTGTGTCCATGTTGTTTTTTCTGGCGTGTGAGTTGATACCAGAACTATTGATGCATATTTTTACACATGATGCTTCACTCATTGTAATTGGCAGCGCTTATCTACGCATTGCAGGATGGTCGTATCTAATTACGGGCATCTCCCAATGCTATTTGACCACAATGAAGGTGTCTGAACATATCAAACCAGGTGCTTTTATTAGTTGTTTTGCTGTGATTTTAAACATTTGTTTAAATGCAGTTTTTATATTTGGATTGTTTGGTGCGCCTAGAATGCAGGCAAGAGGAGCAGCGCTTGCCACCACAATTTCTCGTGTTGTTGAGCTAATTCTCTGTGTGATGGTATCGGCAAAAACATCTTATATCCGCCCGGCATTTGACCGATTTATGAGATTGCCAAAACAGCTTCGTTTTGATTTTATTAGACAGTGTTTGCCTCTAATGGGTGGGTCTCTGTGTTGGGGGATTGGATTTACATCTTACACTGCAATTATGGGACATATGGGAACTGACGCCGCTGCGGCAAACTCTGTGGCTGCGGTGGTTCGAGATTTGATTTGCTGTATGTGCAATGGCATTGGCAGCGCAGCAGGTATTATGGTAGGAAATGAATTGGGAGCAGGTCATCTTGACAAAGGAAAGGCATATGGAATTAAACTTAAGAATATTTCCTATGTGATTGGATTGATATCTACTGCACTTGTACTTGCAGTGACACCGTTGGTGGTGCGAATGGTTTTTCTAACAGACGAGGCAAGAGGATATCTGACTGGAATGATGGTGATTATGGCGGTCTATATGATTGGGCGCTGTGTCAACACGGTCACAATCAACGGAGTGTTGGACGGTGGCGGTGATACCCTGTTTGACATGTACAGTTTAATTGTATGCATGTGGTTTATAGCGATTCCGCTGGCGCTTATCGGGGCGTTTGTTTTATACTGGTCGCCGTTATTGGTATATGCCTGTACTTGTCTGGACGAAGTGGGAAAGATACCGTGGGTGATGGCGCGGTTTAGAAAGTATAAGTGGGTGCAGGATTTGACGCGGACGTCACAATAACACAAAGTTTTCCACCTATAAACATTATTTTATGAGTAACGCAGATTGTACATAAATTAGTAAAGGGCATTTAGTCTACCATATGAATTTTATCGCTTTTATAATTAGTAATGTGTATGTAATAAAGAACAAGATTGTGAAAAAAATGACTTGCTTTTTTACACATATTTTTATAAAATTGAACAGAACATAAAGATGGTACATGTGGGAATATGACTGTACTTTATGTGATGGTATGATGTTCGTTGCCATGAGGAATTGTGGGCTGCGACGAGTTTTTTTGACATATACATCAAGGAAATAGACAAGTCAAGATGTGTCAGTTATTTTCCTACAGTTCCCAAGAACGATACATACTAAAACAATTAAATATTAGAAAAAAAAGGAGTAAAAGACATGACAAAAAGAGGACAAAAATTTGGAAAGGTTCTTTTTGCGAGTATGTTGCTTACACTGACTGTTGCACTGGGCGGATGCGCAGGTGACAAGACGGCTGGAGACTCTACACAGATTGCAGACACGTCTGCCACAAACAGCAGTGAGGCAAATACCGCGACAAACACTGAGACAAACGCTTCATCAGAGGAGATGAACGAGACGGATGAGGCGAATGAGACAACGGATGATGCATCACACATTACCATAGGTATTCCGCAGGATTTGGACAGTCTGGTGCCTAGTTTATCACAGGGCGCTGGTACACAAGAAATTCTTTATAATATCTATGAGGGCTTATATAAGCCGGACAGCGAGGGCAATCTGGTTCCTGCAGTAGCAAGTGATTATACAATGTCTGAGGACGGACTTGTGTATACATTCACTTTGAGAGATGGAATCCAATTTCACAATGGAAATCCTGTTACTGTGGCGGACGTAAAATATTCGATTGAAACTTGCGCCGGTCTTAATGGGGGAGAACCTGTTATATCGGCGTTTTCTAATATTGTGAGTGTGGAGACTCCTGATGACAATACTGTAATTATTACATTAAAAGAATCAAGTAGTCCATTTATGGCAATTTTGTCAACAGTTGAGGCAGCGATTGTTCCCGCAGATGTGTCTGATTTGCAGACAAATCCTATCGGAACAGGTCCATACAAGTTTGTATCGCGTTCCCTTCAGGAAAATGTAGTGCTTGAACGCTTTGATGGATATTGGGGAGAACCAGCACATATTAAAGACATTACATTAAAAGTGCTTGCAGATTCGGATTCGATTGTCATGAATCTTGAGGGCGGTGCAGTTGACTTAGTTGCGCGCGTTTCCACAGCACAGGCAGCAGAACTTGGCGATGATTTTGAGGTGCTTGAGGGAACAATGAATCTGGTTCAGGCAGTATATCTTAATAATGCAGTCGCTCCGTTTGACAATGAGAAAGTGCGTCAGGCATTGTGCTATGCGGTAAATAAGCAGGAGATTCTTGATTTTGTATCGGAGGGAAAGGGTACTCCTGTCGGGAGCAGTATGTTTCCAGCTTTCGGGAAATATTATGTTGAGGAGCTAAATGACCTGTATACAACTGATATTGAGAAGGCAAAGGCACTGTTGACGGAGGCTGGCTATTCAGATGGATTTAGTTTTACAATGAAGGTGCCATCAAATTATCAGCAGCATGTGGATACTGCACAGGTGGTTGCAGAGCAGTTAAAACAGATTGGTGTCACAGCCAATATTGAGCTGATTGAGTGGGAAACATGGCTGAGTGATGTGTATCAAGGACGCGATTTTGAGGCAACGCTGGTCGGCGTGGATGCATCGACACTTACTGCGGGAGCAATGCTTAGCAGATTTCGTTCAGATGCACACAATAACTTTGTAAATTATAATAATCAAGAGTATGACGCTGCTTATAAGGAAGCACTTGCTGCAGAGGCAGTGATGGATGATGACAAGGCAACAGAAGCATATAAAAAGTGTGAGACAATCCTTGCAGAGACGGCCGCAAATGTCTATATTCAAGATATGTGTGAACTAGTAGCAGTTAGAAAAGGGTATACAGGATATACATTTTATCCATTATATATTCAAGACTTTTCAAAATTAGATGTACAGTAATTCAAGAATAAAATTGGTTGTGATTAGGGATTTATCGTTTATAGAGAAATAAAAGGAGACGAGGATATGAGATACATTGGTAAAAAGCTGGCAGCAATGATCATCACGCTTTTGTGTATTTCTTTCCTCGTCTATCTTGCTTTTGACCTAATACCAGGAGATGCAGCATTAGCGGCATTGGGAACAGATGCCACGCCAGAAAGTCTGGCAGCGTTGCGAGAGCAGCTTGGCTTAAACAGACCATTTCTGGAACGTTATCTGGAATGGTTATTTCATTTTGTCTGTGGTGATTTTGGGACTTCGTACAAGTATCATATGTCTGTTGCGGACATGATTGTGTCAAAGTTGCCAATAACAGTTATTATGGCAATCATTTCTTTTTTTATCATGGTAGTAATTTCTCTGCCAATCGGCATTTACACAGCAAAACACAGCGGTAAGAAAGTTGACCGCATTCTTATGGCGCTTAATCAGATTATAATGTCGGTTCCTCATTTTTTTATGGGAATTTTAATTACATTTTTTTTCGGACTAATATTGAAGTTTTTTACTCCAGGAGGGTTTGTTTCTTATGAAACTGATTTTTGGAGATTCCTTGCTTACATTATTTTTCCATGTTTTGCCATAGCACTTCCTAAGATTGCTATGTCAGTTAAACTGTTGCGAAGCTCTTGTATAGAGGAAGCAAAAAAAGATTACGTAAGAACTGCATATAGTAAAGGAAATAATACCAATAAGGTTTTATATAGACATGTACTGCGCAATGCTATGATTCCTGTGATTACTTTATGGGGAATGACGCTTGCAGATATGCTTGTAGGTAGCATTGTTATCGAACAAGTGTTTAACATACCAGGGATAGGGCGTATTCTTTTGACATCCATATCCTATCGGGATTATCCAGTAGTAGAAGCGATTATCGTACTGATTGCTTTTGTGGTGATTGTGACAAACTTTATTGTTGATGTGATCTATCAATTGGTTGACCCACGTATTAACGTATAAGATAGATAATCGTAGAGGAGAATGTGAGATCAGAGATTTTATCATCTTGATTTGAGATTCCGCTGCGGGACAAAATGTTGGCTAGCATGAAAAGTATTTTTAACCGCTTGAGCCGTCAAAGGTGGCATGGGGGATTAATATGAAAAGAAAAAGAAGATATACTCCAAATTTTAAGATAGGTCTTGTGATAACAGGTGCGATGTTACTATTAATTTTGATAGGCTTTATACACACGCCGTATGATATCACAAAAATGGACAGCGCTGCAAAGTTGGCGGCACCATCACTAAAACATTTGATGGGTTGTGACAATTTTGGTCGAGATATCTTTTCCCGCGTGTTGAAAGGCATGGGTAACACATTTGTGATTGCAGCAGCAACTGTTTCTATTGGAACTGTTTGCGGCGCAATTGTCGGAGCGTTTACTGGATATTTTGGTGGTTGGCTGGATGAAGTATTAATGCGTATCAATGATGTGGTGTTTGCGTTTCCAAGTATTCTTTTAGCACTGGTGTTTGTCAGTCTCTTTGGCACAGGAAAGTACAATGTAATTGGAGCGCTTGGCATTGCGTTCATACCAAGTTTTGCCCGCATTGTCAGAGGAGAGTTTATCAAATATCGAGAGATGGACTATGTGGAGAGTGCGCGGCTTGCCGGAGTGCCGGAACTTCGCATTATCTTTGTGCATATTCTGCCAAATGCGATGCCAGTACTGTTATCTTCTATTATGATTGGTTTTAACAATGCTGTGCTTGCCGAGGCAGGTATGAGTTATCTGGGCATTGGTGTACAACCGCCTAGTGCAAGTCTTGGAAGTATGCTGTCAGAGTCGCAGACATATCTCTTTTCTGCGCCGTGGTATGCTTTGTTTCCAGGATTGATGATTATTTTGATGGTGTTAGGATTGTCGCTGTTGGCAGACAGAGGAAGATAGTAGCAAAAAGGTGTTTGTTGTCAGTTTGCAGAAATTCGCAATAGAAGGTTTAAAAATTCTAATAAAAACCGATAAAGAGAATAGGGGATTTTAATATAAGATTGGTTTGGAAAGAGAGGTATTAAGGAAATGACAGCAAACGCAATAGAAAGACAATCACAGATGCAATATGAAAAGTATATGATAGATACAGACAGGATTACAGAAAGATTTCAACAAAAAAGCAGATGTCAATCAGTATCACCCGAGAAAGACACAAGAGATACCGTGGATATTTCAGAGGAGGCGCACAAGGCGTTGGAGGCGTTGAGAAATCAGAGCAACATAAAAAGTTTGGGAACGATTGAACCAGATAAATTCTGGGAGGAATTAAATATTTTTGAGGATTACGAAAAGGCAGTAATGGCAGAAAAAAGAGAAAAAGTGGCAAGCGGAAATTTTGACCGCCATATTGACAAGATGGTATCTGCTTATCATAAAATGAAAAATGATATTGAGGAGAAATACACTGGTGCGGACGACGAAAAAAAGAAGCAGCTTGAATTGCTGGACAAGGCTTATAAAAGCCACAGTCAATTAATGGCAGGACATACAAAAACAATGTATGATTTAGAAGATTTTAGCCCTCAGATTATTTATCATTCTAATAAAAAAGTAATGGATCAGCAGGAGCCGGTAAAGTCGGAGAAACCTGTTTTTATAGACAAACCCAAAAATAAAGAGATATGGAATTTGGCATACAATACATTTCTGTCTGCTATTGATAAGGATAGCGCGGTATCGCAGGGAAGGACAGAATTAAATCGGATTTGGGACCACTATACAGGATTAAGATAGAAAAAAGTGTATGTGAACTTTGAACAGTTCATGTACACTTTTTTTATGCGCACGGGCACCCAGAGGAAGATTGTCATCAAACCGATTTATCGGTTCGCTGACAGGTGCCCGGCGCGCGAGTAGGGAGAAGATAAAATCTTCTTTACTCGATTGCACACAAACAGGTGCATAAAAAAGTGTTGACGAAATACATTTTCAGTGCTACACTATTACTACGACAAACGTAGCAACGATAGATATAGCAATGATAGTCGTTGTATTGTCTGTCAAAGATAAAATTTATAGTTGAAGGGAGGTTTTCTATGAGTAGTATTAGTAGCGATATTATACGTGGGTACAATGACACAATGATTTTATATTTGTTGTGGGATGCGTCGTCTTATGGGTACGAGATTTCAAAAAAAATCAAAAGCTTATCGGAAGAAAAGTATGTGATTAAAGAGACCACTCTTTACTCTGCATTTACGCGGTTAGAAAAAAATGGATTTGTCGAATCTTATTCTGAAAATGTTACAATCAATGGAAAACGCAGGACATATTATAAAATTACAGAGCAAGGCAGGCAGTATTACCGTGAGAAATGTGCAGAGTGGGCATTGACCAAGGAAGTTGTAGAAAAATTTATTAGGCAGGATGGAGGGGTATGAGAATATGGAGACAATCAGAAATTATCTGGAGACAATGTTTGCAAAACTTCCAATTACATTTGAAGTACAAAAGGCAAAAGATGAGTTGTGGCAAATGATGGAAGATAAATATACAGAGCTAATGAACGATGGAAAGACAGAGAACGAGGCAGTTGGCATTGTAATTTCAGAATTTGGCAATCTTGATGAGCTGTCAGAGGAATTAGGTATTCGCGATTTTGTAATACAGGAGAACCGAAATACTGGAAGTGCATTTCGGAATATGACACTTGTGGAAGTTAAGGACTATTTACATGATAAGACACGCTCGGCTTATACAATTGCACTTGGCGTATTTTTGTGCATTACCAGTTGTTGTGGATATATGATGGATATTAGTTGGAATTGGCGCGGTGGGATTTATGCTACATGTTTTATGTTTTTAATGATTGCGACAGCAGTTGGACTATTTATGTATTCCAGTTTTGTTATGGGAAAATGGAAGTTTTTGAAGCAAAAGCAATGTAGTGTAGATTTTGCGACAGCAGAGTATGTACATAATCGTCGAGAAAGTTTTCGTGTAACACATGCAATGATGATAACAATCGGCGTGATTTTGTGCATTTTAAGTGTGCTTCCAATCATGATCGTGGGTAGTTTATTTTCATGGAGCAGTGGATTTGGTGTAGTACTTATGTTTGTATTTATTGGAATTGGTGTTTTTTTGTTTGTGGCAGCAGGAAATGTAAGCGCAGGAATGACAACAATCCTTTCTTTAAATAAAAGCGGCACAATGGGAGGGTGTTTTGTGCCATCTCAGAAACAAGTAAGTTATAAAAATGAAAAAATTTCAGAGATGATGTCACTTTACTGGCCAACTGTAACCTGCATTTATCTTTGCTGGAGTTTTTTGAGCTTTGATTGGCATATCACATGGATTGTATGGGTGATTGCTGCATTGGTTCAAAAGTTTATTCAAGCTGTCTACTAAATACAACGAATGTTAAATGAACCAGCATATTGGCTTGTTTAATTGTTCCTCTACACAATCGCCGTAGTTATTGCTACGACGCATTCCTCCATCTTGCATAGGAAGCAATTATTCTGTGTCAATGTATCAGGAACTTAATTTTTGTTGTATTAACAAGAAATGATTTTAGGAGGGTAATTATGAGTATCAGAAAAAATATATGGATGGCAATACTTACGATTATCACAGTTTGCTGTGTAATTGGTGGTACACTTTATCATGCAGGTATCTTTCAAGTGAAAGGTGGTTTTCGCTTCGGAGAGGATAGGATGACAAGTGCAAGCGCAGGTTTGGAAACCTTTCATGCAATCAATGTAGATGCAGATATGATGGACTTATCCATTGAGGAAGGAGACAATTTCTATCTTCACGGCAAATATACAGATAGACTGAAATTTGAATATGAAGTAAAAGACGGGGTTCTTTTTCTTAAGGAAAGAAATCCTCGAAAGATTTTTTGGGGAGGAGTTAGGGGAGAAAACTGTAATATCACATTGACCATACCCCAAAATACAGTGATGGATAGAATCGAGATCAAACTTGCGATGGGAAATGCCGATTTGGAGAATATTGCATCAATAGACTGTGAAGTGCTAAACAATATGGGAAATTGTACTTTTGAAAAATGCAGCTTTGATAATGCAGATATTGATACCAATATGGGAGAGATTACAATAAAAGATACAGATCTTGGCAAGGCGGATGTTGATAATGATATGGGAACAATTCAAATTGAACGTTGTATTTTTGAAGTTTTGAATGCAGATAATTCTATGGGAGATATATCTATTGAGGCGAACCAGAACCTTGACAAATATCAAATTGAGTTGGGGGCAGAAATGGGTAATGTGAAAGTGAATGGCAAGAGTGAAGGAACGAGGTATCGTCAGTCAGGAAATGCAGGGACGCTTGAAGCAAGTACCAGCATGGGAAGCGTAAGACTTGATTATAAAAATGCAGAATAAAGATGGATTTTTCACATGCGTTGTGGTAAAATAAGGAACATATTCATATAGTGAAACAAAGAAGTTGTTGAAAGATGAAGAAGATAGATGGAAAAAATATTGTTAAAAGTAGAAGATTTGAATATAGAATTTCATGACCATGATGTGCCAGAGCGTGTTGTGAATCATTTAAATATGGAATTACGACAGAGAGAAATCCTTGGAATTGTCGGGGAATCTGGATCAGGAAAATCTATGACAGCAATGGCAATTGCCGGACTATTGCGGCGCCATGATATGAAAATGGAAGGAAAGATTCTATTTGACGGAAAAGAACTTCTCCATGAAAATCGAGAGACACTCCGACAGATACAAGGAAATGAAATTGGCATTGTTTTTCAGGAACCTATGACCTCTTTAAATCCAGTAAAACGTATTGGTTGGCAGGTAGAAGAAAGTCTTCGCATTCACAGACCAGAAATGGGAAAAGAAGAACGATATCAGTGTGTCCTTGAAGCGCTTGCGAATGTGGAGCTTGAAAATCCGCAGCTTGTTTGTAGAAAATATCCGCATGAGCTTTCCGGCGGTATGCGACAGCGTGTAATGATTGCCTCTGCAATGATTTGTGCGCCAAAACTTTTGATTGCAGATGAGCCGACAACGGCGCTTGATGTGACAATACAATTACAGATTGTCAAGCTTTTACAACGGCTGAATCAAGAAAAACAGATGGCTGTTTTGTTTATATCTCATGATTTAAGCCTAGTAAAGCGTCTGTGTCACAGAATGATTGTAATGCATAATGGAAATATGGTGGAAGTAGGAACGACAGAGGAAATATTCTATCATCCAAAAGAGGATTACACAAAAGAATTAATTAATGCAATACCAAGACTTGAGAAGATTGGATAGAAGTGTTTTCGAGTAATCAAATTGATTGACGAGGTGACCTTTATGAAAAAGATGCTGCCATTTATTTTTATTATTCTTTTTCCATATTATATTGTATTTTTGATAAGTAGCCTTTTTAATCAATATTTGATGAAATATATTTTCCAAAATAATTTTTATTTAGGGCTTTTATCTCTTTGTATTTTCTGGTTTATAGCATTTATAAGTGCAATTATTTTATGTGTAAATAATTTTGCGAATAAAATGGATGTGATCGAAGCAACGAAAATCATTATGATAATAAAGATTATTCAAATTCCTGCGTACTTGTTTATTTTTGTGGCAGGTGTTATGTGTCTATTTACAATATTTACAGTTGGTATCTCATTTGTTTTATTGATTTTAGATGGTGCATCTATTATTTTAAGTGGTTTGATTGGTGTGTTTGTTGTAAGGCGCTGCTATGCGGATAGAATTTTAACAAACACAGAAATGGTCATTCATAGTATTTTGCAATTTGTTTTCTGCCTTGACGTTGTCAGTGCAATCATTGTATTTAGAAAAGTGAAAACAAAAAATATTATATAAATCTGTGTTTTTATGGAAATATGGAGGGTGTATGGAAACGATACTGAATGTGAAAAACTTAAATGTCTATTACAAAAATAAAGAAACTTTAATAAACCGTTTTCGTGGAAAATCAGAGAATCGTTTGCAGCATGTCTTGAAAAATGTGAGTTTTCATATGGAAAAAGGAGAAGTGCTTGGTCTTGTCGGTGAGAGCGGCTGTGGGAAGACCTCACTTGCCAAAGCGATTTTAGGAATGCAGAAGCAATATAATGGCACAATTACACTCGATTGCCCAAATCCACAAATGGTTTTTCAGGACCCATACAGTTCGCTTAATCCCTCCAAAAAGATTGGATGGATATTGGAGGAGCCACTTCGCATGAAAGCTCGAAAAGAAAAGAAAACAGAAGAATTTTCTAAAATAGAGCGTGTCAAAAAGGTTGACCAGATGCTTGCGCGTGTGGGGTTAGAGGAGAAGTTAAAAGAGCATTACCCAACAGAACTTTCTGGCGGACAACGACAGCGTATAGCAATTGCGGCGGCGCTTTTATGCGATACAAATTTTCTGATTGCGGACGAGCCTGTGTCTGCGCTTGATGTGACCATACAGGCGCAGATTATCAGATTATTATTAAAGCTTCATAGAGAGCTTGGAATCTCTATTCTCTTTATTTCGCATGATCTTCGAGTTGTATATCAGATGTGCGACAGGGTGATTATTATGAAAAATGGGGAGATTCTTGAGCAGGGAAAGGTCGAGGAGGTCTATACAAAACCTGTTTCTGATTATATCCGACTGTTACTTGAGGCGGCAAATCTGTGATGGAGGAATTTTTTAATGCTACAATGTTTTTATCCAAAAGAATACCTAGATTCTACGTATCTGATTGATTTTGAAAAAAAGTATGAACAAGGATATAGAAGTATTATCTTTGATATTGACAATACGCTGGTGCCACATGGCCTTCCGGCAGATGAGCGCGCTACAGCGCTATTTTTACGTTTAAAAAAGATTGGATATCAAGTAACAATGCTCTCCAATAATAAGGAACCGCGTGTAAAGATGTTCTGTGGTGCGGTGAATGCGCCTTATATTTATAAAGCGGGAAAGCCAAATCCCCAAAATTATAGAAAAGCAATGAAAAATATGGGGACAAATGAAAAAAATACCTTGTTTGTTGGCGACCAGATTTTTACGGATATATGGGGAGCAAATAAAGCAGGGATTTATTCTATTTTAGTAAAACCAATTCATCCAAAAGAAGAGATACAAATTGTTTTAAAGCGATATCTGGAAAAAATCGTATTACTTGCATATCAAAGACAGATACACAAAAAATAAATAAAAGTTTATAATATTCGGGGAATTGGTACAAAAAAGATTAAAAATTTATTCAAAAGTAGAAGTATGCCAAACAGGAAAATAATAAGTGTAGTTTGTATTGAAAAGGGGAACACAGATGAAAATTAATGGAACAACAAAATTATATGGTATTATTGGAAATCCAATAGAGCATACAATGTCGCCACTTATTCATGGTACATTTGCAGATGCACTAGGCATTGACATGGTGTATGTACCATTTCATGTGGCAGAAGGGCAGCTTGAGGCAGCGATAAAGGGGGCTTACGGACTAAATGTTTGTGGTATGAATGTCACAGTGCCATACAAGAATGCTGTGATTCCATTTTTGACAGAAGTCGATAAGCGCGCAGAAGCAGCAGGTTCCGTCAATACACTTGTGCGTGATGACCGCGAGGACAAAGCCGGATTTATTGGTTATAACACAGATATGAGTGGACTCTGGCGTGCTATGCAAGAAGATGGAATATCACTCAAAAATGAGCAGGTTATTGTGCTTGGTGCAGGTGGTGTGGGGCGTGCGGTTGCATTTATGTGTGCAAACAGCGATGCGCAAAAAGTTTATCTGCTCAACCGCAATGCTGCGAAAGCAGATGACGTGGCGGCAAAAGTCAATAACAGTCTTCGCCAATATAAAAAAGACTGCGTGACAGCAATGGCGCTTGCTGATTATAAGGAGCTTTTGACAGGGGCAGAAAACAGATATATTGTACTTCAATGTACCAGTGTAGGGCTTGCTCCCAATATGGATAATGTAGTGATTGAAGACAGTGATTTCTACCACTATGTAAAATTTGGATATGATTTGCTTTATACGCCTTGGGAGACCAAGTTTATGCAGTTAGTAACAGCAAACGGCGGTGTGGCATACAATGGATTGAAAATGCTTTTGTATCAGGGAATAGAGGCTTTTGAAATATGGACGGGGTGCAAGGTGACGAAAGAGAATGCAGATAAAGTCTATCGTATGCTTCGAGACAAACTATGCTGAGTTTTATATGGTAATTTGTATATGGTAGAAATGCAGATAGTGTGGAATCAAAGATTTCACACCTCCTGATTTGTATGCCCGCTAAAGCGGGCAGATGGGAGTTCGTGTGAAAATATTGTGCTTACGCATTGTGAACAGAGTTCACATTAAATTCGCAGATTTTGGTAAGAATGGAGGGCTTTATGGAGAATATTATTTTGATAGGCTACATGGGAAGCGGTAAGACAACCATTGGGAAAAATCTTGCAAAACAAAAAAAGTATAAATTTGTGGATACCGATGAAATGATTGTAGAACAACAGCGTAGAAGTATTAATGAAATTTTTGCTACAGATGGCGAGCAGGCGTTTCGAGATATGGAAACTGCATTCTTGCGACAACTAATTGCAGAGAAAAAAGAACATATGGTTATCTCAACAGGTGGTGGAATGCCTCTGCGCGCAGAGAACAGACAGCTTTTGTCACATCTTGGCAAAGTTATTTACTTAAAAGCAAGTCCCAAAACAATTTATAAGAGAATTAAGGGAGATACAACGAGACCACTTTTGCAGTGTGAAAACCCTATAAAACGAATTGAGGAAATGATTGCAGAAAGAGAACCTTTGTATGAGCAAGGCGCGACGATTGTGGTGGATGTCAATGTGTTAAGACAGTCGGAAGTAACGTTGGAAATTATAGAAAAATGCCAGTAGAAGCTATGGATATCCAGCGCGTGAGTAGGAGAAGATAAACTTTTTTACGCGATTGATTTTGGATTAAATATAACCATTAATATATTTTATATTCTGCGATTATTCATAATGGTATTTTGGGAATAAAACATCAAACGACAAATAGAAAAACAAAAATAGTATTGTATGAATATAAGAAAATGGAACAAAATCTAAGTAAGTACAAGTGCTATGAAAAAATTATATAAGAAAGGAATCCTTAAAAATGAAATTATTAGTAATAAACGGACCAAATCTAAATTTTCTTGGAATCCGAGAAAAAGGCATTTATGGAACACAGAATTACCAATATCTTTTGGATATGATACAAAATAAAGCAAAGGAGATTGACTGTGAAATTGAATGCTTTCAGTCCAATCATGAGGGTGCTATTATAGATAAAATACAGGAGTCGTATTTTGATGGGACAGAAGGCATTGTTATCAATCCAGGAGCCTACACACACTATTCATATGCGATACGAGATGCACTTGCAAGTATTACGGTCCCAAAAGTGGAAATTCATATATCGGATATTACACAGCGAGAGGAATTTCGACAGGTCTCTGTTACAAAAGAGGTGTGCGATCATCAGATTTATGGACAGGGATTAAACGGATATTTGATGGCGATTGACTTTGTCCTTACGAAATGTAAAAAATAATAGTTGAAATCTCGTTCATTTTGTTATAAAATGGTTAACGGATTTATAAACGTGAAAAGTGGATATTAGGAGGAATAGTTTTTATGATATCAGCAGGCGATTTCAGAAATGGTATTACGATAGAATATGAAAACAGTATCTATCAAATTATCGAATTTCAGCATGTAAAGCCAGGTAAGGGTGCAGCTTTTGTCAGAACAAAGCTTAAGAATATTATTAGTGGTGGTGTTGTGGAGAAAACCTTCCGGCCAACGGAGAAGTGCCCACAGGCGCGTATTGATAGAAAAGAGATGCAGTATTTGTATGCGGATGGCGATTTATTCTATTTTATGGATACGGAGAATTATGAACAGATTGGTTTGAATGCGGACAAGGTTGGCGATGCGCTTAAATTTGTCAAAGAAAATGAGATGGTAAAAGTATGCTCACACAATGGCAACGTATTTGCAATTGAACCACCTCTGTTTGTGGAATTGGTAATTACGGATACAGAACCAGGATTTAAGGGTGACACTGCTACAGGTGCGACAAAGCCGGCGACTGTTGAGACAGGTGCCACAGTGTATGTTCCATTATTTGTTGACACAAATGATGTGATTAAGATTGACACCAGAACAGGGGAGTATCTGTCAAGAGTATAGTTTATCGTAATAAAAACCAGAGAATGAGATAAGACAATGAGAGAAATGTTTTGCAGTATATTTTTCTTATTGTCTTTTTTGTATACGTGCAAATATCAATAATCGATGCACACGACTGTATAAAGAATTTAGCAGCTTGCGGCATATGGTTATTTATATAATTAGTTTGTGCGCTGATAGTACAGAATGACAGGAGGGATAAAAAGTTTTTTGGAAAAGGAGTATAAAAACAATGGAATTTTTAAATTTTACAATGTTAGTGAGAGAAGAAGTGGAGAAAAGGACTGGAGAATGCTATAAAGTACGGCTTGATGATGTCCGCAAAAACAATGGTGTTGTGTTGAGAGGAATCACTGTAACACAGGATGACAGCAATATTTCGCCAACCATATATCTCAACAGTTATTATGAGGAGTATATCAAAGGAAGGGCAACGCTTATCAATGTTGTCAATGATGTGATGGATACTTATCATAGAAATAAGGTGAATCAAAGTGTGGACATGCGTTATTTTTTAAATTATGAGAGTGTGAGGCAGAAAATTATCTACAAGCTTGTCAATACTGAGAAAAATAAAGAGTTATTGGAGGATATTCCACACATAGAATTTCTTGATTTGTCTATTGTTTTTCAGTGTCTTGTAACACAAGAGGATTTTGGCAGAGCTTCTATTTTAATACATAATGTGCATTTAAAGTTGTGGGATGTGTCTGTGGAAATTTTATATCAAGCAGCAAAGGAGAACACACAGCAACTTCAGGGATATGAAATTAAAGGTATGACAGAGGTTTTGCAAGAGATAATGTGTGCAGAGGATTCAGAAAACTTTACAGAAGATAATGAGAGGTCTTCTTTTTCCGGGAGTGTGCCAATGTATGTGTTAAGCAACAAAAGCAGAGTGGATGGGGCGGCTTGCATGTTGTATCCCAACTTGATTCAAGATTTTGCAGAGGCGATTCAAAGTAGTTTCTATATTATTCCGTCTTCCATACATGAATTGTTGCTTTTGCCAACAAGGCATCTTGAGGAGAGTCAAGAAATTAAAAGTATGATTAGGGAAATTAATGACACACAGGTCAGTGCAGAGGAGATTCTTTCTTATTCGTTGTATTTGTATGACAAGGAGGAACGAAGAATACTAAAGATTTAAGGAACTATGCAGGTTATTTTCGGGTTGATATATATGGGATATTAAAGTATAATAAATCGAGGCGTATCAGAAAAGTTTAACATGGTACACTGTAGCAAAGGAGTGGAAAATGAAATATGACACAGGTGTCGGATACAAACAAGGATTATCTGGAGATAGAGCAGGATTTAAGAAAGCGGTATCGAAAAAATCTTTGGTGTAAATTTACGAAGGCAATACGGGAATATGAACTTGTGCAGGAAGGAGACAAAATTGCTGTTTGTATTTCAGGTGGCAAGGATTCTATGTTGATGGCAAAGCTGTTTCAGGAATTAAAAAGACACAATAAATTTAATTTTGAAGTGTTATTTTTAGTGATGGATCCCGGCTATAAGATAGAAAACAGACAGTTAATTGAACAGAATGCAGAGCGTTTAAATATTCCAGTGATTATCTTTTCATCGGATATCTTTGCGTCAGTATACAATATAGAAAATTCACCTTGTTACTTGTGTGCCAGAATGCGGCGTGGCTATTTGTACAGTAAAGCGCAGGAATTAGGCTGCAATAAGATTGCACTGGGACATCATTTTGATGATGTGATTGAAACGATTTTGATGGGGATGTTATACGGAGCGCAGGTACAGACTATGATGCCAAAACTTCACAGTACTAATTTTGAAGGAATGGAGTTGATTCGGCCAATGTATCTTATCCGTGAAGATCATATTGAGGCATGGCGGGATTATAATCATCTGCGTTTTTTGCAGTGTGCATGTAAATTTACAGAGAACAGTACTTTTCGCGGTGATTTGGAAAACACATCAAAACGTCGTGAAATAAAACAATTAATACGACAGCTAAAACAAATCAATCCGTTTGTAGAAAATAATATTTTTAAAAGTGTTGAGAATGTAAATTTAAGTACAGTAATCGCATATAAACAGGAAGGGGTGCGACACCATTTTCTGGAAGATTATCAGACAGCAACAAGCAAAAGTGCCAAAAATGTTACTTTAGAACAGCAATCAGAGCAAACATGTATTCAACATGCCGCAACTGTCGAGAAAAAGTTACTACAATTAAAAGCATATTTGCAAGAACTTGGCAGTGTTGCAGTGGCATTCTCGGGTGGCGTAGATTCAACATTTTTATTAAAAGTGGCACAGGAGACACTTGGAGACAGAGCAGTTGCAGTCACAGTGAAATCCTGTGTGTTTCCAGAAAGAGAAGCTTTAGAAGCAGATTTATTTTGTAAGAACGAAAGAATTACACAATATATTTATGAGGCGGATGTGCTTGCAGTCGACGGTTTTGCTGATAATCCTCCTAATCGCTGTTATCGCTGTAAGAAGGAGCTTTTTCAGGGGATTTGGAAAGTTGCGCGAGCACAAGGAATTGTGCATGTGATTGAAGGCTCCAATATGGATGACTTGGGGGATTATCGTCCAGGATTGCAAGCAGTTGCGGAACTTGGCATCAAGAGTCCATTACGAGAGGTGAAACTATATAAGAAGGAAATTCGGATGCTTTCTAAAATGTATGGGCTTCCTGTATGGGATAAGCCCTCCTATGCCTGTCTTGCGTCGCGCTTTGCATATGGAGAGAAGATTACAACAGAAAGACTTTCTATGGTTGAAAAAGCAGAACAGTTTTTGATAGAAAGTGGATTTGAGCAGATGCGTGTACGGATACATGGTACTTTGGCGCGAATTGAAATACCAACAGTGGATTTTGATTGTATAATGCAAACAGAAGTTCGTGCACGGATTATTTCCAAATTGAAGGAGTATGGGTTTGATTATATTACTTTTGATTTGCAAGGGTATCGCACAGGAAGTATGAATGAGGTGTTAACACAATGAACCAGTTTTCCAGAACAGAACTTTTGATAGGAGCACAAGGAATGGAGCGGCTTCAAAATGCTCGTGTGGCAGTATTTGGAGTTGGCGGTGTTGGCGGTTACACAGTGGAAGCACTTGCGAGAAGCGGTGTTGGGACCTTAGATTTGATTGATGATGACAAAGTGTGTCTCACAAATCTCAACCGCCAGATTATTGCGACGCACAGTACCATTGACAAGTACAAAGTAGAAGTGGCAAGAGAGCGAGTATTAGATATTAATCCAAAGATGAATGTTCATATATATAAGACGGTTTATATGCCTGAAACAGCAGATATTTTTGATTTTTCACAATATGATTATGTGGTGGATGCCATAGACACTGTGACAGGAAAAATTCAGCTTGTTATGCAGGCAAAGCAAAACCATACACCAATTATTAGTTCTATGGGAGCTGGAAACAAGATGGATCCAACTGCATTTAAGGTGGCAGACCTTTATGACACAAAAGTCTGTCCACTTGCAAAGGTAATGCGCCGAGAATTGAAAAAGCGAGGGATTCAGAAATTAAAGGTGGTTTATTCAGAAGAAACGCCAATAATGTTGCCTCCTGATATAGTATTGTCAGAGGATATGCACAGCAATGTAGGCAAAGGAAAGAGAATACCAGGAAGTATTGCGTTTGTTCCCTCAGTGGCAGGTTTGATTCTGGCGGGTGAAGTGATAAAAGATATTCTAAAGACAGGGAGAGACAGCGAGTATGGTATATGAAAAGCTGTTGAATGAAATTTATGCGGTGGTTTCCTTAAAGTTTCTCTGGAAGGAATATCAGCCAACTTTTATAAAAAGTGAATCACCAGACTGGATAAATGAAACAATGAATTTAGGGTTGGAAGTGAGTCAGGCACTTTTGCCGGACGACGGGCAGACAAAAAATTTTATTGAACAATATTTAGGTTGTAGAAGGGAAGAACTTCCTCCCGCTGCGTTTGAGCGATACGGGGAACGACTAAACTTTTATAATGATAGATTCTGGGCGGTCCTTCCAGATGACATTACACATCAGGATTATCTATATAAGGCAAAGTACAGATTTGATAAAAAACTGGAAAAATTAAATACGAATTATCGGCAAAAGCGTTATAATGGGCTGTATCTTTTTCTACACCCTATGGACGAAAATACAATTGATGCGAAACATTTATTTGAATATATGGAGCAACGACAGAAAGAATGTGCACAGCATTTTGACTGGGTATTTTTGAATTGTAGAAAAATAATATATGTCTGCAATTTTCTTGACAGTACAATAGAGTCAATTATATTGCCGCCAAATGCCGAGAGTTTTCTACATACAGAGGCGGAATATTTGCGGTATTGTGGGGAGTGGCAGGATGGTACTTCACTCGATGAGGTTGTACTTTTTAGATATGAATGAAATCAGGAAGGAAGATTGAGAATGAATAAAAATGAGTTTGCACCAACGCCGCCTATGGGGTGGAATAGCTATGATTATTATGATACAACAGTCACTGAACAGCAGGTAAAGGCCAATGCGGACTATATGGCAGCGAATCTAAAGCAATATGGTTGGGAGTATGTAGTGGTTGATATTGAATGGTATTCTAATGATGCTGGCACTAAGAGAGATAAATTTCAATATATTCCATTCGGAGATGATGAAATGGACGCGTATGGTAGATTGCAACCAGCACCAGATAGATTCCCGTCATCTATAGGAGGGAAAGGTTTTGCGCCACTTGCAGATTATGTACATAGTTTGGGATTGAAGTTTGGCATTCATATTATGCGCGGGATTCCTAGAACAGCAGCGCAGAATCACTTGCCAATTTTTCAGAGTGATTTTACAGCGAATGATGCGGCAGATGCGGCATCTATCTGCATCTGGAATCCAGATATGTATGGAGTTTATGACAATGTGGCAGGGCAGGCATACTATGATTCGATTATTTCGATGTATGCAGACTGGGGTGTGGATTTTATAAAGTGTGATGATATTTGTGATAGTAGATTATATAGGGAACCACTTGCGTTTTCTGGATGGCATGAGACGCAGATGCTGCATCGGGCGATTGTAAAATGTGGCAGACCAATTGTGTTGAGTCTCTCACCAGGACCAGCGCATATTGACCGCGCATGGCATTATGCGCAAAATGCAAACATGTGGCGCATTACGGATGATCTTTGGGATAAGTGGGAATTAGTAAAAGAAATGTTTTGGCGTTGTGAGAACTGGCAAGACCATGTGAAAAAGGGCTGCTATCCAGACTGTGATATGCTTCCGCTGGGACACTTGGGCAAAGGATTTGGACAGGAGTGGGCGTGCAGTCTTACGCATGAGGAACAGCGAACAATGATAACATTGTGGTGCATGTTCCGTTCGCCATTAATGCTTGGTTGCGAGTTGACAAAACTTGATGAATGGACAAAATCACTCATAACAAATCGTTCCTTATTATCTTTGCTAAAGGAAGACCGCCACGGCAGACAGCTTGTAAGAACAGATACAGTTGCGATTTGGGTGAATGAGAGCAAAAATGGCGGTGTTTTGTGTGTGGCATTATTTAATCTGAAGGATTGTGAAGCAAAACTTTCTATAGATTATAAGGAGCTTATAGAAGACATTACAGAGGATGACGAGTTAGAGTTATGGGATTTGTGGGAAGATTTCAAGGTACAAACCCATCACCAGACAATTGAAACGGATGTAGCACCTCATGGCGTGAAAGTTTATCTGTGTACAAGTGCATAAGGAGGAAGAAAAAGCATGTACCAAGAGATTGCAAAATTGATTTTGTATGGCGATATGGATAGAGATTGTATTCTGTATCAGTTTGGGGAAATTTTTCGACGGTTTGATGCGAAATTAAGTGAAAAGCCAGAATTAATTCAGGATATTTACACGCAACTAAAGCGGCTCTTAATTGTAGCGACAGATTACGGATTTAATCATAATCTTTGGCATAATTATCTTACTTTTTTTATGGTGACCAATGAGAATCCGTTTAGCATTACTTGTGAGAAAGTAGGGGCAAATGACGGCAGTGTCAACCATTTTGCCAAGAATGATTTTAAAGTGTTTAAAAATCTGTTTGATTTTGACTTTTCTGTTATAGAGAAAGCACTTGATATTGATTGCTTTTCACAATTATCAAACTACAGAGCAATTGGTAAAAAGGAGTTGATGTACAATAAAAATGTCAGCGAAAGGATTATTGCTCTAAGTGCACAATTGGAGCAGGCGCCAGACGAGAATGCATTTTTTGATTGTGTAACAACATTTTACAAAGATTATGGCGTGGGGATGTTTGGGTTAAACAAGGCGTTTCGCATTCGAGAAAAAGCAGAGGGAGCAATAGAATTTTTGCCCATTAATAATATGGACAAGGTGATGCTGGATGATCTTATTGGCTATGAACTGCAAAAAAAGAAATTGGTCGATAATACTAAGGCTTTTGTGGAGGGCAGAAAAGCCAATAATGTACTGCTGTTTGGTGACAGCGGTACAGGCAAATCCACCAGTGTCAAAGCGATTGTAAATGCGTTCTACGCACAGGGACTTCGCATGATTGAGATTTACAAACATCAGTTTAAGGACTTGTCAAATGTGATAGCACAGATCAAAAATCGAAATTATAAGTTTGTGATTTATATGGACGATTTGTCCTTTGAGGAGTTTGAGGTTGAATATAAGTTCCTTAAGGCGGTTATTGAAGGCGGCGTGGAGACGAAACCAGACAATATTTTAATCTATGCAACTTCCAATCGCAGACATTTAATTAAGGAGACTTGGAGCGACCGAAATGATATTGAGGTTGACAATGGAATGCATCGCTCTGACACAATGGAAGAAAAACTTTCGCTGGTAAATCGTTTTGGCGTGACAATTAATTTTTCAAAACCCTCCCAGAAGGAGTACTTTCATATTGTGCTTGCGCTTGCGCATAAACAAGGAATTGCAATGTCCGACGAGGAGCTAAAAGCCGAGGCGAATAAGTGGGAATTGAGCCACGGGGGAATTTCTGGACGTACAGCACAACAGTTTGTTAATTATTTGGATGGTTTTCGTTCGAGTGAATAGGTTACTGTTAACGTCCATTTGATTTTGGTACAATTCCATTCATTGCGCGTGTAAACAGCAACACATTTGTATACAAAATGCGAAAGGGTATGTATTTTGGTATATGATTTTAACAGTTTGGGCGATATGCAAAGTTTTGCTACATAAAAATTGTCCTTTATATCTGACCCATGAAAAGTAACGTTTATATACAGTTTTGAATCAAGGCTTTACACACTTTGTAGAATCTGCTATGATTAGACTGTAATTTTTAGATCAGTTAAAAAATTAACAAAATCAAATTAGAGAAGGAATGTAACTGTTCAAAAACAGAACGATTACGAAGGATTAAGATTGACATGGGGATAACATCGATTTTATCGTTACTTAGCGGCGTGGCACTTTTTCTGTTTGGCATGTCTCTTATGGGAGACGGGTTGAAAAAGGCAGCGGGAGAAAAACTGGAACTGATATTGTATAAACTTACAAATACTCCAATGAAAGGGGTTTTGCTGGGTACCGCAGTCACAGCAATTATACAGTCTTCTTCTGCCACAACAGTTATGGTGGTCGGTTTTGTAAACTCTGGAATGATGAAAGTCGCACAGGCGATCGGTATTATTATGGGAGCAAATATTGGTACGAGTATTACGGGCTGGATTTTATGCTTATCTTATATAGAAGGGTCTGGCGGAATTGCGCAGCTTTTGTCAACTACTACGATATCAGCAGTTGTCTCAATTATTGGTATCTTGTTTAAGATGGTTTCAAAAAAGAGCACATACAAAAATGTTGGAGATATTATGCTTGGATTTTCCATACTGATGTTTGGTATGCAGAGTATGAGCGGTGCGGTATCTCCACTAAAAGAGAATCCACATTTTGTCAATATGCTAACAATGTTTTCTAATCCTTTTATGGGTATTTTGGTTGGGATTGCGTTCACCGCAGTGTTGCAGAGCGCTTCCGCATCCATCGGTATTTTGCAGGCGCTGTCTGTGACAGGAGCAATTACATTTGCATCTGCATTTCCAATAACGCTTGGTATTGGTGTCGGTGCAGCATGTCCGGTTTTGTTATCTTCTATTGGAACGAACAAGAATGGTAAGAGAACTGCATTAATCTATCTGATGAATGACTTGTTTGGTATGGTTTTCTGGGCAGTAGTATTTTACTCTGTCAATGCAATTGTTCAGTTTGATTTTATGGAAATAACCATGAGTCCGATTGCGATAGCGATTTTAAATACTGTATTTCGATTGGCGACAGTCATAATTCTATTTCCGTTTATCAAGTGGATTGAAAAGCTGGTGTTTACACTTGTAAAGGATACTGAGGAGGACAAGGAGGAACAGGCAGATTTTGATTTGCTAGAAGAACGTTTCTTAAAATATCCGGCACTTGCTATTCGACAAAGTCATACAGCTATTAATGGTATGGCGCGGAAAGCGAGAAAGAATATTGGACGTGCAATGGGACTGTTTGAGAATTATTCAGAAGACCGCTATAATAAAGTACAGGAAAAGGAAAATCAGATTGATAAGTATGAGGATAAGCTGGGGACATATTTGATGCAGTTGACAGGACGTGATATGACAGAAAATCAGTCCAAGCAAGTATCGATATTTTTACATACTATTAGTGACTTTGAGCGTTTGGGAGACCATGCAGTGAATTTGTCAAAATCGGCAAATGAGTTATATGAAAAGAAAATATCTTTTTCTGACGAAGCAACTTCTGAATTGGCGGTTCTGGGAGGGGCAGTGCGGGAGATTCTTGAGATTACAGTCAATTCCTTTTCGGGGGATGATGTGGAGTTAGCAACGCATGTAGAGCCATTGCGGGAATTGATTAATGTACTTTGCAATGAGCTGAAATCAAGACATATTACAAGACTTCGCAATGGTAAGTGTGAGCTAAAACAGGGATTTGCATTTAACAATATCTTGACAGATTTTGAACGAATAGGTGCACATTGCTCCAATGTTGCGATTGCACTTTTAGAGTCGGAGTCTGAGGATTTTGATATTCATGAGTACCAAAAGAGTATTCGAGAGATGAACAATGCAATTTATCGAGAGCTTTTTGAAGCATATGAGATGAAATATAATATTAGTAAACTAAAGAAGACAAAGAAAAAATAAAGGCAATAATTTGACTTAGGATTTTGTACTACACTGCAAATTATGGTTTATACAAGCCAATACATAGTGGTTGAGAAAGCCTCATAAAGTGGTTTGGCATGGCTTGATGTTCGCAACAAGAAGTCAATAGCTGAACTGTTACAAATAAAGATGGAAAATAGGGAGCGAGCTGTTTAAGAAGAAACAGACACGATATATGAGAAAAATGCGATATGAAAAGCTAGATGGTATCCGTGGCATGGCATTGCTCCATATGATTGCATATCATACAATCTGGGATTTGGTGTATCTGTATCAGTTTGATTGGCATTGGTATAAATCAAAAGGGGCGTATATTTGGCAGCAGGGAATTTGCTGGACTTTTATCTTTTTATCTGGTTTTTGTTGGTCGTTAGGCGGTCATGCGTACAAACGAGGAATGATTGTTTTTCTTGGAGGAGCCATAATCACAATTGTAACATTGTTTGCAATGCCACAAAACAGAGTGATTTTTGGTGTATTGACATTAATAGGTTCATGCATGTTGCTGATGCAATTATTAAATCGATGGATGCGAAAATTACCGCCAGTAATAGGAATAGTGGGGAGTGCTGGACTATTTTTGTTAACAAGAAATATCAATAGTGGATTTTTAGGCTTTGAACACTGGAATATTGTACCATTACCTGAGATATTGTATAATAATATTTTTATGACATATCTTGGATTTACCCAGAAAGAATTTTATTCTACAGATTATTTTTCTCTATTTCCGTGGATATTCTTGTTTGTGGCAGGATATTTTACATATCAGTTTGTCTCTGATAAAAAAGGAATGTTGTTTTTACAAAAAAGTGTATTGTATCCTATAGAATGGATAGGAAAGCATTCGTTTGAGATTTATATGGTACATCAGCCAGCGATTTATATAATATTGGAATTGATACATCGACTTGGAATTTATTAGGATAAATTTGCATAAAACACAACATTTATTTAGAAATAGTGCAAGAAAGTTATTTGCTTTTAAGTAAGAAGAATAAATGCAAAATCGCAAATTCTTTTTGGAGGGTTGTCCAATGGCATATTTTCCTTTTTTTGTGGATATAGACGGACGAAATGGTTTGATTGTAGGAGGTGGCAAAATTGCGCTGCATAAACTGCAAAAATTACTGCCGTATGAACCTGTTTTAAAGATAGTGGCGCCAGAAATATCTGTAGATTTGAAACAGATAGCGCTGGAAAATAATATTTGTGTGATAGAGCGATTATTTGAACGATCAGATTTGACGCAGATGTACTTTGTCATTGCGGCGTCAGATAATGCAGATGTAAATGCAGAGATTGGAAAGCTTTGCAGAGAACAAAATATTCTTGTCAATGTAGTAGATAATAAGGAGTTATGTAGTTTTTTATTTCCATCGCTTGTAAAGATGGGGAATCTTAGTATTGGTATTTCGACTGAGGGAACAAGTCCTGAGATAGCGGCGGAAATGAGAAGTAGGATTGCCTCTATGGTTCCGGCTGATATGGATGCAATTCTTGTATATTTAGGAAGTTTGAGAACCTTAGCCAAAACATATATTGAGGAGGACAGCAAAAGAGCGTTATTTCTAAAAGAGATGGCGAGAGTCTGTATGGACTGTAATGCAGTGTTTGATGAACAAGAGACAATGCGCAGGATGGAATCTTACATATATTGTGAAAAGACAAGTGCAACAAAAGTGTTGTTAGTTGGCGCAGGTTGTAGCAGTTTTGACTTGATTACAATGCGAGGGTTGCGTGCAATCCGACAGGCGCAGGTTCTTGTGTATGACGATTTGATTGACCAAAGACTTTTGGAACATGCCTCTGAGCGGTGTGAGCGAATTTATGTGGGCAAGCGCAGTGGTAAGCATAGTATGTCACAAGAACAAATTAATACATTATTAGTACAGAAAGCGAAGGAAGGCAGTTTGGTCGTCCGTTTAAAAGGAGGAGATCCTTTTGTGTTTGGCAGAGGTATGGAAGAGATGCTTGCACTTCGTAGAGCAAATATTTGTGTAGAATATATTCCAGGTGTTACCTCGTGTATCACAATTCCGGCTCTTGCAGGAATTCCCGTGACACATAGGGAGATTAGCAGAAGCTTTCATGTAATTACAGGACATTTGGCAGGACGGGATTTGAGTGAAAATCTAGGACTTGATTTTGCGGTACTTGCTCAACTTGAGGGAACTTTAGTGTTCTTGATGGGGATTAGTCAGCTTCAACAAATTGTGGAAGGCTTAATTTGTGCTGGAAAGGAGTCTTCGACCCCGATAGCAGTGATTCATGGCAGTTTTGATGCGTCAGTGGAAAGTGTGTGCGGAACGCTTACGGATATTGTAGCGAAAGTGGAAGAATCAATGATTCAGAAACCAGCAGTGATTGTCATTGGCGCAGTTGTTGCGTTAATGTGCAAATGTCCATAAAGGTTCAAAAAGTGCGCGCAAAAGTATTGTTGTTGTACTCCAATTGAGAAAGCATATTTGTTTGTATCCAATTCGTTCTTTAATAAACAGGACCCGTTTCTATCAGTGGTGAGAACAATACAAGTTTGACGCAGTAGGGTATAATTTCCGACCTAGATAAGCCTCTGGCAGGATTGCAGACGTCGGAATTGATTTTATGTCAATAGACCTGGCGCGCACGCTGCAACAAGAATGCCAATCGCATTTTTGAAGATATTAAAAAAGAAAAAGTAAAGGAAGCATAAGAGATGAGATTAGATACAATATTACTAAAAAATGATGTAACTTTGTCCTTTGAGGTTTTTCCGCCAAAAGTTACAGCAAATTATGAGTCAGTGAAAGAGGCAGCATATGGGGTTGCAAAATTAAATCCAAGTTATATGAGTGTGACTTATGGTGCAGGCGGAAGTACAGGCGGAAACACGTTAAAGTTAGCAAAAGGAATACAAGAAGAATATGGTGTCACAACAATTGCGCATTTGACCTGTGTCGGCGCAACGAAGGAGGGAATTCGGCAGGCGCTCTCAGATATGAAAGAAGCAGGGATTGAAAATGTACTTGCACTGCGCGGTGATAGACCAAAGGATTTTGTTGGAGAGCCTTTTATAGATTACCATTATGCATCGGAGCTAGTAGAGGATATTCAAGAATTTGGCGGCATGTGTATTGGCGGCGCATGTTATCCTGAAGGACATGTTGAGTCTGAGAACACACAGGAGGATATTCTGAATTTAAAGAAAAAAGTGGATGCTGGCTGCGCATATTTAACGACACAGATGTTCTTTGACAATAATATTTTCTATAATTTTCTTTCGCGTGTGCGTGAAGCCGGGATTGTAGTTCCAATCATTCCAGGCATTATGCCAATAACCAGACCGACACAACTACACAGCGCAGTGAGATTATCTGGCTGTAATGTGCCAATGCGTTTTCGGAGTATTGTGGATTGTTTTGGCAAGAATCCAGAAGCGATGCAACAAGCGGGTATTATCTATGCTACAGACCAAATTATTGACTTGATTGCCAACGGAATCAAACATATTCATGTGTATTCTATGAATAAGCCCGAGGTTGTAAAAGGGATTCAGGAGAGTTTGTGCAAAATTATTTAGTTGCATTGTGATAAAATTTTTGTGTAATTAGAGAGGTACACAAATCAAAACATTATTTTCAAATGATTTTTAGAAATTATCAAGAAATAGCTGTTGAATAGAGTACAGGATTTTTCGGCGAGAATGTTGCTCGAAAATTAGACGCATAGCAAGATACACAACTGATTTTTGAGTGGTGTTATCAAAGAAAAAGACAAGTAATATTAAAAGTTATGTTTGAACAGTTTCTTAGATGTATGATTCGTATATTTTCAGCATAGATTATAGAAATATTAGATTTGATGGAAATAGAGATTTATGAGAAACATTTATGTTGGTGATGTTGGCGTCGCAGTACAATATTTACAATTGGCGTTAAAAAGGGCAGGATATCTAAATGAAATTACTGGTCAATTTGACAAAGAGACTTGTAATGCGCTAAAAGAATTTATGGGGGAAGGCGTTGGCTGCTATGTGGACAGGACAGCATGGGCAAAGCTGACGCCGTACCTTAGTGGTTATACCACCCATATAATTACAGCGGGTGAGACATTATGGGGAATAGCCGATACATACGATACATTGGTGTCAGTTATATTGATGGCAAACCCATCACTTGACGCCATGAAGTTACAGATAGGAACGCGGATTTACGTTCCTTTTTCTTTTGCGCTAGTAGATGAAAGTGTGCCATACACATCAAGTTTGACGGATTTGATATTAGAAGGATTAAAAGTACGTTATCCCTTTTTGATTTCAGGGTGTATTGGAAAGAGCGTTATGGGAAAAGAAGTGTGTTACTTACAGTTTGGCAAAGGACCAACACAAGTCTGTTACAATGCTTGCTTCCATGCGAATGAGTGGATAACAACGCCCATTATATTGAAATTTGCAGAGGCATATGCAAAAGCGTATGCGGAGGGAGAAGACCTTTATGGAGAGGACACAGAAGCATTATTTGACAAATATAGTTTGTTTTTAATTCCGATGGTTAATCCAGATGGAGCAGACCTTGTCAATGGAATGATTCGGAATGAGGAATATGTTGAGCAGACTATGGCAATCTCGTCAGACTATCCATCCATTTCTTATCCTGATGGTTGGAAGGCAAATATTAACGGCGTGGATTTGAATTTACAGTTTCCGGCAGGCTGGGAGAAGGCAAAAGAAATTAAATTTGCGCAGGGTTATACTTCACCAGCGCCAAGGGATTTTGTTGGAGAAGCGCCTCTGTCAGCAGTAGAGAGCATCAATATGTATCACTTTACAACCGCTCATGATTTTCGATTAATATTGGCATATCATACACAGGGGGAAGTTATCTATTGGAAATATCTTGATTATGAGCCAGAGCGCTCAAGACGCATTGCTGAATATTTTGGCAAGGTGAGCGGCTATCGAGTAGAGGAGACACCCTATGCGTCGGGGTATGCAGGTTATAAAGATTGGTTTATTGAGACGTATAATCGCCCTGGTTACACAATTGAGGCAGGACGCGGCACCAACCCCCTCAGCATGAGTCAGTTTCCTGAAATTTATGCTGATAATAGGCTGATTTTGGTAGGAGGAATGACACAGTTAGATTAGGTTTTGCTATCATTTATCGAGTAGAATTTTGGATATTGGGGTAGGAACGAAAGTGATTCTTAGAGCCTGTAAGACTCTTTAGAAAAACGTTCCCATCCCAATTATTTTAGTTATGATGTTTTATGGAAAGTTAAGGTTTATACAACATCTTGCAACTGTGCTGTGTAGAGTCTGTAATAAGCTCCTTGCTTTGCCATTAATTCTATTGCGTTGCCTTCCTCTACAATACCACCATTATCAATGACAAAGATGCGGTCTGCCTTCTGAATTGTAGAGAGACGATGTGCAATGACAAAGGAAGTACGTCCTTTTAACAAGGCTTCAATGCCATCTTGAACCATTAGTTCTGTCTTAGTGTCAATGCTTGATGTCGCTTCGTCCAAAATTAGGATTTTTGGCATACTGACCATAGTCCTTGCAAATGCAAGAAGTTGCTTTTGTCCCACGGAAAGGCCACCGCCACGTTCTTCAAGTTTTGTGTCATAACCATCGGGCAGTTTTGTGATGAAATCATGTGCATGGACTGCTTTTGCAGCGGCAATGATTTCTTCGTCCGTGGCATCTAGTTTTCCATAGGCAATATTTTCACGAATTGTACCTGTAAACAGGAAATTATCTTGTGTCATAATTCCCATCTGGTGTCGTAGACTTTCAATGCTGACACTTTTAATATCGTGTCCATCAATTTTAATCGTTCCTTTTTGGATATCGTAAAAACGGCTAATTAAGTTTACAATCGTCGTTTTTCCAGCACCTGTAGGTCCGACAAGAGCAATTGTTTCACCGGGATTGATATGAAAACTAACATTGTTCAAAACGTTTGTTCCCTCCTCATAGGAGAAACAAACATGCTCAAAGTCAACGGCTCCAATTATTGCAGGCATTTGTGTCACACTCTTTGCGTCAACAATTTCTGCGTTTGTATCCAGTATTTCAAAGATTCGTTCTGCCCCAGAAATATTTGTAATAAGTTGGTTGTAAAAGTTACTAAGGTTCATAATGGGTTGCCAGAACATAGAAATATAAGTTCCAAATGCGACAAGTGTACCAACAGATACAGTATCTAATCCAAGAATCATAATTCCTGTAAACCAGAGAGATACATTGCCAAGTCCCCAACAGAAATCAATGACAGAGCCAAATGCATCTGCGTAGAGCACTGCATTCATAAAAGAACGCTGATGTTCACTGATAAGTGTGTGGAATGTTTCTCTAGTTTCGTTTTCCGCAGTAAAACTTTGTATAATTCGGATACCGGATAAGTCTTCATGCACAAAGGCGTTGAGGTTGGAAGACTTTTTCCGAAAAATTTGCCAGCGTTTATGTGAGCGTATTTGTATAAATAACATGCCCATAATCATTAAAGGAATGCTGATTAGTGCAGCGGCAGCAAGCTTTGCATTTCGGACAAACATAATTCCAACAACCGCGCAGATTGTAATAAAATCTGGTATTAGGGTTGTGACACTGTTGGAAAGTACATCTTTTAGGGAATTGATATCACCAATAATGCGTGCAAGTATTTTTCCAGTTGGTCTACTATCAAAAAATTTAAAGTCAAGAGTCTGTATGTGTGTATAAAGTTGCTGACGGATTGTAACCAACACTTTATTACATACTTTTGCCATGATATACATGCGTGCTTTTACCAAAATAATAAGAATTGCGTTTAATATAAGTGCTATTACAACAAGGCGATACAAACCAATATAATCACCAGTTGAAATATGGTTGTCAATCGCGGATTCTATGATGAGTGGGTTTATCAAACTTACACACACACAATACGCCATAATTAGTAGCACTACAAAAATGGAAGCTTTGTGCGAGAGCAAATAGGAGAACAGTCTGCCCAAAGTCTTAAGTTTGCTCACTTCGTTTAGGTTTTCGTCTTCCTTATAGGAATTTACTGCCATAAATAATCTCCCCTTTCTAAATTTGCGAATGCCAATCGGCATTTTTGCTGTGGCGTGCGTGTCAGTTTTGCTGGTATACAGCCAATTGACACGCAACAAAATAAGGAATCACTATGATGCAGAATGCATAGGTTCTCCATACTGCGATACATAAGTGGTATAGTATAAGCCTTTTTGGGCTAGAAGTTCGTCATGTGTTCCGCGCTCTGCAATGGAGCCATTTTCAAGTACAAGGATTTCATCTGCGTGGCGCACAGCACTAATGCGGTGTGCGATTATCAATTTTGTGGTGTTTGGCAGTGCATTTAACGTTTTTTGAATTTCGTGTTCTGTTTCCATATCCAATGCAGATGTGGAATCATCCATAATTAAAATAGGGGTATGTTTTGCAAAAGCTCTTGCAATACTAATGCGTTGTTTCTGCCCTCCAGAAAGTCCAATACCACGTTCCCCAATAATGGTTTCATATTCGTCAGGCATCTTTTCAATAAAGCTGCTTGCCTGTGCATCTCTGGAAGCTTTGCGAACAATGGCTTCATCTATATATTCCTTTTTTCCAAGTTTTACATTCTCGTTGATGGTGTCAGAGAATAGAAATACGTCTTGCATAACAACGGAAATGCTACTCCGAAGTTGTTTTAAGGATAGTTCTCTAATGTCAATACCATCAAGACGAATACAGCCATCAGTGGCGTCATATTGTCTTTGTAACAGTTGAATTACAGACGTTTTGCCAGCACCAGTAGCGCCCATAATGCCAATTGTAGAGCCTGCTTCTGCTTGGAATGTAATATCGTGCAAAATTTCATGTTGATCTTCTTTGTGAAAAGAAACATGCGAAAATTCAATTTTACCTTGAACATTATCTAAGTTTACTGGATTTTCTATTTCTCTAATGACAGGCATTTGTTCATATATTTTAGCAAGTTTCTTGTTGGAAGCAATGCCCGCCGAAAAGTCGTTTGATAGCCAGCCAAGCATTTCCATAGGCCATACAATGTTGTTGGAGTATTCAAGAAAAGCGCCAAGTACACCAAGCGTAATCGTTCCTTGAATTACAAGGCGCCCGCCAAGTAGAAGGATAATCATGGGCAATAGCTTTGTAATAATCTGTAAGTATGGATAATAGCGAACAAACACTTTTGACTGTTTCATGTTTAGTTCATAGTAACGTTGATTGTGTGACAAGAATTTTTGAATTTCAAATTTTTCTCGCGCAAACGCCTTTACAGTACGCACGCCAGCAAGATTTTCTTCTGCCACAGTATTAAGGATTGCATTTTCTTCACTGATATCCTCGTAGATAGAGCCAAGATGGCGTTCCATACTGACCGCGATAAATGCGGACAAAATCATAGCAATTGTCGGTATGATTGCGAGTGACGCATGGAGTCGATACATACAGAAAAGCACTACACAAGTATGAAAAATGACTTCTATAATTAACATACTTACATAGGACAAAGTGTTCCATATTCTGTCAATATCGTCCTTTACACGCGCCATGAGCTCTCCAGTATTTGTCTTGTCAAAAAAGTTGCTGCTTAGGCTTTGAATATGATCAAATAAATTTTTTCGCATATCTGATCCAATCGATGAGCCTACTGTATCAAAAAGATATTCTTTCGTGTATTGAAAAATACAGCGCCCAACACCAACAATTAGGATTCCCCCAAGTAAATAAGGTAATATGGACAAATTGCCGCCTAATATTACATCATCAATAATATGCATTGTGAGCATTGGCGCAAGCATATCAAGAGAGACACTGGCCAATAGCGATAAGACAGCAAAAAAGTAGTGCCACTTGTACTCCCAGATGTAAGTGGATAGTTTCTTTCTTGTTTGCATAAAAGATTGTTCCCTCCTCAAATTATAAAGAATTGTAGAAAAATAATCGGTGTAGAGTCACAAGTTATTTTCTTACAGATTCTAAGAATATTCCGGTGTATAATATAGCTAAAAGGTACAAAAAGACCCCATGGTAAAATTACCATGAGGTCTTTAATAATAGCGTTTTTATTGTATCGCGCTTTTTATCAAATACAAAATACACCGGAGATAATTTTACAATTGAAACATATAATAGATTCATTTACTGTTGCATTTCTAAACTGTTTAGACATTGTATTACCTCCTTTCTTGTCTGGCACTTGTTATTCTTTCCAACAAATGCAATTATTGGTTACTTCATTAACCATACTCTTATTTTTGTTGGATGTCAACTTAAATTTTGTTTCTTTACAAATGTTTTTCTATAGAGTATGCTTAAAATTATTAGATTTAAGGTATTTAAAAAGTTTTTTGGAAATAATTTTTGTTAATTTTATAGAAAGGATTGAATAAAGTTATGGAATTTCTTTTTCTAGGTGGCGCTATGGAGATTGGCGCAAGCTGTATTTATGTAAAAGTGGCAGGGAAGCGCATTTTATTTGACAGCGGAATCCGTCAATCGAGTGGAAAGGACCCGTTGCCAGACTTTCGCACAATACAAGAGCAAGGGGGATTAGATGCGATAGTAGTCAGCCATGCACATATGGATCATATTGGCACACTTCCAATTATTAGCAAGGCATATCCAAATGCGCGGATTTATATGACCGTTATGACAGCGGAGCTAACACGAGTGCTACTTTATGATAGTTTGAAGATTATGGCATATCGAGAGGACGAAATACCGCATTATACAGAACAGGATGTGCTTGCAATGTTGGGGCGCGTCACGCCAGTGCGGTTTCAGATGGAATTTGAAATACTGAAACAAATGAAACTTACTTTTTATCCCGCAGGGCATATTGCTGGTGCAGCATGTGCATATCTTGTCACCGACGAGGGAACGTTATTTTACTCAGGGGATTTTGCAGGATTCTCACAGCGCACAATAGAAGGAATACATATCCCAAAGTTGCGGCCAGATGTCGCTATTGTGGAAACCACCTATGGAAATAGGCTTCATGCAAACAGACAGGTCGAGGAGCGACGATTGGTAGAGTGCGTGCGAGAGTGCGTTAAAAACGGACAGAAGGTATTGATTCCAGCTTTTGCGCTAGGGCGTTCACAGGAAGTTTTGTTAATTTTGCGCGCCGCAATTCAAAATGAAGAAATTCCAGCAATTCCAATCTATGTGGATGGTATGGTACGCGATATCAATATTGTCTATACGCGCAATCCAATATTTTTAAAAAATGCCCTTGGAAAGCGCATAATGCGAGGCGGTGAACCTTTTTATACAAAAGAAATCTTACCGGTAGCGCCTATGCAAAACAGAGAGGAACTTCTGAAGACAAAAGGACCGATTATTATTGTGTCCAGCTCTGGCATGTTGACAGGAGGGCCAAGCATGGAGTATGCAAAAAAACTGGTACAATCTGAAAATGCATGTATTATTATCACTGGATACCAAGATGAGGAGTCGCCAGGAAGACAGTTGTTAAATTTGTTAGAAAATAAGGAGGAGTGCAAAATTACATTGGATGGAACAACATTTCCTGTAAAATGCCGCGTTGAACAGGTGGGATTGTCTGCACATGGAGATAAATCGGAAATTACAGCATTGTTAGAACGCTTGTCTGCGCGTCATGTTTTTCTTGTGCATGGAAATGAGGAGACGATTTACGAGTATGGGAAGGAACTGGCGATAGAGGACTATCGTCGTCATGTTTATCTGCCAGAGTGTGGTCATACATACAATGTAGAAATCCATAAGAAGCGTCAGCAGTTGAGTAACGTTTTGCCATACACCATGCAAAAAAATATTCCATTTACAATAGAGGACGAAAAACTTTTATGGACTTTTTGGAAAGACAATTACAATGGCAGAAGGTTTTCCGTGTCACAACTTGCGATAATCTGGCATGGACAGCAACAGGAAGATATTGTATTACAGAATATGCAGAATGTATTAATGCAAAGTCCTTACTTTTCACTCAATATGCGTCAGCTATTTTTGTTTGAGGCAAATACGCAGGAGGAAATTGAGAAAGCACTGGCTCCGAAAGCGCAAACTATACAAGATGTGGAGATTCAAATTCAAGAAATTTTTGCAGGATTTTCCTATCGAAAGATTGGTTATTATCCAGAGAGGCAAGAAGCCGTTTTGCAGTTAGACTATCCAGACAACATTGATAGCGTGCTGTTTCAACAAAAAGCATCTGATTTTCAGCAAAGGATAGGTTGGACGATTAGCGTAAATCCTTCTATGAACCATACCGCAGCAGGAAGTTTGCTCTATGCTGCATTTGGCAGTAGGTTACAGAAGGTGTCCTATTATGTGGACAAAAAGCAATATTCTGTGACAGTGTCAGCTATGGAGGAGAATGACCGAGAAGTTGCAAAGACTTTCTTTCAACAAACTGGATGGAGTTTGTATATAAATGGAAAGTGTTTTCATGGTATAAGTGCAGCGAAAGGTTCCACAATGAATGCGAGTATTTCGGTAAAGAAATCTGAGATGGAGTTTGTACCAGAAAATGCATCTGTGCAGCCAGTGGAACAGAACTTTGCGTTTTCCTGTATTGAACAAAGTTTTGCAGGGATTCCAGTTCAGATTGAAAAAAAGAGTATTCGGCAAGATGAGAGAGGAAAATATTTGGAGTTTAGTTTTATATCACCGATAGTTGGTATACGATATCGGCAAGAATTGCAGCAAATTGCAAACCAGATTGGCTGGCGGATACAGATTGCTGATAAGGTCAATCAGAATGCACTGTTTCAAATGATAAGGACACTCTGCGCAGAACATGAGATAACCCTTGCGAAAAATCCATCTTATTTACCAGACAAAAAGGTGATTGCGGTGAAAATTGCAAAAGAAGTAGATAATGAGAGACAAGCAGCAATTGCAAATGCTTTTTTAGAAAAAACAGGATGTGCATGTGAGTTTGTGTGATGTTATATAATCCGTTTATTACTGCATGGGTACAAATTGGTTTTGTGCCAGTAAAGTTAATTTTGCTGTATGTCGAAGTAAAGAGTGCGAATGACATTCTTGCTTTGACAAAAATTTGGACAAGAGTATTCTTATGAAACTGAGAGAAAACCCATACAAAAATGATTGCGTAGAACTAGAAAAAAGTGTATACTTTATAAGAGTATCAAGTCATATTACTTCAAATACGATAGAAATAAATAAATAGCCTCTCGGAATCTCCCTGGCACCTGCTATTGTGGCAGATTTACCGTCATATGCACACAAATTTAATCAACGTACGTGCCACGTACCCCTCATAAATTTGTGCACATCTGACAAAAAATCTTCTCATAATATCAAGCACAAAAAGACTCCGAGAGTCTATATAATAGAAAAGGAGGAAATTTAAGGAATTAAAATTGGCATTAAAAGTGAGTAAATAGACTCAAAAGTATGTAAAATACAAGATATAGTTTGTGCTGACTTTATAGCAGGCAAAGGCATGGAAAGGATATTATTACTAGTTAAAACAGTCTGACAGAATAAAGACACAGCAATTTTGTAGGTGCAATTGGTTAGTGGGTAAGACCAAAAATAAGAGCAAAATAAAAAATCTAGGAAAGGAAAAGCGAATTAGATGAAAATTCACAAACGCACATTAGTAAGTGATTGTGAATCGGTACCGATGATTTATTCGGGAATTTACGACTGTGGAGTGTACAAGAACCTGTGAATAGTTGAACTTTAATCAAATGTACACGTTGAAGCAGTAATTACAAATCGTGAGATTGTAACAAATCATCTAGCATATACATGTTTGTATATGTTTTAGTAGCAGAGCAAGATATGAGCAAGAAAACAACAGTATTAATGATTCTTGACGGTTACGGATTAAACGAAACAACAGAGCATAATGCGGTGGCACTTGGCAAGACGCCCGTGATGGACAGGTTAATGAAGGAGTATCCATTTGTGAAGGGCAATGCGAGTGGAATGGCAGTAGGACTTCCTGATGGACAAATGGGCAATTCAGAAGTAGGTCATTTAAATATGGGTGCTGGTAGAATTGTGTACCAAGAGTTGACCAGAATTACAAAAGAGATTCAAGATGGAACCTTTTTTGAGAATCCAGCATTGATGGAGGCTGTTGAAAATTGTAAGGCGAAAAACACAGCGCTTCATTTGTTTGGGCTTTTATCAGATGGTGGTGTGCATAGTCATAACACGCATTTGTATGGATTGTTGGAACTGGCAAAAAGAAATGGACTTTCTGATGTTTATGTACACTGTTTCCTCGACGGGCGTGATACACCACCAGCATCAGGCAAGGGTTTTGCAGAAGCGCTTGAGGCGAAGATGGCAGAGATTGGCGTCGGAAAAATCGCGTCTGTAATGGGACGCTATTACGCGATGGATAGAGATAACAACTATGACCGTGTACAGAAAGCTTATGAGGCGCTGACAGAGGGCAAAGGGGAACAAGCTGTGTCAGGACCAGCAGGAATACAACAGTCTTATGACAATGACAAGACAGACGAGTTTGTACTTCCAACAGTTGTGGCAGAGAATGGAAAAGCAATTACTACCATTAAAGATGGTGATTCTGTTATTTTCTTCAACTTCCGTCCAGACCGTGCAAGAGAGATTACCAGAGCTTTCTGTGATGATGATTTTATGGGCTTTGACAGGAAGCGGCTTGACATCAAATATGTGTGCTTCTCAGACTATGACCCGACTATTCCGAATAAAACTGTTGCATTCCACAAGATTGCAGTGACGAATACATTTGGCGAGTGGCTTGCTGCAAATAATATGACACAGGCAAGAATTGCTGAGACAGAGAAATACGCACATGTTACATTCTTCTTTAACGGTGGGGTGGAAGAACCAAACAAGGGTGAGGACAGAGTGCTTGTGCCGTCTCCAAAGGAAGTGGCAACCTATGATCAGAAGCCGGAAATGAGCGCCTATACTGTGTGCGATAAGCTCATAGAAGCAATTAAGTCTGGAAAGTATGATGTGATTATTATCAATTTTGCAAATCCAGATATGGTAGGACATACAGGTGTTGAGGAGGCTGCAATTAAGGCGGTAGAAGCCGTTGATGAGTGTGTTGGAAAAGCAGTGGAAGCGATTCTTGAGGTAAATGGTACAATGTTTATCTGCGCAGATCACGGCAATGCAGAGCAGCTTGTAGACTATGAGACAGGTGCACCGTTCACAGCGCATACAACGAACCCCGTTCCATTTATTCTTGTAAATTATGATTCAGCGTACACACTGCGCGAGGGCGGATGCCTTGCAGACATTGTTCCAACGTTAATTCAGACAATGGGAATGCAGCAGCCAGCAGAGATGACAGGTAAATCTTTGCTAGTGCGCAAATAATAATCAACGAGTACACTAAATATTAAGTAACTGGCGCATTGATTTGTCTAATTATTCGTCAATGCGCCAGTTATTACTATGGTTTATTCTTATGTCTTGTATATGAAACAATGATTTTACAGTTAATGTATCAGAACCTTAATTTTTAGTGTACTAGAAATAAATTTCTGCTTTGGAAAATCCCAAGGCAGAAATTTATTTCTTAATCTTCTTCTTCTTTATCCAGCGCGAGCGCTTTTTCTTCATGCTTGATTTCCCAGTGAATTAAGAACGTTAAAATACTACGCAACAAAATAATTACACCAAGAATACCAAGTTCACCCCATTCGCGTACAATAACAGTACGCAACACTTCACTACCCATCTTAAATTCAAGTGACAGCGCGATGCCTTGCGCCAAATCTAATCGAATTCTGGCATCTTGCTTTATCCAATACCAAAAGCTTTTAATGGCAGTAAAGACAAGAATGGCAACACCAAATAGTTCTAAAAGAATCGTGCATATTTCTACAACATTCGTCAGCAACAATTCTAAAAGTTTTATCATAGAATGCATGAAATACCTCCAGTATCATTCAGAAAGTGTCTGATATTCATTTATTAGAACTAATCTGGTACTCTTTACATTAGAATATACTTTTGCAAAATACAAGGATGCAATTGCCACTGTGATACAAAGAATCGCTGTAATTACACGTTTTTTGAGGGAAACATTTTTCAATTTGCTCATCTTTTTCTCCTATATTGTAAAGATAGTGTTATTTTTCATGGTTTAGCAATGCGCATATACTGTGTATTGCTAAACGATAATTCAGGAATGAAGGACAATTTTTGTGTACCAAAACTTTCCATATCGCCTTGAATTGGATTGATTAAAACTTATTGATATCTTTTATAAAACCAAGCAATAATTTATTATATCCTATTTTCAGGTTATTCGCAACCTCTTTTGAAGATAGAGACTTTAAGCATCTATAACAGTTCTATGATGCATCAACAATCACAATACTGGAATCTCCTCGTCGTGCTTGCTCAACGACAGCAGCAGATAATTTTTGGAATGAGTTGTAGGAGCTTGTGGCGCCTGTCAGTGCATCAATGGAATCTTTACCCTGCCCACTCTGCAATTGACCAGCATAGTAACGAGTGTATTCGTTTGGATAAGTGCCTTGTGCTTTGAGCATATTTTGCATGTAATTGCTGTCCCAGCTTTTGATAAAGCCACTGGCGTTTTTAGCATTGTACTCTACTGATACAATACTACCGCCTTTAACCATAATAGTAATATATTCCTTCCAACCGTGGCTAAACTCAGCAGCTTGAGCGGTATAGTAACCATCTTGAAGTTCTGCTTCTGGTGTTTTATTATTACATGCTGTCAGGAGTGTTACAAGCAGCACTAAGAACAGCGATAAGCGCAATTTTCGTTTCATTTTTTATGCTCTCCTTTCAGTGTAAATTTTTTTACATGGGATTGTAGTACCTCTGCATCCTTCGCCAGCAATCCACTGGATTGTTCTATCTCACTGGCATTCTGAAGGTTTTGATCGGCAATGCCGGTGATTGCTTCAATCCTTTCATCTATGATAGAAAGAGCATTTTCTTGACCTTCGACAGCCACAACGAGGCGATCAGAAATTGTGTTAATCTGACTAGAAACAGTAGAGATCACATGGAGTGAATGCGCAGTGTCAGCAGTTAGATTCACGCCTGTCTGAATAACAGAACTAATGTGTGATACCATCTCTGTAGCATTCTGCGCGGCATCGGCGCTTTTGGCAGCAAGATCTTTGACTTGGTCTGCTACGATTGCAAAACCTCTCCCAGCAGTTCCCGCACGACTTGCCTCTATTGAGGCGTTAAGTGCAAGAATACTCGTCTGAAAAGCAATATCTTCAATCATTTTGGCAATCTTTGTAATTTCTTCCGCGTTGGAATTTATGTTGTCCATTGTATCAGAAAGAGAGTCCATATGATTATTTGCATCTTGAATACACTGGGCGATCTCTGTTGTTTTGTTTCGCGTTTGGCTAGTACTTTCTGTGACATTGGATAGTTGTTCTTTTACATGTGATATTTCACATATCAGTGCTTCTGTAGATTGATTTTGTTCCAAGGAAGCCTGATGAAGTTGACTAGATTGGTCACTTAATTCCTCAGACATATGGGCAAGTCGCGTAGTAGCATTGCGAAAATCTGTGATTGTTTCGTTCATAGATTGTATAATTGTACGTAGACTATTGCGAATCAAGGCAAAATCACCTTTATAGTCTACTTGGGGATTAACACAAAGATCACCATCTGCTACATGCGTCAATACCTGTTGAATATCCAATATGTAGTTGTTAATGCTTTCTACGGTGGTGCTTAATGTCAATGTCAACACTTCCAACTCATCTCTAGAACGAACTGGTGTCACTGTGGTGTGCAAGTCACCATTGGAAAGTGATACCATACGAGATGTCACATTCTTAATTGGGCGTGAAATCGAGTGTGCCAAATGCAAAACTAATAGGATAGAAAGTATTAACACTACGAATGTGGATGCGATTGCAACAAACATTGCACTGTTAATTGTATGGCTGTAATCCGCTTCAGGAATATGTAAAACGAGAAACCATTGTGTGCCGCGAATAGGAGAAAATGCAACTAATATATGTTCTCCGTTAATAGGAAATTCTGCGGCACCAGTTTCACCGGCAGTAATGCGATTGAGTGTCTCTGCAGTTTCACCGCCTAATTGTGATAATGTGCTTTGGGCTAAAACAAGAGATTGGTCTGGATGACCAGTGATAATACCATTGTGATCAACCATATACGCTGTGCTGTGTCTGCCTAGATTAATACTACTGATAACATCATTGAGGGTGTCATACTTATAAACTCCTACGACATACAGAGTAGTCTCCCCATTTTCTTTTACAGGCATTCCCATTGTGATACCTAATTTTCCCTCAAAAACAGTAGATGAACTGGTGGTAAAATTGTCTGTTTCATGAAGGAGTGCAAAGAAGTCTTTTTCTAAGTCTTGTGGTGCGCCTTCGATGCCCTGAATCAATTGCCCCTCTAAATTATATAAGGCGATGGTGTGCAACTCATAAATTTCAGCAGTTTCTGTTAAGAGCTCTGCACGATTTTTATGAGTTGCTGCGGTATCCACAGTATTGTTATCAAGCATGACAGATTGCATACGAGGATTTCCAGCAAGGGTCATCATGCGGTCCGCAAGCATGTGAATATTTGCCTCAACTGTTTTTGCTGATTGTCGTGCCATAGGTTGTAAACTATCTAACAAGATGCTGGTTGCCAGATATTGCAAAGATAATGCCATTATTCCGCAACATACAATCACCAATATAAGAATATTAAGGATTGTGCTTCTCAATATTCTTCCGTTAAGACTTCGTCTGAATTTCCGTTGTTGGAAGCTTGTGTTGTTTCCGATCACGATTTTTCTCTCCTTTTTGTATCTTATTTTCTAATACTCCATCTAAATAGAAATTAAAGTAATGAGCAGCGGATGAAGTGTTAGGGAACTGTAAACAAATAATGCTTTGTTTGAATTGCCTAATAATGTCTCTATTTTATCTGGTAATTTTTATGTTTAGTAGAGAAATACAAGTACAATTTCAAATTGACGTGTTATTTTATTTACAGTGTTGAAATAATAAATAAAAGCCCATATATACTATTGGCGAAAAAGATCACTATTTTCCTTCCAATAAAATAAAGTGCTTTGTCATATAGTATAGCATATGCCACACAGGAAAGAAAGACATTTTCTTGTAAAATAGTCATTATGAAAGTTTTAGCGTTACTTTTACACTCATTTGCTGTATGGTGTTGGAGCCAGCATCTTCACACCAAATTATCTTAAAGAAATACAAACTCTGGCGTAGGTGTGAATTGGACAGTCTTTGTTTCGGACTTGAAAACAGACTTAATAAATGTTAAAATAATCCTTTGTAAAAGGTATAAAATGCAGCTATAGGAAAAGACTTGTCAGTAAGTATCCTGTGCTGTTGGCTAGCTATATACAAAATAATATGCTAGCCCAAAATTGATGATAAAAGGGGTGGCTTATGAAATTTCTAGGAAATTTAAAACTTGCCACACGCATCAGCATTATTACCACGGTAATTACTTTTGGAGGAATGTTGTTGTTGTGGCTGATTGTATCAAATCGCGTTTCTACTATGGTCGAAAATAACATTACGAATCAAATGATAGATGCCGTGGAATCTAGAGCAGCTATTATAAATGACTATGTGACTTCTGCGGAAGAATATATGGTAGCATTTGCTTTGGGCAGTGAAGTGCAAGAACTTCTTGAAGATCCAGAAGATGTTAATTTGTTGGAAAAAGGACAACAATATACAGAAGATTTTGCAGCAGTCAAAGGTATTTTTGAAGGATTGTATATTGGTACACCTTCTACCTATATCTTGACGCATACTTCTAAAGATGCAATTGGCATGACAACTCGAACAGGAGAATCATTGCAAGCATTCCATGATACGATTTTGGCCAATCCGCAATTGACAAATCTGGGAATTATGAAATCTCCAGGGACTGGAAGCATGATTCTTTCTATGTATTATCCTATTTTTAAAGGAGAAAAATGTCTAGGTTATGTTGGTGCTGGAGTCTATGCTAGCCGATTAATGGATGTATTGTTAGATTTAAATATTGAAGGATTGCCAAACAGCGAATATGTATTTTTGAATGTGGAAAATAGTACATACTTGTATAATCAAGATGAGTCTTTACTGAATACAAAAACGACAGATAGGGGATATCAGGAAATTCTCAGACGAATTAAAACAGAGGATAATTCCTTGGTTGGCACATATTTTTATCAGGATGAAAATGGTGTAGAACAGTTGGTTGTATATAAATATTTAAAAGATCGCAACTGGATCTTTATGGTTCGTGATAATGCATCTGAAGTCTACAGAGGAGTAGAAGGTGTGCGTAATACAGTAGGGTTTTTATGCGCATTAGTAGGTATATTTATTGTGTTTACCACGCTAATTATTCTGTATCGGGAAGGCAGAGAGCTGATGATTATGGAAAGGGCTATTCGTCATCTTGGCAATTTAGAGCTTTCTGCGGACCAGAAATTAGAATCTTTTTATGGAAGAAAAGATGAGATTGGCATGATTGCTCAGACGATTCACTTTGTCTGTGACTGCATGAGAAAAACAATCAATGATATTGGGCGGATATTAGGTGAGATGGCAGATGGCAACATTGGTGTTGATGTGGAGCAGAATGAAAAATATTATATTGGCGATTTTAAAGTTTTATTTGAGAGCTTAAAAAGTATTCGCATACGTCTTGCGGATGTTATGTGCAATATTATTCATATTGCAAAGCAGGTAAACAATGGTGCCAATCAAGTATCAGCAGGTGCACAGTCATTGTCTCAGGGTACCATTCAGCAGAAGGATTCTATTAATAAGCTTGTAGATAATATGACTGATATTACTGCTCAGATTCAAAGTAGCACGATTCGCTGTGGGAATGCGAGTGATTTGGTGGATAAGGCTACAAAGTATTCTTCTGAGGCGGATGCGAAGATGGAACAATTGCTGATTGCTACAGAAAATATTGACCGTTCGTCTACGCAGATTGTCAGCATTATCAAAACGATTGAAGACATTGCTTTTCAGACAAAAATTCTTGCACTGAACGCTTCTGTTGAAGCTGCTCGAGCTGGTGAAGCTGGAAAAGGATTTTCCGTTGTATCAGAAGAAGTGAGAAGTCTTGCTGCGAAATCGGCGGATGCTGCAAATTCTACAAGTACATTGATAGGTCGTTCCATTCAAGATATAAAAACCGGCACAGAGTCTACAAGTCTTGCGCTTTCTGCAATGCAGGTTATTAGTGAATGTATTCAGTCTATTAAGGTGCTTATGGATGAGATTGCATCAGCTAGTTGCCAACAGTCAGAAATGATTGTCTCAGTAGAAAATAGAATCAAAGAAGTTTTTAAGGTAACACAGGAAAATTCTAATGCGGCAGAAGAAAGTGCAACGATATCCGAAGAATTGTCCAAGCAAGCAAAGACATTGAATCAGCTTGTCAGTCAATTTCGCATTTGAAAATTGTCTTATTTGTGCAATTACAATTATTTTGAAGACAGTGGGCATTGTAATAATTCTGTTATACCTATTTATAAGTTGCCAGCTTGTACATTTTTACAATGCATTTAGGATATATTTTTGACAATTTATGGTGCAGATGTGAAAAGGAATCATGACAAAACTGTTATTGGGCATTTTGTATTTTTGGCTTGCATTTTGCGAAGACTGTGCTATAATTCTGTTTATGGGGATATAGCTCAGTTGGGAGAGCGATACGTTCGCAACGTATAGGTCACGAG
>CAJUAE010000018.1 GCA_910583965.1 uncultured Lachnospiraceae bacterium
CTCGCGCGCCGGGCACCCGTCATCAAACCGATAAATCGGTTTGATGACAAATTTCACTTGGGTGCCCGTGTGCATAAAAAAATCCCATACATTACATTTTCTGTAATGCATGGGACGTATCAACGCGGTTCCACCCTGCTTGTCTATACCAAAATCAACTGATAACAGACCGCTCATCGATTATAACGGAATCACCGGACCGGATTGGGGTCACTCCGAGGTAGTTTTCAAATATTTCTTGTAAGAGTGTTTCCAGCGCAAATGACACTCCTCTCTGATACATTACAATATCTTACTCGTCTCATCAACATTTTGTGTTATTCATTTTTGTTATTACTATATTATTCCTAAAAATCGTATTTGTAAAGCGTTAATTTTGAAAAGCTTTGATGCATCTTAGTTACTACACTTTCTTACGGACTTTACAGCGTAGTGCAAAGTCCTAGTTTGAACTGTAATAATATCGCTTCATTCTGAGAACGGTCTAACACAGCATGAAAAATAGAATCAAAATATTGTCCCATACCTTCACCTTCAAGTAATTCCTGCCACCAAGTAGCAACTAGCTTTGGATCGTTGCGAAACACACCACATCCATAGGCGCCTAACACCAAATTCTTTGCGCCCTGCTTTGCAAAAATTGCCAGTGCCAGTTTCATCCTGCGTCGCATAACACGCTCTGCCTCTGTATGGTCCTCACCTTTTAATAACACTTGTCCCATATTCACAGCCGGAAGGGTCAACACAGATGCCTTAAAAGGTTTTTCCACCAACTGAAATCTATGGTCTCTAAAAAATACAACATCCGGCGAATAAATTGCATGATTTGTGTACATCATAGAACGCTGCGCACGATTCTTTTGATAATACTCCTCGTGTGCTATCAATGTTTTGTACAGCGTACTTGACGCTGCCAAACTCTCCTCCTGCGCCATAGCGCCATTCAGAAAACCACCACCTGGGTTCTTCGCGCTGGCAAAGTTCAGCACTCCAATATTCTGTTTTCCTTCTTTTACAAGTCTGAGAATCGCATCTACTGTAGAAATGTTCTCCACATCTACTTTAGCCTTTACTGTGTTTTCAGATTTATTGTATGCTTCAAGTAGTACATCTGCCTGCTGTGGTGTAATTAGAAAACTATCATGTATGGAATGCTCCATATCCAAACGAATCTCTATTCGCTCGTTTTTATACTGATAATACCCCTGATCCATAATTGAAAGGGATTGCTTCGCTATCGCTTTTCTATCCATTTCTACTCCTAATTCTTATATACAGCTTCTTGGCGCTACCATCTTACTTATTTTTTCCGCAGCACTTTTTGTATTTTTTGCCACTTCCACACGGACATGGATCATTCGGATAAATTTTCGTCTCCTTAACAACTGTTGTCGAAGACTTTTGTTCTTTATAAAGTGCCTTTTTTGTCTCTGCATCAAAAATTGTATCCCATTCCTCAAGATTGTACAGCCAATCTGCCTCTGCTGCCACCATGTTTTTGTAAAGGTTTACTTTATCAAATCCAAGGTTTACCTCTGTATCTTCATTCATTTCTTCAATCGGATTCTCTGTCTTCAAGCTCTCATTGATGCCATCAAGAAATCCTGTCATTGTCATAATATCCACATTATACTTTTCTGCGAGCTCTTTTACTGTCCCACGCACTTCCTCATTGGGATTTTTTAAAAGCTGCTGATAAATTTCTTTTTCTTTTTGGAAATAATCAATCCAGAGCTTCTGGAGTACATTCTTATCCATCTGCTCATTGTACGCCATTCCTCTCCACTGTTCTAATAAAGTCTTTTCTTCTGCCATAATCTTTAACACCCTTTCGTCTTTCACTTTATATTTTTAGATATTTTTGTACTGTAAAAATTTCTGCGATATGTGATTCACACATGTACAGCAGCAAAACCGCAGATGATTCGTTGACAAGTGCCTCTGTCAGTTTCTTAGGACTTGCACAAATGTAATGGTTATAATATCCATACCAATTCGCATAGCAACAGTATATACTAAACTTCATAGAAAGTCAAAGGTTACTGTTCACTCGTCTTTAAAGTATTAAAAATCGCGTCCCAAAATTTATGTTTTTTAATAGTTCCTTGCATTTTTCTTTCTCACGGACTATAATCACATTTGTATCCCTATTCTTTTTTATTTTATTTCATAGAAAGGTTTGGTAACCAATTATGAAGAAAAATCCAAAACAGCTTGCTGCCATCACTGCATTAATCGCAATCGCTGGTTTGCTTATAGCATATGTAATCTCTGCCTTTACAGCCGCTCCAGGAGAATCTGAAAGCCGATTTATGGCACTTTTATTTGGAATTATTGCAATCCCCCTATTGATATGGATTCTATTGTTTTGTATTGGACGAATGCAAAATAAACATACCATCGCTGAATTTTTTCCAGAAAATCAAAAAGAAGAAGCACCACCTCAAAGGGAAAATAAATAAAATGAGATAGACATGTAATTAACACATGTGAGACTTAGTACCTCTCTACAAAGCAAACCTCTGTTATGAGTAGAAACTGCCACAGGTGGTTAGAAGTACTTTTCACACGAACTCTCATCTGCCCGCTTTTGCGGGTATACAAATCAGGATGGGTGAAATCTTTGATTTCACACTAATCTCTCAATTTTTTAATACTTTTTTATACACATTTGCTGCATTCTGGGGGGTTTACGAAATAAAGACTTTGATGAATATTGTTTTCTCAAGTTATGTCATCTTTATCTTTACAAGTCTCTTGGATCCACCAGCTGTCTATATTGCAAGAAAGCTGTCAACTGTGGACAAAGAGACTCATACAAAAACAGCACAAAAATTAGCATAAAAAAACTTCATGTTCCTTTTATATGACTTATTTTTGCAGCTATTCTTTCAAGGATTAACGATATTGTTATAACTATAATCAGCGACAAGAATATCGCTACACAAGAGGTTAAATTGTGTACTTTCAAAAAAGTAAGAGCCTGCACATGTAGAATGTATATGTATAAAGAACATTCTCCTATTTTAACTATAGGTCTTAAATTTATATGAAAAGGAAATACAGCATATGCAAACCATACGAATCCTGAAAAGCATAATGCAGCTGCTATTTTAAATAAGTCATGTAATATTACTCCCTCTAACTTGGGATAAATAATAGAAGTAAGAACAAATCCAACAAAACAGAAAAGAGTTTGTGTTCCAACTCTTTTCTGTTCACTTTTCTCATGAAATGCAAAATAAACTCCTATACAAAAAACATAGTTTGTCAGATACCACCATTCCTCACATCCCATCAAAGCGAACAAAATATTTAATCCAGTGACTAATATAAATAAACCTATTTGTTGATATTGTTTAATATATCTCATAGAAATATAAAATAAAAAATAGAGTAAAAATATCACTATTATATACCAATAATCAATACCTACAAAATAGAGAATCCAATCTTTTACTGTCATTTCATTATGCGGAATCCCTATAAATATAAGCGTCAAGAATTGCATACAGATAAATGGCACATAAACTGTTTGTACTCTTCGCAATAAAAAAAGATAATTCAGCTCTTTCCCCTTTGTAGATTTTACCAATCCATAACCAGAAACTAAAAAGAATATTGCAACTCCATATCTCCCCAATTTATTCAATAAATTCCAAATCTTATGCCCACTATCATCATATATTAGATTAGAATAATGTGCTATAACCACCATCAAAATAGCCACTGCACGAAATAACATAGAATCCTGTTTATTAAAATCCTTAATTTTCACTTTATTTATGCCTCCCTGTTTTCTCATCTCTTGCACACATTTTTATACGTTAATCAATTATACATGCTTTCTCTCAAAATGACTACTCTTTTATTTTTTATTTACCTCCTTGTTACTCCCACCCCTATAAAAATACACTCCAGCAATATCCGCAAGAATCCACCCAATTGGCACAGACATCCAGATGCCAATTACACCAATCGCCTCAACAGACGATAAAAGATATGCCAACAGCACGCGCATTCCAAGAGATATCACAGTAAGAATAACCGAAATTCCAGGTTTATTCATAGCACGAAAATATCCATAAAACAGAAATAAAAGCCCAATACCAAAGTAAAATGAAGCCTCAATACGAAGATAACCAACACCAACCAATACTGCATCCGCGCTGCTCTCATCCAAAAACAGTGACATAAGCGGTTTCGCAAATCCCACCACAAAAATAGAAATCACTGCGCAGAACACAAACGCGCCAAGCACTGCATCTCGCATTCCCTTTCGGATTCTATCCCTTTTTCCCGCACCAAAGTTCTGTGCTACATAAGTAGAAAACGCATTGCCAAAATCCTGTACTGGTGCGTAGGCAAAAGAATCAATCTTCACGGCTGCTGCAAAAGCTGCCATTACAACAGCGCCAAAACTGTTAACTAGCCCTTGTACCATCAAGATTCCAAAATTCATGACAGACTGTTGCAGACACGTCAGTGACGATAAACCTAGCAATTCCTTTAAAATTCCAGAATTCCAATGTCTATTTTCCTTTTTAATATGTACTTCAGGATATTTTTTTAAACAATATAGCAGAATACCAAAACCTGCAATATACTGCGAAATCACAGTCGCTGCCGCTGCCCCGCTGACACCCCACATTAATACCCTGATAAAAAATAAGTCTAAAAAAATATTTAGCACAGCCGAAATCCCTAGGAAACATAGTGGTATAAGTGAGTTGCCAAGAGCACGCATAAAATTTGCTACAAAATTATATAAAAAGGTTGCTATAATTCCTGCAAAAATCCACAACAAATAGGACTTCATATAAGGAATGACTTCTTCTGGCACACGAAGAAAAGCAAGAATCCCATAAATTCCTACATAGACAAAAATATTTAATGCTAAAGTGACAGTTCCTATCATAAGAAATGCCATATAAATTCCCTGTTCTAATCGTTTCTGATCACGTCTGCCAAACTGTATAGAAAAAAAAGCACTGCTCCCCATACATAATCCTAAAATAATTGATGTCACAAAAACCATCAGTGTGTAAGAAGACCCCACTGCTGCCAACGCATTTTTACCTAAATACCGCCCGACAATCAATGTGTCTACCACGTTATAAAGTTGCTGAAGTACATTTCCAATCATGATTGGAAATGAAAACTTTAACAAATTTTTCATAATATTTCCCTGTGTCAAATCATAATTCATATGTTCCTCCATATCCTTCCAGTCAAGTAGAACAGGTTTCTTTCTCTATTCGCACAATCTGTTCGCTATTTATAGAGTCGCTTTTGCTGCTCATTTCCTTTGTACAAATCTATGCAATCAAAAATTTATCTTCTCTACTGCCACGCTGGACACGGCAATCTTAGTTGTATATATAATTCCTCTCTGCGTCTGTGCACATAACAAAAATCCTCCAACCGCAATTGGAGGACTTTTGTTACTTTTCTATTGTATCTGTTGTCTTGCATCTTTCTTATTCTCTAAATACAGAATCTTGCAATCTTTTCAAGCAATTCATCTGCATGGTCTGCGTGGATATCCATTCGCATCATACGGCGGAATCCCTTGCTTAGCATCCCGAGAACAGATTTTGCATTAATTACAGAGTCATCCACAGCAATGTCCACATTATAGGAACATTTCTCTACCTGATTGACAAACTCCATAACTTCATCGATGTCTGTTAAAAATATGTTTCTGCTTATCATATAGATTCACCTCCTCTATTATTTCAGATTTGAATTTTATCCACGGGAAATAGAATACATGTATACAACAAAAGAAACAATTGACAAATCAACCAAAAACTGACTTTTTGCACTTTTTTACCATCTATTTTTATTGACATGGAAAAGAAAAACCGTTACACTGTATGTTACAGCACTGACAACGTTCTACTTTGGAGGTATAATAATGATTATTGTAAGCAACTGTGGATTTGATTCCAGACATCGCACTGGTTTTGATATACGACGTCCAAACGGAAATGGTGTTTATACACTTATGTTTATAAAAACAGAAGCTTTCTTTGAGATTGATGGAAAACTTATTGATACTCCCCCTAATACAGCTATTTTATACGATAAAAATGCTTATATTCATTATGGTTGTCATGCACAGCCCTACAGTGATGATTGGATTCATTTTGACTTTTCAGAGGGAGAGTCTCTAATAGAGCAACTAGATCTTTTGTTGAATCATCCATTCCCATTAACAGATACAACATTGCTGACAGAATACGTCAAAATAATCGTTTCTAAAAATTTATCCTCTCATTTATATAAAGCGCAAATTATTGATGCCCTAATGCATGCTCTTTTGTACTCTCTTGCAGGACAATTTCATACCAGTAAAGACGAACGACTGAAAAACAAGTATTTTCAGCGCCTAAACCAAGTTCGTATGAATATTCAGAATGCCCCACACAAAAAATGGGACGTTGCCTCGATTGCACGAGAAGTGAATCTCAGCCCGACCCATTTTCAGCGTCTCTACAAAAGTTTTTTTGATACCACTTGTATTCAGGATATTATCCAGTCTCGCATTAAAAACGCACAATTCTATTTGCGAACGACCGACATGTCTATCCAGTCACTGTCTGTCTTTTGCGGATACGACAATGAATTACATTTTATGAGACAATTTAAAAAATATACAGGAATGACTCCCAGCGAATATCGCAAAATGCATCTGTCAATGAAGTAAAAAAGCTTTATCTTCTCCTACCTGATTACAGATACCCATATAATAGTTCTCTACATCAGCACGCATATAAAAATCAAGTGGATAAGTCAACATCATCCCATGCACAGCGCTCATCTATCCCTGCAAGCCAAAACAAGGAGCGGTGCCGCTCTACAACAACACCTGCATCCAATTCAGCAGGTGCTTTCATGCCCATCACACGCGCATCGACACAAGCCCAGTCTATCCGATAAATTAGATCCGCTGCATCAAGCAGTTCCCTATATGGACGTACTGATACATTTTGCTCAAACTCCTCAAGAGAATCAAATGGGTGCAGTATGCGAACTGTTCTACCCACATCACAAATATTATCAGGATATGGAAGTTCATCTACAAGACCAAGTGCCCACTCCATAACCAACAAATTTTCATATTGCCATGAATATTGAATTTGTTCTTCTCTAGCAGACTCTGGATTTTCCAGATAAGTTTTTTCTTTCGGAGAAAGAAACTCCTCTACCATAAAACGTTCCATGACAGGAGCGATAAATTCTTTCGCCTGTTCATAATCCATTCCTTCTCCAAGACGACATTCCGAGTACAGGGAAATGGCTAACAGTGCAGCCGCTCTGCCGCAGATTTCTCTTGTGGTGCGTGCAGGCCCATTTGCTTCTATCTCAGAGAGAAAAGGCAGCCATGGCGAGACATAAATTCTTCTCTCTTTCAGCCATGCCATAGAACGCTCCTTTCGGTCTAATGTCTCCTGCGGCATATCTTTTCCCCAGTCTTCATCTGGCTGAATCTCTGCCGGCATATAGTAATCTAATTTTGTATTTCCTTTTTGGTCCAGAATCAGCTGCCCTTCACTATTCAGAAACGCCGTTCCATCTCCAAAGGTTAAAACTCCCTGTAATTTTTCTACAACCATTAGAACAGGCGTAACCATCTTCTGCAGTTTATCTTCTGTTTCCTGCGCACTTACACTGTCAAAACGAAAAATAACCTGTACAATTCCCTTACATTGACGCAGATGATAAAATAGATTGCGCTTGATATCTACATGTTCTGTTTGAATAGAATACACAAATCCTTGTACTCCTCCAAGTTGGTCTTTGGTATAATCTTTTCCTTCCTCTTTCAGTCCAGAAACAAAAACAATCTCCATATCACCATTATGCAGGGTATAATAATTTGTCTCACTGTTTTCTTTTTCAATGCTATCTGTCTCACTGACATTCGTTTCTTCGTCAGACTTACTGTTAAATAACATTTCAATCTGGTCGATTATTTTTGTGTAATTGCCTTCTAAGCAAAATAAAAGACCATACTTTTCCACACGCTTTGGTTCTTTGTTTTTCTTTCGGTGATTTAAAAATCCCATACTATATTTTCCTATCCTTTCTAAACTTTTATCCTTATCTTAATCCCTTATCATAAGGTATTCCCTCTGCTTTGGGCGCCCTTGACTTTTTGGAGACAAACACAAGAACAATCAGAGAAATAATATATGGAAGCATATTGTAAATCGTACTAGGAAGCTTAAGCGCTACCAGCGCGTCAAAGCCCATATAGACATTGGAAAGTGCACGAAACATTCCAAACAACAGTGCTGTAAGTCCAATATTGACAGGTCGCCACTGTCCAAAAATCATTACTGCAAGCGCAAGAAAACCAAATCCCGCAACGCCATTTTCAAACTTCCACTCACTCACACCAGCAGTAATGTAAACAAGACCGCCTAACCCGCCAAGCGCACCTGAAATCAGCACGCCTGCATAACGCATTTTGTAAACATTAATTCCAACCGAATCCGCTGCCTGTGGGTGCTCGCCACAAGCACAAAGCCGCAGACCAAATCGGGTTTTATACAATACAATATACGAGGCAATTAACACCAGCAGAGCAATCAACATAAACCAATTAAATTCAAAACTGCCTATATTGACCAGAAACGCTTTCTTTGCCTGTCCATAGACTACTGTAGAAGAAACATTATCTACGCTCTCAGCAGTATTTACTGCCCGCACAAGAACAACTGCAATTGCAGGTCCTAGAAGATTGAGCGCCGTTCCAACAAGCGTTTGGTCAGCATTAAACTTAATTGCAGCAACCCCTAACAAAAGAGAAAAAATCATACCACTAATAACACTTGCCAACACTACAAGCAAAATAACAACAAAAGCAGGCATTCCAGCTGAAAGGTAACGCATTGTAAGTGCACCACCAAGTGCACCGATAACCATAATGCCCTCCAAACCAATATTGATAATACCACTATGCTCTGAAAAACATCCACCAAGCGCCACAAGTATTAAAACAGAAGCAAATATTAACGTGTATTGCACCAATAACAGCATTACTTCGCGCCCCCTTTCTTCTCGTCTCTTTTATCCAGATATCTGTTCAAACGGACTTTAAAGAAAAATACAAAACCACATAGATAGATAATAAATGCCGAAATCAAATCTGAAATCTGCGAACAGTACATTGTCTTGTCAACATAAGTACCACCACTGGTAATGTGCTGAATAAAATAAGAAGAAAAAATCGCTCCTATCGGATTGGAACCTCCAAGGAAGGCTGCCGCAATCCCATTAAATCCCATTGCTGGAACAGAAGTCTGTTGTACCATCCACTGTTCAATTCCTGTCAGATAAAAAATGCCCGCACCAAGTCCTGCCAATCCTCCAGCGATCATCATTGTGAGAATAATGTTTGTTTTCTCGCGCATACCACAGTATTTTGCTGCATTTTTATTGAGTCCTGTCGCCTTTAACTCATAGCCAAACTTTGTTTTTTCCAACAGAATCCATATGGCAATGGCAGCAATCACTGCAAGTAAAAGCCCAATTGTGACAAACTCATTCTTTGAAAATAACTTGTCTAGTCCCATATTGGGTAACAATGCACTCTTATTCACACTAGAGAGCGGTCTAGTATACGGGGTGGTCTGTTCTTTTACATTTGACAACAACATATTTACTACATACAGTCCAATCCAGTTTAGCATAATACAAGAAATTACTTCATTCACGTTGAAATATGCCTTGAGCGCTCCTGAAATTGCTCCCACAAGGGCGGCTGCTACAATCGCAGCAAACAAACATACATACCAAGGCATACCAAATTTCAGTCCACAATATAGGCATGCACCTGCCCCAATTACATATTGTCCTGCCGCTCCAATATTAAAAAGTCCTACTTTCCATGCAAACAGCACAGACAGAGAACACATCAACAGTGCCGATGCCTTCACCAGTGTTGTGCCAAAGTACTTTTTTGCTGCGGCTGCACTTGGATAATAAAGAAAATTCTTTAAAATCGCCGTGATTGCCTTTCCTGCGCCTTGTGGATTAATCATTAAAAGCACAATATAACCAATCAAAAGACCTATCACTATGCAAAGCAATGAACCGATAATGGTCTGAAACCCGTTGTTTCTAATACACTTTTTTAGAAGGCTGTTTTCCTTTTTCTGTTCTGTGCTCATTTCACCGCCTCCTTTCGTTTCGATCCTGCCATGTAAAGTCCCAGTTCCTCAACAGTAACTTTTTTCGGATTAAACTCTCCTACAATTTCCCCCTCATACATCACAAGGATTCTATCCGATACATTCATAACCTCGTCAAGTTCCAGACTAACTAACAAAACACCTTTTCCAGCATCTCTTTGTGCTACCAACTGCTTGTGAATATATTCGATTGCACCTACATCAAGTCCTCTTGTTGGTTGAACCGCAATCAAAAGCTCAGGATTTTTATCAATTTCACGCGCAATAATTGCCTTCTGCTGATTGCCACCAGACATGGAGCGCGCTTTTGTCACTGCCCCTTGACCAGAACGCACATCATACTGCCCAATTAATCGATTCGCGTACTTTCGGATTTCCTTTCTTTTTAGAAATCCAAATTTATTCGTAAATTGTGGCTCAAAATACCGTTGCAAGACAATATTATCCTCAAGGGAGTAATCCAAAACAAGTCCATGCTTATGTCTATCCTCTGGAATATGACTCATACCCATTGTCAAACGTCTGCGAATTGGCAAATGTGTAATATCTGTGCCATTCATTGTAATAGTTCCGCTCTTTAATGGTTCCAATCCTGATAAACCATAGACAAATTCTGTCTGCCCATTTCCATCAATGCCTGCAATGCAGACAATCTCGCCTCTATGCACTTGAAATGACACATTGTTAACAGCGTTGTTCTTATGATGCTTAGAGGCCACTGTCATATTTTTAATATCAAGGACAACCTCCTTTGGGGTCGCAGGCCTTTTCTCCACAACAAAATTGACATCGCGCCCCACCATCATTGCGGACAGCTTCTCAGGCGTAGTATCTTTTACGGAAACTGTACCAATATATTTTCCTTTTCTGAGTACACTACATCGGTCTGCCACCTGCATAATCTCAGCAAGCTTGTGTGTGATAAACAAAATACTCTTTCCTTCTGCCGCAAGATTTTTCATAATGGTCAAAAGCTCTTTAATCTCTTGTGGTGTTAGCACAGCAGTTGGCTCATCAAAAATCAGAATATCATTATCCCGATAAAGCATTTTTAAAATCTCTGTTCTTTGTTGCATTCCCACTGTAATATCTTCCACAATTGCATCTGGGTCCACAGAAAGACCATATTTTTCGGATAGTGCAACCACTTTTCTGCGCGCTTCTTCCTTTTGAAGCAATCCGCCCTTTGTGGTCTCCACTCCCAAAATAATATTATCGAGAACTGAGAAACATTCCACAAGCTTGAAATGCTGATGAACCATACCAATTCCTAGTGCATTGGCATCATTTGGATCATTGATTGTAACACGCTTTCCGTCTTTGTGTATCTCACCTTCTTCCGGCTGGTATAGACCAAAAAGCACACTCATAAGCGTCGATTTTCCTGCACCGTTCTCGCCAAGCAATGCATGAATCTCACCTTTTTTTAACTGTAATGTAATATTGTCATTTGCTATGATGCCCGGAAATTTCTTGGTGATATTCAACATTTCAATCGCATATTCCGCCATCTGTAATACCTCCCTCCATATGATACTAATCTATTACAGTAATTTTTTGTACTATCAAATCAAAAAATCCTAAGTGTCTATTACAAAAAAAGGGAGTTTTTATGCTCCCTTTTATGAAAAATAATTCCCTTTATTACTTAATGCTGCCGTAATCTGTCACTTTTACTGTTGTTGATGGCATTGCTGAAATATCGCTAGACACTGTAACCTCTCCGCTGTACATTGCCTTAACTAATGCTCGATAATCATCCTCATTAAAGGTGTCACTCCACTGTGTTGTACTAATTGGCAACTGTACATAATTTTCTTCTGGATTTTCTGAGACAAGTCCAAGATTCTCAATCTTTCCTGCATACTGATTCCAATTTCCGTCTCTAATATCTGTAAGAACACTGTTGACGGTCGCTGAAAGTCCTTTCATTGCAGAAGTGACTGTCATACCCTCTCCATACTTTCCATCAATAATTGGCTGCTGATCAGAATCAACACCTATCACTTTTCCATCTACTTTTCCTGCTGCCTCTGCCGCTGAAGTATAAATACCGCCTCCACATGCAAACACAACTTCTACATTTTTTGTTCCGTACCATGTATCCATAGCACTTGTGATATCGGCATCGCCATAGAACTGTCCACCACAGACATACTCTACTTCCACATCACTTGCAATGCCAAGTTCTGTCGCTGCCGCATCAATTCCCTGCACATAACCATATCCAAAGCGAGTAACTGCTGGAACAGACATACCACCCAAAAATCCTAGATGCTTATAACCAGACTTTACAGCTGCATATCCTGCCATATATCCTGAAAGTTCTTCCTGATACGTACAGCAGTAAACGTTCTCCTCATTGTAATAATCTGTCACATTATAGTCTGCTGGGTTATAAGTATAACCTTCACCTACTCCTTTTTCACAGATATCACCTGCACTGACATCCAGCGCTACAAACTTGACATCTGGATACAATTCTGGCTGAGCAACAACTGCTGCTGCAAACATATATCCTGGCAAAACAATGACATTCGCCCCTCCTGCTACAGCCTGATCAATGCTGGCATTTCGCGCCTCGTCAGAATCACTGTCTGGCTTGTAATATGTGAATGGCACATTATTAGTCTCTGCCCAACTTTTGCAGGATTCATAGGTTGTCTGATTAAAACTTTGATCGGTAATATCACCGGAGTCTGTAACCATTGCAATATTCATATCAGACACTGCTGTCTCTGCTGAATCTGCATTTTCTGTCCCTGTTGCCTCCGCATTATCTGCTCCCGCCGCATTGGCATCTGTTTTCTCTGCCTCGGCATTTCCTGTGTTTGCATTTGCATCTCCGCCTGCATTCTTGTCTGAACCACATGCTGCCAATGACATTACCATTGCAGCCGTCAGTACCAGTGACAATACTTTCTTCTTCATAAAAATTTCCTCCTTTGTCATATACATGACGAACTTATGTGCAACAAATTTTGCTGCATGATTTGTTTGAAGACGTTCACAGTATAACATAATTTACAAAATATATCAAGAAATCCTATCTATTTTCAAAATTGAGTAAAAATTTTTCAAAAAGAATCGTCGCAATCTGATTAATACAGTTTTGCGACGAATTTCTCAAATAGATTCTACTTTATTTCTTTAAGGTACTTTTCCTATATATAACGTCATCTCTAGCGGGTCCATTGCTCACAAGAGTAATGGGATAACCAATCTGTTCCTCGATAAACGCAACATATTTGCGACAATTTTCTGGCAGATCTTCATAATTCCGAATGCCTCTAATATCTGATTTCCAGCCAGGCAATATAGTGAACACAGGTTTTGCTTTTTCAAGCTTTGCTGTGACAGGAAATTGTGTCGTAACCACTCCATCAATCTCGTACCCAATACACACTGGAATTTCCTCTAGATACCCCAATACATCAAGCACAGTAAAGCAGACATCTGTTGTGCCTTGCAAACGGCAACCATACTTGGAAGCTACACAGTCAAACCAGCCCATACGTCTCGGGCGTCCTGTTGTAGCACCGTATTCTCCGCCGTCTCCGCCACGACGTCTAAGTTCATCCGCCTCATCACCAAAAATTTCAGATACAAACGCACCTGCACCTACTGATGAAGAATATGCCTTACATACAGTATAAATTTCTTTAATTTCATAAGGTGGTATACCTGCACCAATCGCGCCGTAAGCAGCCAGCGTTGATGATGATGTAACCATTGGATAAATACCGTGATCAGGGTCCTTTAAAGTGCCTAACTGGCCTTCCAAAAGTATGTTCTTTCCAGCTTTTAATGCCTCATCAAGATACACAGAAATATCACACACAAAAGGTTTTATCATATCCCTGTAGGCATGTAACGTCTCAAGAAGTTCTGATGAGTCAATTGCCGGTTTGTGATATAGATGTTCCAAAATCACATTTTTCTGTGCAGTCACACTCTTAATCTTTTCTTTTAAAAGTTCTTCATCAAAAAGTTCGCTCACTTGAAACCCAATCTTTGCGTATTTATCAGAATAAAAAGGCGCAATGCCAGACTTGGTAGAACCAAAAGACTTGCCGCCCAGACGCTCCTCCTCATACTGATCAAACAAAATATGATACGGCATCACAATCTGCGCCCTATCTGATACCAAAATCTTAGGCATTGGTACATTTCTGTCTGTAATGGACTTAATCTCTTCCATCAAGATAGGAATATTCAACGCCACACCATTCCCTATAATGCTTGTCGTGTGATTATAAAATACGCCTGAAGGAAGAGTGTGAAGTGCAAACTTACCATAATTGTTCACAATTGTGTGTCCTGCGTTTGCACCTCCCTGAAAACGGATAATAATATCTGCCTCTCGCGCGAGCATATCGGTAATTTTACCCTTTCCCTCATCTCCCCAGTTTGCTCCTACTACTGCTTTTACCATTGACATACCTCCGGTTCTTGCTCGAAACTACTCAGAACAATCTCAAATTGATTATTCTAAACATTTCCTTACTAAATTGTATCTATATTGTACCAGATACCTTATAAAATATTGATATCTGCATGCTTTAAGCACCGCTAATAATCATACAACTTTTTTATAGATAAGTAAAGAATATTTACACATTAATTTCTGCCTTAATTCCTAGTTCTGTCTTATTTGCCTCCAACACTGGCTTCACAACCTTGTCAAGAAAAGCAGTAACCTGTACTGGTGATCTGCCTACATACTTGGATGGTTCCATCGCCGTCTGCAATTGTTCTAGTGTCAAATTAAACTCTGGGTCTGCTGCAATTAGCTCCAATAGATTATTGTCCTTTCCTTCCACCTTGACCATTTTTCCTGCTTCCATAGAAAGTGTGCGAATCTTTTCATGAAGCTCCTGTCTGTTTCCGCCATTCTTTACAGCATCCATCATTATATTTTCTGTCGCCATAAACGGAAGTTCTGCCAGCAGGTGCTTTGTAATTACCTTGTCATAAACTACAAGTCCATCGACAACATTGAGACACAAGTCTAAGATTCCATCAATTGCGAGAAATCCTTCCGGTATTGAAAGCCTCTTGTTCGCTGAATCATCCAAAGTCCGCTCAAACCATTGTGTCGCAGATGTAATTGCCGGATTTAGGGCATCGATCATCACATATCGAGACAAAGATGCAATGCGTTCAGAACGCATTGGATTTCTCTTGTATGCCATCGCTGACGAACCAATCTGATTTTTCTCAAAAGGCTCTTCCACTTCTTTTAGATGCTGCAATAACCGAATATCATTTGACATCTTATGCGCACTTGCCGCAATCCCCGCAAGAATATTCGCCACTCTGGTATCCACCTTTCTGGAATATGTCTGTCCAGATACCGCATAGCACTCTTTAAAGCCCATTTTTGCCGCAATCATAGGGTCAATCTTATCAATTGTTTCTTGATCCCCATCGAAAAGTTCCAGAAAGCTTGCCTGTGTACCTGTCGTTCCTTTGGAACCCAACAGTTTCAAGCTTTTCATTACATACTCTAAGTCTTCCAGATCCATCAAAAATTCCTGCATCCAGAGCGTCGCACGCTTCCCTACTGTAGTGGGCTGTGCAGGCTGAAAGTGTGTAAATGCGAGAGTAGGAAGACTCTTATATTGCTCTGCGAATTTCGCAAGCACATAAATTACATTCACTAATTTTTTGTGTACAAGCTTCATTGCCTCATACATCACAATAATATCTGTGTTATCTCCCACATAACAAGAAGTCGCCCCTAGATGAATAATTCCCGCTGCCTTTGGACACTGTTGTCCATAAGCGTATACATGGCTCATCACATCATGTCGCACCAGTTTTTCACGCTCTCTTGCCACCTCATAGTTAATATCCTCAGCGTGTGCTCTCAGCTCATCAATCTGTTCCTGTGAAATAACTGGCTTGCCATTCTCACTTAATCCAAGCTCCATCTCTGTCTCCGCCAAGGCAATCCAGAGGCGTCTCCATGTCTTAAATTTCATATCCTGTGAAAATACATACTGCATTTCCTTGCTGGCATAGCGCTCAGAAAGAGGGCTTGTATATCTGTCTGTACTCATATTTTTCTCCTCATTATTATTTGTCAAAGTCGCCGCGAATATCACTTTATATTATATAAACTCTTTTCCTGTAAGTAGAGCAAATGCTTCTTTATACTTGTCAACGGTTTTAATAACAACTTCATCAGGCAACAAGTTGTCATTGTCTGGATTTGCCTTAAGCCAATCTCTCACATACTGCTTGTCAAAAGAAGGCTGTCCCTTTCCTGCCTCGTATCCTTCAAGCGGCCAGAATCGAGAACTGTCAGGTGTGAGCATCTCATCACCAAGTACCAAATTACCTTCCTTGTCAAGACCAAACTCAAACTTTGTATCCGCAATAATAATTCCTTTGCTCAACGCATACGCAGCACATTTTTTATAAAGGGCAATTGTCGCATCCTTAATCTTGATAGCATATTCCTCGCCTTTTCCGGGATATTGTGCTTCTAGCACTTCAATGCTGCGCTCAAAAGAAATATTCTCATCATGCAGCCCCAAATCGGCTTTTGTGCTTGGTGTGTAAATTGGCTCAGGAAGTTTTTCTGACTCTTGTAATCCTTCTGGAAGTTTTATTCCACACACTGTACCATTTTCTTTATAGCTTGCCCAGCCGCTTCCTGTGATATACCCACGCACAATACACTCTATTGGAATCATATCAAGCTTATGGCACATCATACTATTCCCCTCAAACTGCTCCTGCTGGAAAAATTCAGGCATATCCTTGACATCCACAGAAATCATGTGATTTGGCACAATGTCCTTGGTGAAATCAAACCAAAATCTTGACATCTGTGTGAGAATCGCACCTTTGTTTGTAATTTTATTTTTTAAAATGACATCAAAAGCAGATATTCTATCTGTTGCTACAATAATCAGACTGTCTCCATTGTCATATATCTCACGTACCTTACCCTCTTTAATTGGTGTAAATTCTTGCATTTTATTTTCCTCCTATTTTTCCTTGATATTTTTTAATCAAACTATGTATTTTTATAAGCATTATGCAAGCGCTTTTTCATAGACAGACACCATATCCAAAATTTTCTCTGCATATTCTGGATAGTTATCCACAATATCCTTTACCTCGTCCTGTGCATCTTGTGCTATCTTTGCATTGTACTCCATCTGTTTTCTAAGTTTTTGGCGTCGAATAATCAATCCATGTCGGATCTCAACCATCTCCTTGTTGTCAATCAACGCTGCTGCCTGATGAAGCCAAATATTTGGATCTGCAAGATTGCAACGGCGCAAAAGCTTAATGAGTGCTGCTTCATTGAAATCCATATCCTGTTCCATCTGCTTTTCCTGTTCACGATGAATGTTTTCTTCTAAGTACTTATCCCATAATTTTTTAAGCTCATTGGAACTGTTCACGTCATATTTGACATACAGATATTCCAAAAGGTTTGTATTGTTTACATAGCGAATTTTTACTGTATTGTGCAGCAGTACAAGCTTGTTAATTCCTTTTTCAACGCGCACCAGTTCCCGCTGCGATTCATGAAATTTTACAAACACAAATGCCAGTGTTGTCGCTGCAACCAACACAGCAATCGTATAGCCAAGAGAAACGTCAAGATGCCACGACGCGCCAATAATTGTAAGCAATATAACCAAAAACATCATGGAGCCAACGCACATAAAGGTGATCCCTTTCATATTTTGCATTGCATTCTGAAGTTCATTCTTCCTAAAATAATAAGCGTGCCGCTCTCCCTCAAGCCTTCCCATATCTTTCTTGACCAAAACTTGATAGTCCTCAGCTTCTTTTAATCTGCGGTACCCTTCTGGCATATATTGTTCGATGCGCTCCATGCGCAAATAATCCTCTGGTTTCATAACACGCCGCTTTTTGTCAAGCTTCTCTCGATTGCTCTCAAGTTCCAAAATTTTCCCAGCATAGGTTTTTAATTGTTCTTTTACCTCGTCTGTCTGTACCTCAATCTCCTCCATATCTGTCAAGTAGGACGTCACAAGATTGTACTCACCGCCGAGAGCATCCAACTCCTTAGATGCTTCTGACATTTGTTCCAGACACGCCTTGACATAATGCTCTCTTTGTATTTTGTCATGCATGTCAATATTATCACGCTTTAAACGTTCCTCCTCCCAGTCTGGTCGGTACACATTTTCGTCTTCCTCCTGCTGCCGATTAAACAGTCCCTTAATCTTTCCCAATAATCCCATCTTGAAAAACCCCTTTCGCTAACTCATTGTCTGGCGCTTGTAATCCTTTTTAAGTTGTCCGATTAGCGCCTGTGACTGCTGGCGGTACAATTCCATCTGTCCGCTTGCTTTCAATTCTTCTAGTTCTGTCACCAGTTTCTTTTCCCGCGAAGCAAACCACTTTTGATCTACCTGTGCACACAACTGCTCCACCATTTGGAAATCCTCCTCCCAGTCTGGATTATCCCTTTTAAAAGCGCCATAAGCATAGTCTGTAAGTGCCTTTCTGTTCGCAAGAATATAGGCGTATCTAGTTTGTCTGTCAGGATGCAACAAATATGCTTCATAATATAGATCTGCCGCCTGTCTATAAGCAAAATCCATAGCATAGATAGATGCCATATTATAATACAACAATGCCCTCCCCGCATTATCCCGTGAAGATATATACTCCACCAACTCCCCATAAATGGCAAGCGCCTGCCGAAATCTTCCTTGCTGATACAAGTATTCCGCCCTTTTTCTATACTTCTCAATAATGGTAAGACTTGACTGCTCTTTCAAAATACGGTCTACCTGTTTTATTGTACTGCTGTCATACATTCCTGTTCTCTCTAGTATTGTCGAGACAAAAGCGGCAACAGATACGTGCTTCCTGACATAAACATCGAGTTCATCTGCAAGTTCTGTAAGTCCACACTCTTGGCGAATCCAATGCACAAGGTCTTCTGAAACCACAGAGTCATCTAGCAGATGTACCCTTTCCATAAAATAATAACATAACTCCTCTATAGAATACAATGAAATGTCAGAAAATTTTAAATAAAATGGATTTTTTGCATAATTTCCTGTGCAAAGACAAACATTATTCATTTACATAACCCCTTTGTTTTCTATGTAATGGCCTCCAATGGCAGGCATTCTCTCCAGACTTGGCCTGTAGATGGGAAAAACTCACCAAATCCTTTATCTGTTATCTGAATCTGGACAGCATTTGGATCTTCCATATAAAACCGAAGCTCCACACGGTTTGTCTTGTTCCCTCTCACTTTTAAACCTTCCAGAGAAATTCGCGCAATCCGTGTCTTTCTTCCGTCTACAGGCGCTATATTAAGTGTGATAATATTGTTCTTTGCCAGCATAACATCAAAAACACGCTGTGCCTCATACCAGTTTGTTCCCGCATCAAGAATCGGATAATAAATTTCATTCTGTCCTCGATCACAAGTCATACCAATATTTGCGCGAAGCTTATCCTTTGATAAATAGACATAAGACGTAGATAATGTGGAAGGATAAACACGTTCTCGTGCGCCATAACATGCTCCCTTGCTAAAAAGATTATTTCCTTGAAAAACACGTCTTCCTCGACACATATATTTGAGCGACTCTCGACACCAATCTTTAGAAAAAGAATCGCCCAATAAGAAAACAGATGTTATGATTCTCTGTTCACAATTTTTTCGCACAATCTCAAGCAATACAGCGTCCAATTGCCTATAAAATACACTCTTTGCAGTTTCACTCTTGTCGGACAAATCTGGAATCTTCATCTGCGGATAGTGCACAGTATCTATAAAACACGCCACCGGATCTGTCTTTCTGTTCATAGAAAGTCGATGACTTTTAATGCCATCACTTCTATAATCATACAAAAGCACATCATGAACCCACATTTCTTCTGGCTGATGAATCATATATTGAAAGAAACAATCTTCGTGACTTAAAAAATAAATCTCTGTTTTTCGATAGACAGTATGTGTTGAAATATTTTTTAGCATATTCATAACATCTGTATTCATATCTTTCATTGTAAATGCCACTGCTGCAATATCTTCCGATACAATATATGCGAACAGCATTGCAAGCGCTTTTTTCACAAAAATCTCAAGCAAATACTCTGCTGTCAGTTCCTCCTCATTCACTTTAACACTCACATTATCTTTTGCCAACAGAACAAGATTCTCCACAAGCACCCCTTGTCCTTCTTTTGCAGCTTTCAGCGCCTCCTTTCCAATCAGCCATGTAGCATTTTCTTCCACATCATTTTTCTTGCACAGGAGTGTAGGTATATTGTACTGCTCTCCCCCCATCACCAGACTAATCGTGTCAGGCATACTCTGATTCTGTCTGCAATAACTAATTTGTGAATAATCATTCCCCAAGTCAAAACCAACTACTACTTTGTTCTTCTTCGTTATTTCATCCAGTGCCTTGTCAATCAACATCTTTTCATACCCCTCTTTCAGAGAGTCGACTCTAGAAGCGGTTAATAAATTACTCTTTAACAGTTCCTCACGCTTTTCCTTATAATACCTTAAACAGCTCTCTTACACAGAAGTCTTGATACAGATAATCTTCCATCAACTGATGTGCCGTCGTTTCATCTTGCAGGCTAACACTCAGCAAAATATCATTTAATATATTAAACCTATCATCTGTATCATACTGACCTTTTCCAGATGCATTGCTTCCTATGCCTGCTTCTGATTTGCCGTACAACGTACCACTCTGTGTCACATGTTCTTGCAGATATCCCCCATCTTCCGCATAGCTTTCTGTAATGTAATACTGAATTGTCTCTCCGTGAAACAATTGAAACATGCTTACATGAATCCCCTCATACATCTCTTTCATCTCGCGGATATCATAACTTCCATAGTCGACAGCGTTCTCAGCCTGTTCATCCAATTCGTCGCTCGCTAAACACTCCACATTGCTTTCTGATAAAGGTTGTTCCTCAGTAGAACCATCATCAAAAATATAGTGTATATACACTTGACTGTGGGGCTGTGTTCGATATTCCACAAAAATACTGTTCTTAATATAGTGCAGTTCTGGCACTAAAGAAACAAGCTTCACATAAAAAGGAAAATAAACATCTTCATTTAATAACTCTTGCACAAACTGTCGAACAACATCCTCTGGTATCTCTGTATTATTTTGAATGTTTTCTGCCCAGAATTTTAATAGCGCAAGCTTACAGATTGCCTCTGTCAACTCCCCATTTGTATATCTTTGATATAACATATCAAAAATCTGCGGGCATAAAATAGCCTCATAAACAAAATATTCATAAGACATTTCCAATAAAATCTTCTTTATAAGTACCCTATCCTGCTTTTCACACCGCGCATAGGAAATCAACAGTGTATCCCTGTCAGGAATCAACATGCTTGTATATTCTGTCTGTTGAAGGATCCGCTCCATAATTCGCTGCGTATCAAGTTCCAAATCTAAAGCCGACTTCCATAATTTTCTGAGCTCTGCAACCTTTCCGTTATAATTTATCATTAAATAATGCAAGATATTTTCGTCATATTTCATATTTTTGTAAATATAGTATGCCACATTTACAAGAAATTCTTCATATTCAAAATCCTTGTTGACAATCCGCTTACTGACAAGTCGCGCTACAGATTTGGGGTCTACATCTGCCACTCCGTAAGATTTCAGCCAATAATACGCCTTGTCAAACATTCCCCGCGAAATCATATATCGAATAAACTCTGCCCGCTCAGAAGCTGCCATCGCATCAGCTTCAATATCCTCCAAAAAAGCATCCAATTCGCCAATCATATCATTATCATAATAGAATCGCAAAAGCTTTGTGCGAATCTCTTTTTTAAAGCTCTCCACCACTTGTGGGGATTCCGCAAGATTTTTAAAACGCCTGACATTGTCATTGGTAATTGTTATATAATTCTTGTCCACTTCACACAGATAAATATCAAAACTAAGACGACCTTTCATATAGTTGCTAATATATTTAATCTGTTTTTTGGGTTCCATAAGTTGTTTGTTTTCGTAATAAATGCTTTTTGTAAACCGGCTGCCATTCTCATCTTGTAAAAAAAGTTTATATTCACTCCCATAAATCGGTATCATACAAACACAATTTTTCACAGGATACAAACTTTCTCCATTCACCTTCTCATGAATGACGACAATGTTTTTCACCTTCGGATTGTCCACATAAATCCGATGCATAAAAAGAAGCGGCGTAAAGGCATAAGCCGTATCGTCCATAATCATCTGCGGCACCAATCTATTTCTGTAAAGATACGCAAGATTTTCATTGATATGCCCCAGTTTAATCTGGTCTACAATAAATCGTTCAATTGCAATGCGATAACTCTGCTCCAAATCAGGATACTTATCCTTATTTTTAATAATATAAGCATACAAAAAGGCATTTAACTCATAATCAAGGCTACTCTGGTATGCAAAATACATCAATACCATTTTAGGTATTTCCAGACTTTCTTTAATATCTCCATATTTGTCAAGTTCTAGTGACATCATATAGTATTCGTAAAGACCAGTGACTCTTACTGAATACTCTACGCCAAGCATATACCACGGATAAAAGTCAACGCCTTTTTTATCTCCAAGAATCAGAATATGACAAATAGATGCTACTGTCTGTGGTGATTTATACACACGATATACCTCACCCAATATCCGAATCAACAGTGTAGAATATGTTTTTTTGCGGGCAGCAAGATATTGTAATTGCTCAATTAATTCTGATCGAAGCATTTGGCGCCGCGCACCATGCCACAGTACATTTTCTTCAAATGCATCTAATTTTAACAGAAAAGTTGGATTGTCTTGCAATAACAAGACTGCCTCACACAAAAGCATTGGGCTTGTACATCCATTTTCAAACATTTCCTCCATAAACTGCCATCGAAGCTCCCGATTCCTCAACAAATCTTCGTTAAGTTGGAGAATCAGCCAGCCAAGTCGCCACTCCACAGGATTGTTCGCATAGATTGTCTCAATCTCGTCACTAACTTCCTTCACATAATCTTCTGCACAGTTAATTAAAGTAGTCAAGTATAGATAATAACATTTCTGAAAAATATCCCCTGCTTCTTTGGTCAAGCGCTGTTCTAGCATATCAAGATACCATTTCGCCTCATTAAAACGTTCCTTTGTAATCAAAAGCTGCGTTCTGTAAAGATTAAAAAGAATGTTATCCTCATCTGAATCCAGAAGATTTCCTACTCCTTTTTCAAACTGACTCATCCACTGGTTTTGTGTCAGACAGTTCAGTTTCATATTGACATAGCCATTTACCAAATCGCATAATGCCTGTTTTCGCTTTCTGCTATCTGTTCTTCTCTCTGGTTCCTCCTCTATTAGAATATCAACTGGAACGGTATATTCATTACAGGCATCAGAAAAGATAACTGCTCCACTATTCACACCATCATGCAACTTTGACGCGTCAATATAAATATTAAAATTACACTTGTTATTAATAAAGTCTATATTTGTGAGTTGTTGTCTGTCTGTACTGAGAAATTCTCCAACAATCCAGATATTGACATAGCTATATCCCCATCCACTCTTTGTGATAACAATGCTTTTTACTATACTGTCTCGAATATCCTCAAGCAAAAACCCTTCTATATCAAAGCTGTAAATAATTGGCGTTTTTTTGCTGATTTCAATCAGAAATTCTTCCACATTCTGTTCATTTCCCTCAAAACGAGACTGTCCTGTATAAGACATACGAGCATTTTTATCACTTCTCTGAATAATAGAGGCAAAATTCTTGGAGTAAAACAGCGCAACTGCTTCTTCCCAGTTTGTCTGTGCCAAATTGGTAAAGTGAAACAGATTCTTGATTACCCCCATAGAACTCTGAAGTTGTGGTTTTAAAATACTAATCTTATAAGAAATTATATATTCGCCACGATTACTTATAATCACAAACTCTCCTCGGATACTTCCTCCTGCCTCGGCAGTGGTTCCATCAAAATAGTATGGGATTTGTGTCTCCTCACCGCGAAACTCTGCCTCATATGTTCGCATCCTTGTATCAGACGAGTATATTTTTCCCTCTGCATATTTATCAGCGGCATGTATGGTAAAGCTGTCCTCGATCATTTGTCCTGGTTCTGCACTTAACACAATCTCTTGACAGGAAAATTCGAGATATTCCGGCTTCTCCCTGTTGTCACCCATTGTTTCACTTCCTTAAAAATTTCATTATCATCTAGTATACTCTATCTTGTAACATTATGTAAATGTATATTTTTAATATTATGTTGTAACCATTCAGTCATGCAAATTTAAATATAAAAAATGCTGTTTCATTTACCCATATAAGGCATTTTATAGGACACCTGACATGAAATAGACAGTGATAAATAGCCTAAACAAATGTCAGATTGCACAGACTAACTACTTAATAAATAGGCATAGCCAAATTGTAACATTACATTTTATCGTTTTCTCCCGAAAAGAGTTTAATACAAGAAGTTATTATACCATATCATTTCACAATTTAGAATAATGAAATGAAAGAAAGCATCAAAAAAGAATCAATTCTGTTACCGAAACAAAGTGAACAGCATCTTGATTCTTTTTTGATACTTATCAATAAGCTTTTCTATATTTTTACCCCAAAGCAAATCTCTTGCCCATTCTCTTGTTCTAACAATTCCACAGTAATCTCTCCTTTGTGGCGTTTTGCAATTTGGTTTGCTTGATACAATCCAATCCCCCTATCTTCTCGGTTCTTTTTGGTTGTGAATCCCTTTTCAAAAAAGTGTGAAATTTCCCCCATAGTCAAATCTTCTACTTGATTTTTAATCATAAAAATCAACTTATCGTTTTTAGCATCCAATACCATTTCCACTCTGTTTTTCTGTGGTGTCGCTGCCTCAAATGCATTGTCAGTGAGCGTTCCTATGATTTCGACAAGCGCGTGTTCTGACACAGGGGTTACAATTTCCTGACTCAACACTTGTATATCAATATCTATATAGCTGGGTGCGCTAATAATTTTACTATATAAAAAACCAGCCAATATTTTATCTGAAATACGCAACAATGCCGGATTGCAGCGGGATTTATCCCCATAAATATCCTTGCAGTACGCTGACTGCGCTTTCACTAGCTCATCATAATTGTCAATGGTTATATGCATATTTAAAATCGCATTCATATGATTGTCAAATTCATGCTGACGCGCCCTAATATCCTTTGTCAGTTCTTCCATCGGCTTTATGTACAGCTTGTAAATTTTTAACTCCTGCTCCTGTCGTCTCAGTGCAGCATAATTCTGCGTCCAATCAAGAAAGCCAAATATTATCACAGAAAAAACAATGCCAAACAATACCATCACTTTAATGTCAAGCGTGTGACTCAAATACAAATCGACCAACAGATATAATGCAATCATCAATGCCACCACGCAAAAGATTCTATATAAAAATTTTCTGCCAAGTTCCGCCATTCCCATGTACCCCTTTGTCTATTATAACATTTCGGAATCTTCACACAACATCAAATACAAAAACTCTAAAAATCATTATTCTTACACTTTTGCATTGATATCGTTTCCAAAATCTTGTATGTCAATACCACTTTTCCATAAATGACAGATAATACATCTATATACATAGTCTTTTTTTTATATCACTTTTATAAGTAATTCCTATTTCCACTTGTTCTCCATTGTTCATATGGATAAATCCATTCACTGTATCTATATTATCAATATAATCCTGATTCACAACACACATGCGATGCACTTGGAAAAACTTCTCATTTGGTAGTTTTTCCAACAACTGCTTTATAGAAAGATAAGGAATTTTCATTTCTTCTTTTAAGAGTACAAACTGAACGCCTCGCGGAACAGCCCTAACACACACAATATCCTTGCAAAATATCTTGTAATTAATGCCATCTTTTTTCACTACCACAAACGCATCTCGCGTCTCACCCTGCTGAGACAAAAATAACAGCTTTCCTGCAAGCTTTTCAATATCTTGTTCATTGTATGGCTTTATAAGGTACTGATAACAATGCAGTTCTCTATATGCAGTCAGCTCCATATTAACCAGTGAAGTAATCATCACAATCGGTGTGAATGCATATTCCTTTTTCATGCGTATTTCTCGCGCAAAGGTTATCCCAGAAAGATCATCTTTATCATTAATATCCAGATTAATGTCCAACAAAAAAGCCTGAAAGGGCGGTTGCGCTTTCTCCTCAAGCGCAACTCTTGCCTCATCCAGACTATTTGCAGGAACGACACACACCCTCTCAGATACTTTTTCCAGCATCACAGTAATCGCATTTAAGCAGTCTTTACTGTCTTCTAGTACCAATATCCTTGTCATGCATATGTTCCTCCTGACCTATTTTACTTTAACACTTCTCCGATTGATTTTGTCAATCCAGCTACCCCTTGAATTTCCGAAGGAATAATAATCTTTGTGGCATTGCCGTTTGCAGCTTTCTCAAATGCTTCCAGTTTCTTGATGGTAAGCACTGCCTCGTCGGCACCCGCATCCTTCAAGAACTTAATACCTTCTGCATTTGCCATCTGAACAACACGAATTGCCTCGGCCTGACCTTCTGCCTCACGAATCCTTCTCTCTTTCTCTGCTTCTGCGCGGAGAATCGCCGCTTGTTTCTCTGCTTCTGCCTCAAGAATAGCAGACTCTTTCTGGCCTTCTGCCACCAAAATTGTCGATTTCTTTTCGCCCTCTGCACGTAAAATCGCCTCACGCCGCTCACGTTCTGCCTTCATCTGCTTTTCCATTGCATTTCTAATTGCTTCTGGTGGAATAATATTCTTTAACTCAACACGATTTACCTTAATTCCCCACGGATCAGTCGCTACGTCAAGCGCTGAACGCATATTTGTATTTATAATTTCTCTTGAAGTTAAAGTCTGATCCAATTCCATTTCACCAATAATATTTCTTAGCGTTGTCGCCGTCAGCTTCTCAATTGCCATAATAGGATTATCGACACCATACGCATACATTTTGGGATCTGTAATTTGAAAGAACACAACTGTGTCAATCTGCATTGTTACGTTATCCTTTGTGATAACGGGCTGCGGCGGAAAGTCTACAACTTGTTCTTTCAAGTTTACTTTCTTGGCAACTCTGTCAAGAAAAGGAATCTTGAAATGAAGTCCTACACCCCATGTAGTATCATATCCGCCAAGTCGTTCTATTACATATGCACACGCCTGCGGAACAATACGTACATTTGTCGCCAATATCACAATCACAATAAATAATATGACCAATAAAATTTCTACCATACGAAAACCCTCCTCATACTTTTTTGAATCATTTTAATCCTCGTGCCCCCTTTGGCAGCTCAATTTCACGCTAACTCTCCTCATACTTCTCGACAATAAGTCTCACACCTTTAATATCAACGACTTTTGCAAGACTTCCCATTGGAATTTTACTTTTGTCCTCCGTGGCACGTACTGTCCATTCCTGACCATTTACAACCGCACTGCCCTGTCCTGCAATATTGTCCACATCCTGCGTGATTCTTACTACTTTTCCTATGATACCCTCATAATTTGTCCTTGTGCGCGTATTGTTTATGTACCTTATCGCCAAAGGTCTAGTGAATATCAACATTCCGAGTGATACCAACAAAAATACTGTCATCTGAAGTATAATCCCGCCACCGAGCATTGACACAATAATTGCAACCAATGCACCAATTGCAAACCAGATGGTCGTAAGCCCTACTGTCACAATCTCAATAATAATAAGTACGATCATAGCAGCCAACCACACCATTGTGTTTGTCATGATATCTCCTCCTTTCTTCTCAGAAGTTTCACGCTAACTCCCATCTGCCCGCTTTGGCGGGCATACAAATCAAGATGGGTGAAATTTTAATTTCACACTATCATCAAATTATCCTTTCTACAAAAGTACTTTTACAGCGTTTTGTTTTCTGATAAGTATACCATATCGCATATTTTAATTTCGCACAATGGTTTTTGCGTGAATGCAGTGATTTTCGTATTAAAATATATCTTATTGGATAAAACCCTGCCGATAAGCCTTCAATTCATTTTGAAAAGCTTCTGTCTTATCATACCCGCAGGAAAACATTTCTGGACAGAATCCTCTATAAATACACTCTTTTACCATACAGCTAGCAAGCTCTGGTTCTGTTTTTGCAATTTCCTCTTTGACTAATTGCCATGCTTCACGTGTCTCTAAACTTGCACAACTACACAAACGCTTACGACTAATATTAATTAATGCTTGTGCGTCTGCTTCACATGCGTGGTTTACCAAAGCCCCTTGTGGAAGCGCATCTCGATCAATGCCTGTTCGGTCACTGCGCTGTGTCGATACCCAGTGCTCAATTCCAATCTTATGTCGTACCATATGCACGCTAACCCATGACTTTAACCCCTTCCAACGCCAATAAAATTTCATGCGCCGGATTGGAGAATGTTCTGACAAAATAAGTCTTCTTTTCCATTCAGAATCAGGATATTTTCCTGTTGTCTTATTCACAGTATTCATAGCAGCGTCTTTGATATCCTGCCAGTTATCCTCATGCTTAAACTGATCTATTTGCATACACAATTTTCCCCCTTTAACTATCTAATCATTCTCTTTTTTATCTACAGAAATCTTTTTATTGTGGGTTATACTTGCCATTTTTTCAATTTCTGCTCGCTCAGAAGAAAGCGCTCCTATCAATTGATACAATGTCCAATTAATATTTTTGGGTGTTGTGACTGCCTTTAGCTTTGTTGGTGTCAGTCCCACATTCTTATAAGAAAGCAAAAATTCATCCAGTTTTTTGTTTGGTATGCTAGAAAAAATTATAATCTCTGGCATACAGAAAATTGCTGGTGGCTTCTTGGTCTTTGTCCAGTCAAGTGGTACAATCTCTTTCAATCCAATCAATTTTCCAATCTGTGTATTGAGAGCTGATGGTTTTAGCTGTTTCATCTCTATAGACATACTCATTCCAATCACTTCTAGTTGTATCTTCTTTTTTTCATCTTGTACATAATACAATATCATACTTTTCTGTTCTTTCATTATCACACGCTTCCTTTTATAAAAATTTGTCTATTGCCTTTTTTAGTTCTTCAATGGATGCTGTATCATTTTCTCGTACTGCCTCAACAATGCAGTGATCAATATGGTCCTTTAATATCACACGACTCACACTGCCAATTGCAGATTTTACTGCTGCTAATTGTATTAGTACTTCGCTGCAATCCCTGCCGTTCTCCACCATTGTTTTTACAGCTTCCATATGACCTATAATTTTGGACATTCTATTTAGTACGGCTTTTGTTTCTTTATGTGTATGTGTGTGCAAATGTCCTTGTTCCTTTATAGGAACATGTTTCTTTATATGTGTATGTTGGATTCCTAATTTGTGCATCTTATCATGTGCCAATTCTTTTTCCATTTTAATCCCCCATGCCGCTTTTTGGCGGCTCAAATAGTAATCATGTGAAAGTTAATACTTTTTAATTAATGTGAAATCAAAGATTTCACCATCCTGATTTGAGATTCTGCGAAGCGGAATTATGGGAGTTCGTGTGAAATTAAAATTTCACACATCCTGATTTGTATGCCCGCCCAAAGCGGGCAGATGGGAGTTCGTGTGAAAAATACTTCTAACCGCCTGTAACCGTTTTTGCTTTCAGCAAAGGTTGCTTTGCAGTATTCTTCATAAGAATAGAGTCAAAAGGAACTGGCATTAGCACATACCCAGTTCCTTCACATCACTTTGCACTGTAACCAACTACTCTATACGAAACTAGACAATACAGTATTACTCACATCTATTCCCGCATCTGTCAGTTTGACAGTATCACCGCTTTGCACCATCATTCCCAATTGAATCCACTTTTGTAGCGCATCACCATATATTGTATCCATATCCTTCGCAAAGCTTTCTATAAACTCTTGTTTAGACACACCTTCCATCATGCGCAAACCCAGAAACATAAACTCCTCCATCTGCTCCACATCTAAAAGTATTGTCACAGCCTCTTTCACACTTTCTCCAACAGTGCTATTATCTACCAATCGACTATCATACAAATTAAGCTTAGATTCCTGAAACACGGAAAGATATCGTTCCATACTATTTGTGTTTTTCCAACGTTGGTTTCCTACAGTGGAGCTTGCACCAAGTCCAAAACCAATAAAATCTGCTATATGCCAAACTCCCCGCTGCCAATAAATACAGTTATGTCTGCATTCATATCCAGCTTTTGCATAATTTGATATCTCATAGCGGCGATAGCCATATTCTGCCAATATCCGCTTTGTCTCCTGATACATCTGTCGGTCCTCATCCTCATCTGGCACAAGACCCCAAGCATCCCTATTATCGTATAATGGTGTTCCTTCCTCAATTATCAAACTGTAAGCTGAAATATGCTCTGGTTGTAATGCTACAACCTTCTCAAGCGTTTGAGTCCAACGATCCATATGTTGATCTGGCAAAGCTGACATTAAATCAATATTGATATTGGCAAAACCTATATCTCTTATCTGACAATAGGTTCGCAGAAAATCCTCATACGTATGAATGCGTCCAAGCATCTGTAATTCTGTATTGTCGGCAGATTGCAACCCAATACTTAATCTGTTTATTCCAGCGTTTTTTAACATTAAAAGTTTCCTTCTATCCGCTGTCCCTGGATTCATTTCCAGTGTGATTTCTGCTTTTTCCTCTATCTGATAATGTTTTCTCAAACAATCCAATATTTTTACAATCTCCTCCGCCTCCAAAATTGACGGTGTGCCACCGCCAAAAAAGATTGTTTTTATCACATATTTTGTATAATATTTAGACTCCCACGCAATCTCTCTTAACAGTGCATCCACATATTCTTGCTGCCGCTGCCTTGTCGCTGGCCCAGAAAGAAAATCACAGTAAACACACTTTTGAACACAAAAAGGAATATGAATATACACACCGATTGAATGCATTGTAACTCCCCTTTATTGATAATAGTCTTCCGTGACTATTACAATCAATTACTTTGAATCGTCAAGTTTTAACACTGACATAAACGCCTTCTGTGGAATCTCAACATTTCCAATCTGGCGCATACGCTTTTTGCCTTCCTTTTGTTTCTCAAGAAGTTTCTTTTTGCGCGTAATATCACCGCCATAGCACTTCGCCAAAACATCCTTGCGCATTGCTTTCACTGTCTCACGTGCAATTACTTTGCCGCCTACCGCTGCCTGTATGGGTATCTCAAATAAATGTCGCGGAATCTCGTCTTTAAGCTTCTCACACATTCGCCGTCCTCTATCATAAGCGGACTGTTTATGCACAATAAAAGACAACGCATCAACTTCTTCCTTATTGATAAGAATATCCAACTTGACAAGTTCAGACTGTTCATAGCCTTTCATATCATAATCAAATGAGGCATATCCTCGTGAGCGCGACTTGAGCGCATCAAAAAAGTCATAGATTATCTCATTTAACGGAAGCTCATATTTCAATAATGCGCGCGTCTCCTCCACATATTCCATACCAAGATAACGCCCGCGTCTCTCTTGGCAAAGTTCCATAATAGGACCGATAAATTCTGTCGTAACCATAATTTCTGCTGTGACAATTGGTTCTTCCATATAGTCAATCTCTGATGGATCAGGCAAATTAGAAGGATTGGTTAACTCCACAACCTCACCATTTGTCTTATAAACTTTATACACAACACCCGGCGCAGTAGTCACAAGGTCAAGATTATACTCACGCTCCAAACGCTCCTGAATAATTTCAAGATGCAACAGCCCTAAAAAACCACATCGGAAACCAAACCCCAACGCAATAGAAGTTTCTGGTTCATAGAACAACGACGCATCGTTTAATTGTAACTTTTCCAATGCATCTCGCAAGTCTGGGTACTTTGCTCCATCCGCAGGATAAAGTCCACAATAGACCATTGAGAGTACTTTTTTATATCCTGGAAGTGGTTCTGCACAGGGATTCTCTGCGTCTGTAACGGTATCTCCAACTGCTGTATCCTTTACATTTTTAATAGATGCTGTTAAATAACCCACCATTCCAGCCGATAATTCGTCACATGGAATAAATTGTCCTGCCCCAAAATACCCAACTTCCACAACATCTGCCGTCGCGCCAGTTGCCATCATCTTGATTTTCGTCCCCTTAGAAACTTTTCCTTCCATAATACGGCAAAACACAATCACTCCCTTGTAAGAATCATAGATTGAATCGAAAATAAGCGCCTGTAATGGATTGTGCACGCTCCCCTTTGGCGCTGGTATTTTCGTAATAATTGCTTCTAGCACTTCCTCTATCCCAACGCCATTCTTTGCTGATATAAGTGGTGCATCCTGCGCTTCAATGCCAATAACATCTTCAATTTCATTTTTCACCCAATCAGGACGCGCACTTGGAAGGTCTATTTTGTTGATGACAGGAAAAACATCTAAATCATGATCCAACGCAAGATACACATTTGCCAATGTCTGCGCCTCAATCCCTTGCGCTGCATCCACAACAAGAATTGCCCCGTCGCAAGCCGCCAGCGCACGACTTACTTCATAATTAAAATCCACATGTCCTGGCGTGTCAATCAGGTTAAAAATATATTCGTTCCCATCTTGCGCTTTGTATACGATACGAACTGTCTGCGCCTTAATTGTTATTCCTCGCTCGCGCTCTAGCTCCATATTATCCAGAATCTGGTCCTGCATCTCACGGCTTGTCAAAAGTCCTGTCTTCTCTATAATTCTGTCTGCAAGTGTGGATTTTCCGTGGTCTATATGTGCCACAATACAGAAATTTCTAATTTTGCTCTGATCTATACTTGACATAATTTTCATCTCCTTCTAATATTTTATCAAATACTTCCTACCTTCAAATATTACAAGAAAAATTTGTAACAGTTTAATTTACAATTTTGCGCTTGCTGTAAAGTTCATCAAATATTATTGAATTTGAGATACATCAAACCATCACAAAGTAGTTTAATGCTTGTAGTAGAAAGCAAAAGCTAAATTGCTACAAAAATTTCAAGAGACTATTTTAATAATCTATGCAGCGATTTGGCTGAACTCTTTCGATAACGCAATCCAATAAATACAAGTAACACCACAAGCAATGTCATCCAAACACCCATTGGCACATCTGCAATATTAAAGCATCGAACATTAATCCACATCTGGTTGATTGCCTTGTTTGCATCCGCATCAAAGTATTGCATGATCACAGCCCTATCTATCACTTCCTCTGGTGGATACTGGCTGTACAATTGCCTGCCCATCTGACTAACGGTTGATTGTAAAATATAATTTTTATCGCTATTATCTCCGCTAAAGAAATATCCAACTGGATAATCCATCCGTTCCTCGTTTGCATCTTCAGCACCATAGCACCATTTTAAATACTCATAGATAGTATCGTCCTGTGTATTTCCAGCAATTGACGAAGTATAGCCAATATAGTACATATTTCTGACAGCATTGTCTGTCCGCGACATAAAATTGACAAATGCCTCCGCCGCATGTTGTCTGTCCGCATCTTCACGAATACCATTTTTAAGCATTACCCAACCATCAAACCACAGATTGGTACTCTCTTTGGGTACCGCAAATCTTAGCTCAAAGTCATCCTCATCTGCCTGGTCCATCGCGTACACCGCATCGCCAGACCACTGATAGTTTGCTACAATCTTTCCGGTTATCATATCTGCCTTCCCACTGTCTGTCTCCAGTGAATAGACATTATCCATCAATCGATTCAAAAGTGCCTGCGCCTGCTCAATTGTTTCAGGATTCACATCGTTCATTACGTCCGCAATTCGCTCATGATAATCCGTTGCGCTAAGAAAAGACGCGTCAGTTAATTCCTCCGCCTTTAAAATACCAAGCGCAGCAAAATAAGAGTCACGCACATTGTCTTTCAGCGTAATCTGTCTATTAAACTTAGGATTTCCAAAAATTTTCCAAGTAGTTGCCTCCTCCTCTGTCACAAGCGCTGGATTATATAATATACCTGTGATTCCCCACATGTATCCGGCAGCATATTCACTCCAACGCTCGCCATTAATCTCATTGGATTCCAGCGTTTTTTGAATATAAGGAGACACATTCTGAATGTAATAATTATTAGCATCTTGTTTGTCATAAAAACTTTCCGAGTATGGAATCAATCGCTCCTCCGCAATCAATTTCATAATCATATATTCAGAGGGACACACCAAATCATAGGTATCCCCCATATTTAGCTGATTGTATAAGTCCTCATTTGTACCAAAACAAGAGTACTCTACATGTACTTCTCTACCATAAGTTTCTCTATACCAGTCCTCAAAATCCTCATAGAGTGGCTTCTCACCCAAAATAACTTTACCATTATCAAGTACAATAGCCTCCTCCGCGTCCCACTCACCAAGGTCAATGTACTCCTCCCAACTACATACTCGTAATACAATTGGTTCTTCACTCGCATATGCTGTCTGCCCCGAAAAAAGACACAACACCCCCATCACAGCAAGTCCAAGCATTATTTTACTCTTTCCCATTTCCCACACCTGTCCTCTTACCATTTTTGTCCCCTTTATTTTCCGTTGCATTCATAATCATCACCATCAAAACTACAACAACAAAAATAATTGTAGAAAGTGCCCACAATGCTGTTTTAATCTCTGTCTGAGAACCTCGCGTCGCATTCACTACATAGGTACTAATAGTATCAAACGTCGCAGGTTTTGTGTAGCTCGTAATAAAATAGTCATCTAATGACAATGTGACCGCCAGCGCAAACCCAGATACAATACCTGGAAAAATTTGTGGAAATACCACACGACGCAACGCTACGGCCGGAGATGCTCCCAAATCGAGTGCCGCCTCATAAAGACTATTATCCATTTGTTTTAATTTGGGTACTACCGAAAGATACACAAAAGGCGCTTCAAGCACAACATGACCAATCAGCAATGAGACAAAACTACTCTTGTCCACACCGCACACGCCAATCAACAAAATACACAAGGAAAACGCTGTCACGACCTCAGCATTTACAACCGGAACCTGATTGAGCGAACCTACCACTGCATTGCCAAACTTTCCAGAATAAAAGACCCCCACGGCACCAAGAGTGCCGAGCACTGTCGAGATAAAAGCCGATCCAACTGCTAGAATCAATGTTCCCGCGATCATTGCCCTCAAATCGGGCTTTGTAAACAATGTCTCATAGTTTTTAAGTGAAAAACCGTGAATTGCCCCAATATTTGCCGAATCTGTAAAACTGTACACCGCCAACACAAATATTGGCAAGTACAACGCAAGAATCATAAGCACAAGGAATGCCCTGCTAAAAAAATGTTTCATTATCCAAGTACACCTCCTCTACTGCTACTTGCCTCCTCGTCCGTATAACGATTTGTAAAGAAAGTAAACACCAAAATAATCACTAACAAAATCAGCGCAATCATAGAACCATTGTGCCAGTCATAAGCACTAAAATATGCCCCAATCAAACTTCCCATAATATAAGTGCTATTGTAGAGCATATCCAATACAACATAGTTGGTCATAGACGGTAAAAACACCATGACAATACCACTGATAATCCCAGGCACAGAAAGCGGTAACGTCACCTTTAGAAAAGTCTGAATCGTGTCTGCTCCTAGGTCCGCTGCTGCCTCCAACAAACTATTATCCAGCTTTAACAGTGTTGTGTAAATCGGCAAAATCATAAACGGTAAAAAATCATAAGTCATGCCAATCAAAGTATTTAAAAATGGGTGATACGCTAGATTTCCTTCCACCACCGTTAATATTTCCTTTAATGCCGTAATTCTAAGTGTAAAATTAATCCACATAGGCATCACAAAAATCATCAGAATCACAGCCTTATGCTTCATTTTGCTACGCGCTAGTATATAGGCAATCGGATATGCTAGCATCAGGCAAGTGCAGGTCGTGGACACTGCAATACCAAGGCTGTAAAAAAGCGTTCCAATTGTGTTGGGACTAGAAAAAAATCCTATTAAATTTTCAAAAGTGAGTTGTCCCTCTCCATTGGTAAACGCATAATAGATAATAACCACCAGAGGTGCCAACACAAAGCACACCAGAAAAAGTCCATATGGTATGCAGAGCTGGGATCTCTGAAAACGAAATCGATTCATCTGATACCCTCCATTTATTTTTTCAAAGTGTAACAAAATTTCTCCTTTGGTATTAGTAGACTTACATAATCGTCCATATTCCAAAGATATTCGTCTGATACAATAAAGTCCTCGTCCTCCTCTGTCCGAACAACATAGCTATAATGATCACCCTTGTAAATTAAATTGATAATGTGTCCTCGCAAAATACCAGCTTCCTTGTCGTCACTCATTGTGATATCATCAGGTTTCACAGATACAATTACTTTAATGCGGTCTGGTTCAATCACATCACCGTGTGCATCAACAAGAGTTCCATCTGTATTAAAAGCAGCTCCTGGTATCAAAGAAGCAATGTCACAATCCAACACTCCTCCGAGGAAACTTAGCTTATAATCCTTGTCCACACCAGACTCAATACGGTTTATTGTATTCTCTGCCAGCATAATATGAATCCCTTCTGGTTCAATATATAATCCCACCAAAGCATTCAGTTCTGCCTTTCTAGTTGACTGCACTACAATCTCATTTTTGCCTGACTGAACTGTAATCTCATAGTGTACTCCCTTGAAAATAACAGATGTTACTTTACCGCGGATAATCCCTTTTTCTGGCGTTGTAATTGTGACATCCTCTGGTCTTACCACCGCATCAATCATTGTGCCATGCTCAATATCGTCCACACATTCAAATTCCGCACCACAAAACCGCACTTTGTATTTACCTGTCATAATGCCGCTAAAAATATTACTGTCACCAATAAAGTCAGCCACAAAAGCGTTTTTCGGCTCGTTGTAGATATCCTCCGGCGTTCCAATTTGCTGAATTTTTCCCTCTGACATCACAACAATCTTGTCAGACATTGTAAGTGCCTCCTCTTGGTCATGCGTCACATAAATAAACGTAATACCAAGCTTCTCATGCATGCCTTTCAGTTCCAACTGCATCTCTTTGCGCATCTTTAAGTCTAACGCTCCTAGTGGCTCATCCAATAACAGAATTTCTGGCTCATTGATAATTGCACGCGCAATAGCAATACGTTGTTGTTGACCACCCGAAAGCGTCTGTATTCCCCTATCCTCAAAGTCTTCCAAATCTACCATCTCTAGCGCTTTCTTAACTTTTTTTACAATATCTACTTTGGGAAGTTTCTTTAATTTTAGCCCGAAAGCAACATTTTCAAATACATTTAGATGCGGAAACAACGCATATCGCTGAAATACTGTGTTGATAGGACGCTTATTAGGCGGTAAATCTCGTATATCTTCGCCATTTAACAGCAACTCTCCCTCTGTCGGCTTATCAAAGCCTGCAATCATGCGCAATGTTGTAGTTTTTCCACAGCCTGAAGGTCCCAGAAATGTGACAAATTCTCCCCTCTGTATTGTCAAATTAAAATCATCTACCACACGAAATCCGTCGTCAAAAGTACGACTAATATGTTTCAATTCTATAATATTTTTCCTTGCAGTATTTTTGTTCAACGCTAGTCCTCCTCATGTATTGTATTCATAAATATAACTTTATTCCCCCACACACAACATGCATTCACCAGCTTTGTTAATGCTATTTTGTGTGTATAAATTACTGTGACGCATCACTTTGTAGTGTATCATATTCACGCTATAAATGCTACAAAAATTTTTTCTATCCTATTGCAGCTAACAGTTCAAATTTCTTTTCCTATTCCTGGAAAATATGAATATACATTTTTTTTCGTGTCCAGTTTTAGTATACCACTCCTTAGAGAAGATTTATCTTCCCCTACTTGGGTGCCCGTGTACATAAAAAAGACACGCTCTAAAACGTGTCTTGTAAAATCGTCATTGCACTTATTCAAATGATAACAACTATTCTGCTGAAATTGTTTCGATATACTGTGCACTAATTTCAGCAACTGTACCATCTGCAAGCATTGTTTCAATTGCTTTATTAATCTTGTCAAGCAACTCTGTATTTCCTTTTTTCACTGCAATAGCGTATTCTTCTGACTCAAATGCAGAAGCATCTTCAACAATTTTTAACCCTTGATTATCAAGTACATATTTCTGTGCTGTCGCAGAATCAATTACAACAACATCGCACTTTCCATTAACCAGCTCCATAATGGCATCGGTTCCCTTCTTGAATGCCTCATAAGGATAGCCCAAATTCTTCACGCAAATCTCTCCAGTATAGCCTTGGATAACACAAATTTTCTTGTCTGCCATATCAGCTGCTGACGCAATATCAGAGTCCTCCTTCACAATCATAACTTGTGTTGCTGTATAATAAGTAGTTGAGAAATCTGCTTCTTCTTTTCTGTCCTCGGTTACAGTCATACCTGCAATTGCCGCGTCAATCTGACCATTTTGCAAAGCAATTAGCAAAGAGTCAAACTCCATATTTTCTATCGCTGCTGTCATGCCGTTCGCCTCAGCAATATTCTTTGCAATCGCCATGTCTATGCCATCATATTGATCAATCACACCGCTACTTGCCACATACTCAAAAGGTGGAAATTCTGCATTTGTTCCGAAAGTTAAAGTATCATTCGTCTCTGGAACTGCCTCCTGTGCATCTGACGCACTTTGTTCAACTGTTGCGCGTTCTTCTGTTTTCTGTGGCTGAGCACTTACTGCTGTATCATTTGTTTGATTTGTATCCGCTTTGCTACCACATGCTGTCAACATCACTGTAGCAAGCACTAGTGCCACCGCTTTTACTGATTTTCTCATAATATTCCTCCTCAAAATTAATAAATTTCTATATTAAGCCATCTGGCATAATATCTGTAGCCCATATTAAGAATTTACAAAACCTTACTCAAAAAAAGCTTTGTCCTCCCATTTTGGGGATTGTTAAACACCTCATCTGGCGTACCACTCTCCATAATAATACCTTGGTCAACAAAAAGTACTCTTGATGCAACCTCTCGTGCAAATCCCATCTCATGTGTGACAATCACCATCGTCATACCCGATTTTGCAAGATCTTTCATAACATCAAGAACCTCTCCCACCATCTCAGGATCAAGTGCCGAGGTTGGTTCGTCAAAAAGCATAATCTCAGGATTCATGGCAAGCGCCCTTGCAATAGCGACACGCTGTTTCTGTCCACCTGAAAGTTGCGCGGGATAAGCTGAAGCCTTCTCCTCTAAGTTAACACGTCTTAAAAGTTCAAGTCCTCTCTTTTCAGCCTGTTCCTTTGTCATCTTTTTCAAAAGAACTGGCGCTAACGTGATATTTTCCATAATGGTCAGATGTGGAAACAAATTAAACTGTTGGAATACCATACCCATTTTTTGTCGCACTTCATTAATATTGACCTTCGGCGCGTTAATCATCTGATCATCCACATAAATCTCACCTTCTGTCACATCTTCAAGAAGATTTAGGCATCGCAGAAAGGTACTTTTCCCCGATCCAGAAGGACCAATTACCACAACAACCTCACCGGGCGAAATATGCGCATCAATCCCATTTAAGACATTCAACTTGCCAAATTTTTTATGTAAGTTTTTTACTTTAATCATATCTGACTTTCCATATCCTTTCGCGTAATGTCATTCCTTAGCGGATATCTGACTTTCTCAACATCTTTTCTATCCTGCTCAACAGCAATGTCAACATCTTAATGAGCACATAATAAATAACAGCCGTTCCAATAAGTGGCATAAACGCAATAAACGTAGCGCTCTTAATAAAGTCACCTGCTTTCTGAATGTCCATCAAACCCACATATCCAACAATCGCCGTCTCTTTAATCAGCACAATAAATTCGTTGCATAATGCCGGAAATATATTTTTGACTGCCTGTGGAATAACAATCCGCGTCATGGTCTGAAATGCATTTAATCCAAGCGATCTACCAGCTTCTGTCTGCCCATGGTCCACAGACAGAATACCTGCCCGAATAATCTCCGACACATACGCGCCAGAGTTGATACCAAAGGCTATCGCCGCAATAATCCACTTGTCCCAATCCACAGTGGCAAACACCACAAAATAAATAATCATCAATTGTGTGACAGATGGTGTTCCTCGGATTACATCTGTATATAAACTCCCAATAAAACGAATGGGTTTTCTTTTTGAAAGATTGCACAAAGCAATCAACATGCCGATAAAAATACCAATAAAAACCGCCAGCAGTGACACCCTAACTGTCACTCCAACACCACTAAGTAGAAGCTTATATCGGTCTTCCTTGATAAAACACTTATAAAAATCAGAAGCCCATTCCTGAATTACTGTCATCTGTCTGTCATCCTTTCATCTGTTTGCGGAATCCTATCATCAATATGTACACAATACCAACGCCCATTTTATCACAAAGATTGCAAATTGAAAAGTATTTTTTCAGGAATGACATCACACTTAATATTCCTTCTCTAATTTTTCTATCCCATATCTCTGTTTAAATTCTTCCAAATCAGCATGGTTTTTAATACACATTATCTCCTCAAACTTTCCTGTGTGGATATTTTTGAATCCAGCAACCTGTTCCCCATTACAGATGCTACATTTAAGAATTGGTATCTGATTCTCTATATCATAAGAAGTTTTCTGTACTAGTGTCTTTTTCCAAAACATCTCTATCCCCTTAATATACTACAATGACAAAATTTTTTTGAGAATATTGTAGAGATCGCCTCTTGTCTCCGCATTGTTGGTGTAATCTCTTGTAATCACAGGCGCATCCTCTGTGGGCGATGTCGCCAAAGCAACACATCGAAACTGTCCCCATGGCAGCAGAGAAACATCATTTGTATAGACTTCCCAATAATCCTTTTTATTCCATGTATATTTTCCTAGCAATTTATTTTCCTTTTTAGAGTAATAAAATTTTACTGGATATTCTGAATAAAACATCATCACTGGGCGCTTGTCATAATAAGTATATATCTCCTTGCCTTCCTCATCAAATATCTCAGGAATGCCATCCCCTGTCACATCAACCAAAGCAAAATTTTTGCTGTAACTCTCCATAAATTCTAGTTGCATCCGATAAGCATCCACCAATTCATTTAAATTGTCAAGTGCTTTCTGTTTTTCCGTCTTTGCAGGTTCTATTTGAGCTACCATATATGGTCCCGGTATGTAATAAGTACCATTCAAATCAACCTGAAAAAATCCATTGTCTGTAATACCAAAAACCCGTACATTTGTAAATCTGTTAAGATATACTACCACTGGTGAAAACAAATCTGGCGTTGCATACACTGGTGTCGCTGAAGTAGAGTACATTTCCACCATTTCAATCGGTGTCACATGAAATGCATATGCTGTGGCAGGCGCTTTTATCACTGACACAATCACAGTCAACAAAACCAACAATATTCCAATCTTACACTTTTGTAAAAATGCGTTATTTTTTATTCTTCTCATATTCTTCCCCCTTATTTGTTACAAACTTTATTCTTTTTTCGTGTAATCCTTAAAATGAAATTCCTTTTTTCCTGAAGCATAATCTTCGACAATCTGCCCATTTCCATAAAGTTTATATTTATAAGTTAACAACCCCTCAATACCCACAGGCCCTCTTGCGTGAATCTTTCCGGTACTGATACCCACCTCAGCACCAAAGCCATAGCGAAATCCATCTGCAAAACGTGTTGAACAATTTTGATACACACCCGCAGAATCAACCATTCTCATAAAATACTCTGCTGTTTCTTGATTCTCCGTAATGACACAATCTGTATGGTGGGAACCATACTTATTAATATGCACAATTGCCTCATCAATGTTTTTAACAGTCTTTGCTGAAAGTACTAAGTCAAGATATTCTGTCTCAAAATCCTCGTCCGTCGCCTCTTTACTATTATATTGTTTGGCAATATCAGTAGTGGCACGCAATTCAATATGATGTTTTTGAAATGCTTTATTTAGCTCTGGCATCAAACAATCGACTGCATCTTTATGGATTAATAGTGTCTCGACTGCATTACATGCAGCAGCATACTGCATTTTGGCATCAATAATGATTGGAATCGCCTTGTCAATGTCAAATTCCTTATCCACATAAATATGACAAATGCCATCTGCATGTCCCATGACAGGTATCTTGGTATTGTCCATAATATACTGTACAAAAGCATTAGAGCCTCTTGGTATCAATAAATCAACCGATTCCTGACAAGATAACAACTCTGATATCTCATCACGCTGTTCTGCCTGAAAAAGACAATTCTCTGGCAAACCACATTCTCTAGCTGCCTGCGCAATCAGTGAAAAAAGTATTTTGTTGGTGTGTTTTGTCTCACTTCCACCCTTTAATATCGCACAGTTGCCGCTTTTAATACAAAGACTGGCAATCTGTACCAGCGCATCGGGTCGCGCCTCAAAGATAACACCGATAACACCGATTGGACAACTCTCCCGTACAAGCGTTAATCCTTTGTCCAGTTCCCGTACAAACTGTGTCTCATAAACCTTATCAGGCATAGCAACTAGATTCTCGATTCCTTTCACGACATCGCAAAGCTTCTGTGATGTAAATTTTAACCGCTTTACAACTGCTTCTGGAATATTATTTTCTGCTGCCTCTAACAAATCTTGCTCATTTGCCCGAAATATCTCCTCTTGATTTGTCTGTAAAGCCTTAATTATTGCTAAGAGTGCACGCTTTCTCACCTCGGCAGACTTGGAAGCCATCTTTGTGCTATCAAGTTTCATCGCTGCTGCTTTTTCTCTTATTGTCATACACTAAAACTCCATTCTTATATTCTTAAAAACGAATAAATAATCTCCTCTGTCACAATTTTATCCATTTTAATGTCGTGTGCATCGCGAGGAATTTCATCGACAATCTGACAGGCAAACGCCAGTGCCATTGTTGAGATCTGACGTCTATTCATAAGAAATTTATCATAAAAACCTTTTCCATATCCTACTCGATAGCCTGACGTATCAAATGCCACACCTGGCAAAACTGCCAGTGTATCTTCCTGCGGTTGAAATTTATAGCGCATTTTCATGTCTTCTTTTGGTTCTAAGATATCCATATATCCTCTCTCAAGTTGCCGAATAGAGATTATCTGATAAAATTCCATCGTATTTGTCATTTTGTCTACTTTGGGAAAATAAATCTTTTTTCTGTGCAGGAGCGCGTTCTCAAAAATGCCGCGTGTCATAACCTCTCGGCAATAATCTGCATACAACAATATATTATCAGCCTCCCTGTACTCTGGCGTTTTAATCACCTTTTGTACAATCGCTTCGCTTTTTGCCGCTGTCTCCTCATCTGTCAGTCCTTTTCGGACTTCAAGTATTCGTTTCCTTATCTCTGTTTTGGTTTCCATTTTGTCACTCCACAATATTTTCTATTCGCTCTCGGAGTCCCTTTATTCTGTCGTGTATTTTTCCATTCTTTTTGCTCTCATTTCACCGAGATTTCTAATGCTTCCATCCTGTTCCTTTATGGAAATATTATCCAGTTGTCCTCTCAGATTGGCTCGTATATTTGCTATATATTCCGCGCGCAACGCTGCCTGTTCTGCCTGTTCCTCCTCAGTAAGACCTTCCTCCTGTGATTTGTGATACAGTTCATTAATCCGTTTTATTTTTTCCTCTATATTCATATTAACCCCCATTCCATATGCTTTGCAACAACAAATTTAAAAACAATTCCTTACCAGCTCCTTATCATGGCAATCTCTTTGATATATCCTGCGTCATCATTTGGTGTTTCCAAGATAAACGGTTTGTCTTTCAGTAACGGATGTTTTACCACTGCCTTTAACGCATCCATACCAATTTCTCCCTGACCAATCTTCTGATGACGATCTTTGTGAGAGCCACACACATTCATACTATCATTAAAATGAATCGCTTTGAGTCGGTCAATCCCTATAATATCATCAAATTCTTTCAAAACACCATCCAAATTATTGACAATATCATATCCTCCATCCCACACATGACAGGTATCAAAACATACTCCAACGTTTTCCTGTTGCTCTACCAAATCAAGAATCGCTCGCAACTCCGCAAATGTTCCGCCAATCTCAGAACCCTTTCCCGCCATTGTTTCCAACAAGACAATTGTAGTATACTCTGGTTTTACAGCGTAATTAATAGCATCTGCAATCATTGGAATTGCTACTTCTGCTCCTTGTCCTACATGAGAACCTGGATGAAAATTATAATAATTTCCCGACAAATATTCCATGCGTCTTAAATCTTCTGCCATCGCCTCGCGCGAGAAATTTCTAACTTTTTCCTTGTCTGAACATACATTCAATGTATAGGGTGCATGCGCAACTAGTTTGCCAAAATTATGTGCTTGCATAAACTTGCATAATCTTGCTGCATCCTCTGGATCATGTTCTCTAACTGCACCGCCTCTTGGATTTCTAGTAAAAAAAGCAAAAGTATTTCCTCCCAATTTCAGTTCTTTCTGCCCCATAATCTCATAACCACTTGCACAAGACAGATGATTTCCTATAACCATATTTTATTGTTCCTTTCTTTCCTGAAATATAAAGCTTACAAAAAGCTGTCTATCATCCTCAACATTAATGCCATAAAAACAGTTTTTATACTAACGGTGCAAAAATACGCAGCATACCATCAATAATATTGTGTATCAACCCATTATTTTCCTCTAACAGAGTGCGTTCTTTACTAATTTCCATAGACGCATCCAAATCCTTTTTCAAATCACTAAGAATAGAAGCCTTATAAAACAACGCATTGCATTCATAATGCAAATACAAACTTCTGTAATCAAGATTAACTGTCCCGATAGAACCAATACAGTCATCGACAAGACACGCCTTTGCATGTACAAATCCTGGTGTGTACTCAAAAATTCTAACGCCTGCCTCTAACAAATCGCGATAGTAACTTCTTGACATGCGATATACAAGTTTCTTATCAGGGATTCCGGGCATAATAATGCGAACATCCACGCCACGCTTCGCCGCCCGCACAAACGCATCGCGTAAACCGTCACCCAGCAATAAATAAGGTGTATAAAACCATGCATAATCTTTTGATTGACCAAGTAAGTCTATGAAAAGATTATTGCTCGCTGCATCTTCTCTGTTCGGAGAATCATAATATGGCTGTACATAACCATCAAATTTATGTTCCTTTTGCACTCGCATAGGAACATAATCCTCACCAATTAGTTCTTTTGTAATCTTGTCAAAAGAAGATGCATTCCAAAACTCAATAAACATATAAGCGTAACTTCTAATAGCATCTCCTGTAATCCGAAAACCAATATCTTTCCAGTGTCCAAAAGGATGCTCCTCATTGATATATTCATCTGCCAAATTGATACCGCCGCTAAATGCCACAACGCCATCCACTACCATAATTTTACGGTGATCTCTATTATTGAGTGCCCCGCTCAATACAATCATTGGATTGAACTTTTCACATTTAATGCCCTTTTTTAAAAGTGATAATCTGTTTCTGTGAGAAAACGTACCAATACTTCCAATATCATCATACAGCACTCGAATATCTACGCCCTCTTGCACCTTCTGTTCCATCACATCAACCATTGCCTGCCACAGAACACCCTCCTGTACAATAAAATATTCAATAAACACATAACGCTTCGCTTCTTTTAGCGCAGAAAGCATCTCTTCAAACAATTGTTCTCCTATCGGATAATATTGAGCAGTATCATTTCTCAACACTGGAAAACCTGTAATCTTTTTGACATAAGTACACGTTTGTGCAACGCGTTTGTCTTCCTGTCTTAACTGTTCTTGAACTTCTGTGTCATCCATTAATGTGATGGGAAGACTGTTTTTGACTGCCTTCAGTCTTTGTTCTAGCGCCTTACCTGTCCGCTTATTGCCATAGAGTAGATACATCAGTGCGCCTGGCAACGGTGCCACAAACATCACCAGAAGCCACAGCATTTTGTAAGCCCCCTCATCTCGCTTAGAGATTAAAAACAAAACAAACAACGCAGACAGAACCGACAAAACACTATAAAATAGCGTGGCAAATGGCACAAGCCACTTTGCAAGTGCATAGATAATCAGACCTTGTAATAACACCACAGGCAGTATGGAAACAATCCGTCCAGTGACAATACTTCGCACGCTTGTCTTTTTTACTTTATGTATTGTGTCCTTTATTTCTTGCTTTATTTGTGTTGATTTATCTGACAATAATATTTCCTCC
>CAJUAE010000019.1:0-7693 GCA_910583965.1 uncultured Lachnospiraceae bacterium
TATCTATTTTATACAATGTGTTATTATAAGTCACTTCTCATTCAAAAACGCCATTGATATTCTTGCTGCAAAGCGCGCATTATACGCAGTATGATACATTCTTCTGCAATCCGCCAGAAACATATCAGATAGGGGATTGAATCCCGTCACTGATACAAATAAGTTGCTTACCCTATAAAGATGGGAGTTATTTCATATCTAATATCACACATAATAGTCACTTTTACACCCACACCATAGACTTGCTAAGCCAGCGCCAAAATACCTGCTTTGTGGTATTTTGTATGCATCAATTGTTGCAATTCACACCAAATCATCCGAAAGAAATACAAAACCTAGTATTGGTGCAAATTGTAATATATAATATTATTACTAACGCAAGATTTAGTATTTTACGGTTTGGTCAATTGTATAAAATTTGAGGAAGTTTCTCTAAGCACAAAGAGGAACATTTTGATGTGTAGTGATAAATTATTAGATAGAACAAATTTTAAGATGTGTATAGAGAATTTATAGCTAATAAATATAAGAAAGTATGCAACGATTTTATTGTATTTGTCCGACTGTCAGATTTATAATGGATTAGTAGCTATATTGATGAAAAGATTCTTCTGATTTAGTCCTATTTTATCAGAGTCATCATCATAATCCTGATAAGAAAACCCTGCTGCAATTGGTGAAAAAGCCTTTAATCCATACTTTTTTTGATAATCGCCCCTCTCGTCTTCTATCTCATACTCCCCTATCATTCCACCAAGCACTGCGGCATAGGCTTCATAATAATAGGAAAAATATTTATATTTTTCCTTGAGTTCTTCCTCTGAAATCTCCCCCGCTGTAATTTGAGCTGCAATATCATCAATATATTGTGTTGATTTGCTGCCAAACTCCCCGCCTCCACGCACTGCGGCATAGGCAAGCAGTGTAATCCAATCAAGATGTATCTCTGATTCATACGATGCCACATCCATAAGACAAGCTTTTTTTAAAGCCTCTTTTGATACATTAAAATCAACCCACTTGATAAAACTGTCTCCTGTCTGACTTACCTGCTGCTCCTGAAATCTATTTTCGTACAATAAAATTCCAGCCGCCAACATTAGAGTCATCAAAATCAGACATGTCATCATTTTATTTTTCACAGAATCACCATTCAATCCATATAATATCGGTTTATTATATGCGTTGAAAAATAGTGATATGCGCACCGGACACGGGCAGCTTACGCTGCATAGTTTCTCGCCGCGTTCGTGTGCAATTGAGTAGAGAAGATTTATCTTCCCCTGCTCGCTGCGCGACCCATGCGCCGCCTTAACGGCTTATTTCCTCTGCATGGGTCTGTGCATAAAAGAACAGATATCAGTTTCCCGATATCTGTCCATAAATCTTATTTAATTTTCTGGTTCGATCAAACCATAGGTATTTCCTTTGCGCTTATATACCACATTAACTTCATCTGTCTCTGCATTGCAGAATACAAAGAAATCATGTCCTAAAAGCTCCATCTGAACACATGCATCCTCCGCGTACATTGGTTTAATATCAAATTTCTTAGTACGCACAATTCGCACTTCATCGTCTTCTTCCTCATAACCATTCTCTATGAAATCAGTCCGCAAGCTTGCTGCCCCTGCCTGTTGGTCTGCTCTGAATTTGGTTCTATATTTTTTCAACTGCCGTTCGATCACTTCTGCCGCAAGGTCGATTGATACATACATGTCATTGCTAACCTGTTCCGAGCGGATAATAGTTCCTTTTACTGGAATGGTGACCTCTATCTTTTGACGTTCCTTCTCAACACTTAGTGTCGCATGTACCTCCGTTTCTGGCGTAAAATACTTCTCAAGTTTACCGATCTTGTCCTCAACTGCCGCCTTTAATCCAGGCGTAACATCGATGTTTTTTCCGCTGATAATAAATTTCATTACGTCCACATCCCTTCGCTCTTAATTTACAATTAAGCCTGTCTCTTAATTGTAAGTCGATTATACCATATCCATTTGTTTTTTCCAATATCTTTTGACATTTATTCTAAAAAATTTAAAAATTTTCACTCTTTTTTATTCATTTTTTGGAATATTTAATTGACATACAAAACCAATTTGCGTATTATTATGTGTCAATCTTTTTGTGATAACTTTTTACTATAAATACAATTTTCGTGCTTTTTCACAAAACATATATACGTTAACAAATTCTTCCTTATCCACAAGAAAACCTGTTCATTCTTGTGGATAATGTGGATAACTTGGTGTATAAGTCTATTTTTCAATACTTTTTATACTTTTTCTTGTGGATAAGTTGCGAATGCCTACTATCTTTCTCTTTATATCTCAACATCACGTCTCTAATTTTTTGTGCATTTTTTCCAGCTTCCTAAAAATATAAATTTATGCAATTAAATAGGGAATAGAAAATTTCCTCTGCACGGGTCTGCGCATAAATAATGACAAGAAAATATCGTTTTCTTGTCATCAAAATAATTCCACCTATGCAGTTGCTAATCTGACAGTTCACTTGTAATATAATAACTTGTATACAAGTACTCTATTGAATTGCAACCACACAGGTGGAACTTATTATGTATCTATTTTATAGTTAGAAAATTCTTCTTACTGTCAAAATATTTCGATAGGTTGCACTAGAAACAATAATTCCAGTTTTTGATGTGCTGGCATGGACAATTTGTCCATTTCCAACATACAATCCCACATGGCCAGAGTAACATACAATATCTCCTGGCTGTGCATTTTGCAGTCCTCCAACATCATATCCCTTACTTCTCAATGCAGAAGATGAATGTGGCAGACTCACACCAAAATTAGCATACACACTCATAACAAAACCAGAACAATCTGTGCCGTTTGTAAGACTTGATCCACCATATACATACGGATTACCCACAAACTGTGTGGCATAATCAATTACAGCTTTTCCCATCTCACTTCCTCCAGAGGAAGCTGCTGTATTTCTCGCCGCTTCAATTGTCGCCTGATTTGCCTCAGATTTCTCAGCTTTCTTTGCCTGTGTTTCGGCTTTCTTCTGTGCTCGTGCCGCTTCTGTTGCTGCCGCTGCCGCACGTGCTTCCTCACGCGCTCTCGCCTCTTTGGCAAGTCTTGCTTCTTCTTCCTCCCTTGATTCTGCGTGTACAAAATCAGTTCTGAGATTTACATAGTCTCTTGAAACATAGCCATCGCCTTCTTCTATTGCAATTTTAACCCATCCATCAAGCTCCTCAACCACAATTAATTCTTCTTCAATTGGAACCAATCCAAGCACAGAAGACTCTGTACTTGCTTCCTTCCGAACCTTAAGCGTCGTAGTGTTGACAACAGCATAAGTAGTTCCCACTTCCTTGGCAAGTGCTTCTGCTTCTTCTCCTACAACACAATATTCACCCTTGACATATCCAGTACAATTTCCAGAAACAATCTTGTACCAGCCATCTTTTTCCTCAATAAACTCACCAACAGACTTATCGTAAAGTTTTCCGACAATCTCACCCTCCTCACTTGGAAGGCTTCTAACATTAACGTAGTTTGTCACTCTCGCAATAACAAGCCCAGAAAAATCCTGCTCATCTGTCTTTGTCTCTGTCTCCTCCTCGATAATCTCGGCATCATCATAAGTATCCGTTGCAGAAAAACCTGCACTTGTCTGAAAATCATCCTCTAGGTCTGTTGATTCCTCTGTCTCACTTGTCTCTTGCTCTGAAGTTTCTTCTTCAGAAGTTTCCTGCCCTGTTGTCTCTTGTTCAGAAGTACTCTGTTCCGTTGTCTCCTGTTCTGAAGTACTCTGTTCTGTTGTCTCCTGCTCAGAAGTCTCCTGTTCTGTTGTCTCTAAATTAGTTGTCTCTTGTTCGGAAGTTTCCTGCCCTGTTGTCTCCTGTTCTGAAGTCTCTGTGTTAGATGTTTCTTGCTCGAAAGTCTCCTCAGATTCCTCTGAAAGAAAAGACTCCTGTTCTGTACTGTCCTGTTGTTCTGTTACTTCTCCGTCTATCGCTACTGTACTGTCCTGCCCATTCTCTGACGAAAACTTTGGATTTGACTGCACAATATGATTCACTGCTTCTGCCAAACCAGCCTTCTCCGATGCCAATACAATATTAGGTTGCAAACCTGATGCGCTTTCAAGGTAAGCTATATTCTGTACTACCTCCACTTGAAGGTCCTGTATTGTGCTGCCTTCATCCATCACTACAGCTACACCTGCCGCAGGTACATCTGATGAGCCATGGATTTTTGCTTCAAGGGTTGTCTGGTATCCTGATAATGAAAGTGTTCCAACAAGGGCACATGCCGCTGCTTTTACGCCGTACTTGTTCATGATTATTCCTCCAATTATGTATCTATGGTTACTTTTCATGGGTCAGGAATGCGCATATACTATACATTCCATGAGAACATGATTCAGGTACAGGGACGATTTTTGCATAGCAAAACTTTCCATATCGCCCCAAACTGTTACTATAAACGACCTTCTAAGCCGTGAATCGTAACTATCTATGTGGACTCTATCGCCAAAGTTCTTCTATGACCCTTATGGAACCCTGACAGTTTCTTTTTCATTTATGATTGTGTAAATTATTACAAATTTGTTACACCCATGAAATAAATTAACATATTTCGCCATAATTGTCAAGATATCTTTTGCACAGATATGCATTCTCGGTACAAAAAAATATTATTTTTTAAACAAATAATTTGTCTAAATTCGCCATAATACCCTATTATTCCTTTATTTTTTTCTTTTTTTAATCAGATTTTTCCTATTTTCAACCCAATATTTTTTCATATATAAATTTGTAACTTTTTTTCATTTGCGCCTGTACAACCTCTTTTTTTCATTTGCAAAAAGTTTTATTTAGAAAACTCTGCACAGATCCCACTGCATTCGCACCGTCTGCAACCGCAGTAATAATCTGACGCATTTGTTTTTTTCTGATATCTCCTGCCGCAAAAATTCCTTTCTTTGAAGTGGTACATGTTTCGTCTGCAATGACATAGCCTTTCTCATCCATCTCCACAAGCTCCTTACAAAGCTCTGTATCCGGCACAATCCCTACTGCAATAAACACTCCATCGACATCCAACTGGCTCTGCTCACAGCTCTTTTTGTGATAAAGACTTATACCTGTCACCTTATCAGTCCCTGTAATTTCTTGAACTTCACTATCCCAGAGAACTGCAACATTTTCAAGCGAAAACAATTTCTTCTGTAAGCTGTCAACTGCTCGAAGTTGGTCTCTGCGATGAATCAAATATACTTTCTGACAAATTTTTGACAGAAAAATCGCATCTTCCACAGCTACATCCCCACCGCCAATTACTGCCACTGTTCGTTTTCTAAAAAATGCTCCATCACAGGTAGCACAGTAAGACACTCCCATTCCTGTAAATTCTTTCTCCCCTGTAACATTAAGCAAAGAATGAGAAGCACCTGTTGCGAGAATAATTGTTTTTGACTGCAGTATACTTTTATCTGTATGAATCCGATATTTTGATAGTTCTGCTGTCTCCTCAATCGCCTGCACATTTGCAGTTATAAATTTTACGCCCAACTGATCTGCATGTTCCCGAAACTTATCGGAAAGTTCACCGCCACTCAAACTTGGCAACCCAAGATAGTTATCCACCTCATATGTTGTTAAAATCTGCCCACCACTCAAAGGGCTTCTATCAATCACTACTGTTTTTAATCCTGCTCTCACCGCATAAACTGCTGCTCCCATTCCAGCCGGTCCAGCACCTATAATTACCACATCATACAATTCGTTTTCCATTATATCCAACCTCCGTCCAACGTTATAATTTGTCCTGTTAAATATTCATTTCCTGTGCAGAGCAACTTTACAAGTTCTGCAACATCTTCTGATTGTCCCAATCGATCCAGTGGTATCTCTTGTATCAACTGTTCGATATCTTCTTCATCTAAACATTTGTTCATATCTGTGTCAATCACACCACAAGCAATCGCATTCACTTGAATGCAACTAGGTCCCAATTCCTTCGCCAATGCGCGTGTGAATGCGTTGACACCTCCTTTTGAGGCGGAGTATGCCACCTCCATCGACGCACCGACATTTCCCCACACAGAAGAAATATTTATAATCTTTCCCTGACGCCGTCTCACCATCTCTGGCACTGCATAACGGCAGGTCAAAAAGCACGCATTTAAATTGGTATCAATTACTTCTTGCCATTCGCGATAAGTCATATCCGTCAAAAGCCCTATATAGGAAATACCTGCATTGTTCACTAATACATCCAGATAGGGAATATCACGAAACATCTCAATCACACTATTCTCGTCAGCAATTGGAAAGGTATAGCAAAAACAATTAATTCCATATTGCTGCCGCAATGATTTTCCCAGAACCTCTAACTGATTGCTACTCTTGCGGCAGGTCAGATACAAATCATATTTTTGTGCTGCAAGCATTTTGGCAATTGCTTTTCCAATCCCCCTTGATGCTCCAGTGACTAACGCCTTTTTCCTTATAACCTCTATAATTTCTCCTTTTTCCTTTTTCATACAATCCCTACAGATAACATCTTCAAATCTTCTCACTAATATTATTTGTTTACCGTTACTAATCATATCACAAGAGTTCAATTTTTAAAAGAGAAAGACCGCAGAAAACTGCGGCCTATCTATAAAACTTATACATTTAATCTTGTGCGACGACTTCCTTATAAAATTCAGCATAATCCTTTCGTTTATCCTTGGTAAACTGAATTGCTGCTCGCGGATGCTGATTTAAAAGTCCTGTCATCATATACTGCAAATCAAACCCCCAAACAACGCCATCTTCTTTAAGTTTATTCATATACTTTTCAATAAATTGTATCACATAAAAATTATTGTACTTTGGATTGCGTAACAGTCCTAATAGCAACTCCATCGCACAGTTTCCTGCACCTCTGCCCATTCCTGCATATGTGGCATCAAGCCAGTCTACACCATCACCAACCGCTTCAATTGTATTTGCAAATGCTAGTTGTTGATTATTATGCGCATGAATGCCAAGCTGTTTACCATATTTTGCTGCAAACTCCATATACGTATCTGTAATTCGCGCAATTTGCTCTGGATATAGAGAACCAAAACTATCAACAATGTACAATACATCTGCTGATGTCTGTCCCAATATGTCAAGCGCAACTCTTAAATCACTCTCCTGTCCATTGGAAATCGCCATAATATTACAAGTCACTTCATATCCCTTTTTCTTAGCGTCCTCAATCATGTTTGCTGCCGCTGGAATTGTGTTTAAATATGTTGCCACACGAATTAGGTCAATTGGACTTTCTGAACGACTAAGAATATCCTTTTTGTAATCGCATCTCCCAACATCTGCCATTACTGCGATTTTTAAGTTGGTATCATTGTCCCCCACTATCGCTCTAATATCGTCATCATTGCAAAACTTCCATTTGCCAAACTTGCTCTGGTCAAACATTTCCTTCGACGCCTTATATCCCATTTCCATATAGTCCACGCCTGCCTTGACATTTGATTCGTACAGCGCTCTTACAAACTCATCTGTAAAATAAAACTCATTTACAAGCCCGCCATCTCGCAATGTCGCATCCACCACTTTAATGCTTGAACGATAATCCATTAAACTAACAATCTCTTTCATGCTCCCCTTCTCCTATCTTGTTTCAAATAAATCGTGCAAATTCCCATC
>CAJUAE010000019.1:7793-43866 GCA_910583965.1 uncultured Lachnospiraceae bacterium
GCCCGCTTTTACGGGCGTACTAATCAGGATATATAAAATCTTTGATTTCACGCTATCGCACTTTTATATCTGATCACACAATCATTTTTACGTTACAATTTTATATTGCTGAATAAAAACTGTACCATTAAAAAGTACTTATAACATCTTAAATGGAATTTTAACACTTTAAAGTGCAAAAGTCAACTGTAAAACTTTAAGAAATATATTTATTGATATACTCCTCACACAAACTCCCATCTGCCCTCTTTTTAATCAGGAAGCTTTATCTTCCCCTACTCATCACCAATCGCCCGTCAACTTCTGCTGACAACTTTCACCTGAGTACCCATGTGCATAAAAAATAACAAAACGATAAAACACTTATTATAATTTCATATTTATTCTTTGTTTTAAATTAATGAACTAATCGTTTTGCTTATAGAGTGTCTTATATTAGCCTATTTGCAATAATATTTTGTTCCATATCATCTATGCTATAAATATGTTCCATCACTTCAAAGGTCTCTCTTAAATTCCCTCTTGCGCCCTTCCAGCCAATTCCATCTGTAAACCAAACAAACGTAAATCCATCAATGGAATCCGCCTCCTGCGAAAGCATTTTATAACTTCTCGCGGTCTCATTCAATTTTGAACCGCCAACGCCATAAAAATTCGTTTCAATACCATATATCATCTTCTCTGTCTTAATGACAAAATCAAATCTTTTGGCAGCTTTTCCCTGATTAGAAAGTGCCGACAAATCAATGCTCCATGTTTCTTCAATTTCTTTGAGATATATTTCTTTAAAGTAATTTACATTCTTTTTAAATCCTGCTGCCACAATGTACTTCTCAACGAGATCTTCCATCTGATGACCTCCGCGATTCTTACGCCCATTGGAATCAAGTCCAGTCTCGATGCCCAAAGCATAATCTACAAGGTTATTTACCAAATGATTTGCAAGCATATCAAACAACCCTGTTTTTCGCATAAATACTTTATATTGTTCTGCCTTATAATTCATCTGTCTAAAATCATACAGAAACGCCCCATCTTCATCCTGCGCGTAGATTTCATATCCCCTTACTGCAAGAAGAAGCGGTACACAGCACAAAGTATCTGGATACTTTGTCACAATTTTTTCAAAATCTTCCTCAATACTTTTTGAACCAATCAAAGAATTTAAAATATTCAATTCCACCTTGATTTCTTCAACATTCTTAACAACCTTTTTAAAGTCAATATAGTAATCATAACTTGATATACTTGGTCTAAATTTACGTAACCATTCATCAAAATCCCTTTTTATCATCTGTTATCTTCTCCAATCTTTTCTTGGACATCTCCAAGTATTCTTCATTTACATCTATCCCAATAAATTTTCGTCCATATCGCACAGCCACTACTCCAGTAGTTCCAGAACCGCAAAACGGATCCAAAATAGTTTGTCCTTCCTTCGTAGATGCCAATATAATTTTCTCTAACAAATATTCTGGCTTTTGTGTTGGATGACCGCCTTCTGCTTTCTCCGAAAGTTTTGTCAATGAGCCTGTCCATACATCTTTCATTTGTTTGCCGCCATTTATTTCTCTCATCTTCTGATAATCAAAAAAATGCCGTGACTTCCTTTCATTCTTCTTTGCCCATAAAATGGTTTCTATAGAATGTGTGAAGCATCGACATCCTAAGTTTGGCGGTGGATTCGTTTTCTGCCACGTTATATTATTAATTATCTTAAACCCTTCCTGCTCCAATGCCATACCAATCGAATATATATTGTGTAATGTTCCTGATATCCAAATCGTGCCATTCAACCTTAGTGCTTTTCTACATAACTTAATCCATTTTCTATTAAACCTATGTTTTTCCTCAATGCTGGTTCCACTTTCTGAAAGCTTATCCCAAGAACCTTTATTTACTGAAACCATTTTCCCACTGTGGCAGGTAATTCCATTATTGCTTAGAAAATAAGGCGGGTCTGCAAATATCATATCAACAGATTCTGGTTTTATTTTGGTTAGCATTTTAAAGGAATCTCCCTGTATCAACTGCGCTTCTTCTGTCCTAAAATATAATGGCATTTTCTTTGTAAATATATTCTCCATTAAAACGACCTCTTTAATAATTGCATATAATGATTTCTTCCCCCACTCTATTAGATGCATCTGAATTGATCATGCGTTTTACACTCACAACATCCATTTTATAATTCTTATCACCATATAGCTCATTTATTAACGCAGTATTATGATTTGTGAGCATACAATAACAACCTCTATCTGTTAATTCGTGAAAAAGACTAGCCAGACGTTGATGACTTTCTATGTCAAATCCTTCCTTTGTATATGATTCAAAAGAAGCTGGATTTAACGGTGCATATGGACTGTCTATAAATACAAAATCACCTTTTTTCGCGTCCTTGCAAGCAGCTTCAAAATCACCATCCATTATCATTACGCCTTGCAGATATTTTGAAATCTCCATAATTGCCTTTTCATCAGCAGATACAATACGACTATTGTTGTAAGGAACATTGAAAAGTCCCTTTCCATTTACACGATATAAACCATTAAAACAATGCTTATTAATAAATACAAATAATGCCGCCAACTCCACATCATACTCTGCTTTCATCAACTTATCATTATAATGGTCCCTAAGCGAATAATAATATTTCTTTCCATCTTCCCACATTTCCTTGTCAAGCTTATTTACAGCCTTTAAAAATGCTTCCGGTGTATTACATATCTGTCTATACGCATTTATCAACGCCTTGTTAATATCATTAATCAAAGCATTTGCAGGCAACAGCTCAAATATTACTGCACCGCCTCCCACAAATGGCTCATAATAATTATTATACTTTTCAGGCATTCTCTCCTTTATCTGCGGAAGTAACTGACGCTTTCCACCAGCCCACTTTACAAATGGAGCAATATATAAATTACTCATTTTCAATCCTCTTTCCTATGCCCGCAAAAGGACAATCGCTAACAACAAATTTATTATACTTGCAAACATCTAAAATAACAACCAGAACATTCACTTTTTGTAGATTATCTTTCTTCCAAAGTTATAATTCACACCCAAACCCAAATTCATACTTCTTTAAAATGATTTGGTGCAAATTGCAACATTTAGTGTACACAAAATGCCACAAAATTGGCTTTTTGGCGCTGTCTAGCTTTTCGCTGCATCGTTCCTCTCCGCATCTGTGTGCATGGATTTGTGCAATCGCGCAAGGAAGACTTATCTTCCCCTACTCGCGCGCCGGACGCGGGTAGCATTTGCTGCTTATTTCCTCTCCGCGTCCGCGTGCATAAAAAACCTCTGGAAATACTAGACTTCCAGAGGTTTTTAACTCTTTTTGAAATTGTAGTAAAATTATCTCTTTGAAAACTGTGGTGCGCGACGTGCTGCCTTGAGACCGTACTTCTTTCTCTCTTTCATACGAGGATCACGTGTCAGGAAGCCTTCCTTTTTAAGCACTGGTCTATAATCAGCGTCTGCCTGCAATAAAGCTCTTGAAATGCCATGTCTAATTGCACCTGCCTGTCCTGTATAGCCACCGCCTTTTACATTTACAAGCACGTCAAACTTCTCAACAGTGTCAGTTGCTGTCAAAGGTTGACGAACAATAACCTTTAATGTCTCCAGACCAAAATAATCATCAATCCCTCTTTTGTTGATTGTGATATTACCATTTCCCGGTGTCAGATATACTCTGGCGATTGATTTCTTTCTTCTACCTGTTCCATAATATCTTGAAGCATTTGCTGCCTTTGCCATTTTAATTTCCTCCTTTATTCATCACACTGATTAAAATGTCAATGTCTCGGGCTTCTGAGCTGCATGTTTATGCTCAGGTCCTGCATATACAAAGAGTTTCTTATACATCTGGCGTCCCAAAGGTCCCTTCGGAAGCATCCCTCTCACTGCATGCTCAATCACATCTTGTGGTTTCTTATTCAATTTCTCTCTCAATGTTGTTGACTTCATACCTCCAACATAGTCAGAATGATGATAATATATTTTCTGGTCTAATTTCTTTCCTGTCACCGCAACTTTCTCAGCATTGATGACAATCACATAATCACCTGTATCGATATGAGGAGTGAAAATTGGCTTTTTCTTTCCTCTTAATACACTTGCAACTTCTGTTGCCAAGCGTCCTAATGTCATACCTGTAGCGTCTACTACATACCATTTTCTATCAATTGTAGCTGGGCTAGCCATAAACGTTTTCATGATGTTTCCTCCATATATTTAGCCTGTCGGCTCTCCTTTGATGGTTATTCTTGTCTGAAACCTTTGATGCAGAATGTCCGGCTACATCTTCCAGAATCACAAGTCACCTAGATACCTTGGCTGACATCTCTGCAAATATCGGGGCTTTGATATTGTACTATCGCATGTCGCCACATTGAATTATTATATTATACGCTTCTTAGCGTGTCAATACCTAAATTGCCAAATTATTCATTATATATAGCAATTCGTTATAATTCACACCCGCGCCAGAGTTTATATTCCTTTAAGATGACAGGAAATAAATAGTCAGAACTAACCGAAATGAATTATCAAAATATACAAACCGACAACTTATAAATATAACGCAATTGTCACTATATATTGTAATAGTTTCTACTTACAAATTTTAAATATCTAAAAACTCATATTGAACTAACGACAATCCACATGCTGGTGCTGTTGGTCCAGCCACTGCGCGATCACATGCTTTTAGAATTTCTTCTATCCTCTCAGGAACTAGGCTCCCTTTTCCTACTTCAATCAATGTACCTGCTATAATTCGAACCATATTGTACAGAAAGCCTGAACCAACGACTCTAATCGTTATCATTTCGCCCGCTCGTTCCACTGCAATCTCATAGAGTGTCCTCACCGTAGTCTCTGCTGTCGTAGCAACACTGCAAAAGCTCTTAAAATCATGCTCTCCCACCAAATAATTTGCTGCTCTCTGCATTGCATCCACATCAAGCGGCACATAAGTAAAATGCGAATATAGCCTGTATATTGGCATTGGAAATGCGCTGTTCCATATCTTATATGCATAGGTTTTTTTGCTGTTGTGTCGTCTAGGATGAAAATTCTGTGATACCTCCTTCGACGCCTGAATGCAGATATCCTGCGGAAGTCTTTGATTTAATGCATATGAAATTTTTTCAGCAGGCATTCTTGCCTGTGTGTCAAACACTGCAATATTTCCCAATGCATGCACTCCTGTGTCCGTTCTTGACGCACCAATCACCTTGATTTCCTCTTGCAAAAGAGCACTCAATGTTTCATTGAGCACAGATTCAACTGTCACCACATTCGGCTGAATCTGCCATCCATGATAATTTGTGCCATCATAGGCCACAGTTAACATTACACGTTTCATAACATTTTGTCTCCTCTTGCTATTGTATCTTTGGCAAAAAAGCCTCACTGTAACCTGATACACCTACTTTTTATTATACACTATTGAAAAATATCCTGTATTATTGGTATTATTATCTGCGAAACATTGTACAGCAGCTTATTTCTTTTATAGGATTTTATACAGAGAAAATATAAATATAATTTAGATAACAATATTATTCAATAACATGGGTATGAGTCTTCCAGCCGCGATTCCTGCAACAAGATAACAAACCACAATTCCATAGGCAATATAATCTCTTTTCTGATAATGTAGTGGCTTCATCTTCGTGCGGTATTCTCCTCCTCTATAACAGCGTGCCTCCATCGCCATTGCCAAGTCGTTCGCACGACGAAATGCAGATATAAAAAGTGGCACCAAAAGCGGCACTAAACTCTTTGCCTTTTTTATCAAATTTCCGCTTTCAAAGTCTGCGCACCTTGCAAGTTGCGCTTTCATAATTTTATCTGTCTCCTCCATTAAAATAGGTATAAAACGAAGCGCAATTGACATCATCATCGCAATTTCATGCACTGGAACTTTTACTTTATTTAAGGGTTTTAGCATCTTTTCCAAGCCATCTGTCAATTGATTTGGCGTGGTAGTAAGAGTCATCACCGACGAACCAATAATTAAAAATGCAAGCCGAATCGCCAAAAGTAGGGCAAGACGCGCACCTTCTTTCGTAATCCGAAAGATCCAAATCTGCACAAGTGGTTCACCTGGTGTTAAAAACAAGTTAAAAAGAATTGTGATGGACAACAAAAATACAATCGACTTCATTCCTTTAATCATAAACCGAAAAGGTACCTTTGATAGTTTAATCACAAATGCAAGAAACAAAGCCGCTACCAAATATCCCCAGAATCCATAGAAAAGAAACAACGAGATAATAAATAAAACTGTTGTTCCCAGCTTCACCCTTGGGTCCAGTCTATGTATCACGGAATCAGCTTGATAATATTGTCCTAATGTGATATCCCTCAGCATAACCTGCCACCTATCTCTCTCTTTGCATTGCTGCAAGTTCTGTAAAATAGTTTTTTATCTCCCTCTTTGCTTCATCAATTGTTGTAATCTCATCACTGACATTATAACCGTGATCGCGCAATTCTTTCATAATATATGTCACCTGAGGCGCTGCAAGGCCAATTGCCTCTAATTCTTGATAATGTTTAAAAACTTCCTTGGGAATATCATCATATAAAACACTTCCCCGATTCATCACAATGATTCGGTCAACATATTTTGCCACATCATCCATACTATGTGATACCAAAAGAACCGTAATCCCTGTTTCCACTTTGAGTTTTAAAATCTGATCAAGAATTTCATCGCGTCCTTTGGGGTCTAATCCAGCAGTTGGTTCATCGAGTACCAAAATATCTGGCTTCATGGCAAGAACACCTGCAATTGCCACACGCCTTTTTTGCCCACCCGATAAGTCAAAAGGAGATTGATAAAAATATTCGTCCTCAAGTCCTACCAATTTTAGTGCCTCATATGCGCGCAATTCTATCTCTTTTTTTGATAATCCAAGATTTTTCGGACCAAAACACACATCAGAAAATACATCTGTCTCAAAAAGTTGATGTTCTGGATATTGAAAGACAAGGCCAACCTTACTGCGCAACATTTTTTTATCAAAATCACTTTCGTCAATATCTTGCCCGTTAAAATATATATTTCCTGAAGTTGCACGCATCAATCCATTCAGATGTTGAACCAGCGTCGATTTGCCAGAACCTGTATGACCAATCAAACCGATAAATTGCCCATCTGGTATCACAAGACTAATGTTATCTAACGCTTTTACCGCCATAGCGGTATCTTCTCCATAAATATGACTCACTTTATCCAAAATAATTGGCATATTCGTTCGCCCCTTCTGTTATATATCGTTCAAGTGCCTCCCTAAATTCCTGTTTCGTAAGCACTCCTTTTGGCATTGGAAATCCTTCTTTTGCAAGCTCATGCGCAAGTAATGTTACCTGTGGTACATCAAGACGAAGCTCCTTTAATCGCTCCACTTCAGAGAATACTTCTCGCGGCGTTCCCTGAAGTGTAACTTTGCCTTTATCCATTACATAAACCCTATCCGCATAAATCACTTCTTCCATATAATGTGTAATCAAAATCACAGTGATCTGTTCTACATCATTCAATGCGCGAACTGCACGAATAACTTCCTTGCGCCCCATTGGATCTAACATTGCTGTGGGCTCATCAAGCACAATACATTTTGGATGCATAGCAATCACACCTGCTATGGAAACTCTTTGTTTCTGTCCGCCGGAAAGTTTATTGGGTGAAAATTTACGAAACGAATACATTCCCACAGCCTTAAGACTCTCCTCCACGCGCTCCCAAATCTCTTTTGTGGGCACGCCCATATTCTCAGGGCCAAATCCTACATCTTCCTCGACAATCTGACCAATGATTTGATTATCTGGATTCTGAAAAACCATTCCTGCTGTCTGTCGGATATCCCACACATGCGCCTCATCCTTTGTATCCTTTCCATCTACCCAGACTGTTCCCTCTGTAGGATACAGAATTGCATTTAAATGCTTTGCTAACGTTGACTTACCAGAGCCATTATGTCCTAACACAGCCACAAAATCCCCCTGCTTTATATCAAGGTTTACATCATCCACCGCTGTGGTTATTCCTTCCACATTGCCTTCCTCGTCACGTCGTATATATTCATATATCAAATCCTTGACTTTGATTAAACCCATGTTAATTCCCCCATACCACCTCTAGCACGCTGTCTTTTGCGTTTTTCCTGTGCAAAATTTAAACATTCTCCGTCTATATCCTATCTAACTTTGGACTATTTTTTCCGTTCATCTTCCTGCATCTGCTGTTGCATAAATGCCTGATGCAATTTCCTGCGCTGCAATACTTCCTTGTGCTCCTTATCCAATGCAATCTGGCGTTTGATTGTCTCCGCCAACCAGATTGCACGTATCTTCTCAAGAATTTCTTCCTCTGTACTCTTAGAAGTCCCTGTCATCTGATCTGTATATTCTTTTCCATAAAATTGCATCTGCTGTTGACGCTTTTTGGTATTCTTATATTCTTCTTCCCATTTTTGGATTTTTTCTCTGTCTTTCTCTTTTTCTTTCTGTCTTTTGTAGCTAGCTTTTGCCGCAGCCGTACTTGCATAAACTTTAGCTGGTCTGGCATTTATTGGGGTTTTATTTGCCTGAGCTGCTCCCATTGTTCCCGTAAAATACAAATTGTTATATTGCCAACTATTTGTATTATATATCGTCTTATCTCCAGCACTACCAAAAGGATTATAACCTGAATTGGCAGCCGTAGTCGTTCTTGTCAATGGGGTATTGTTCGGATGATTTAATAAATATTCATATGCCTTTTGTACTTTAATATAATAGTCTTTGGTATCTGTATCTGGGTTCATATCTGGATGATATAGTTTGGCTTTGTACCGATATGCTCTTTTAATCTGTTCCTCGGAAGCATTTTCACCAATTCCCAGATAATAACACGCCTCTTTTCTTGTCATATTTCCATATTTATCCATAACCGTTATATTCCTCTCACACCCACTACAATTCCTGTATGCACACTACTGTATATGGCAGATAGCCATTCAGAAATATAGGTGTATTTCATAGCATATCCCATTATACTTGACAGTCGCTTTTTTAACTGTCAATATAATTTCAGTTCCTATACTTCTGAATGATTACCATTTTTGTGATAAATTATGCCAAAAACGCTCCCAAAACATGGGAGCGCCAAAAATTCAATTTTCTTTTATACAAACTCAAGTACTACCTGCATAGCTCCATCGCCCTTACGCTGTCCGATCTTGATGATTCTTGTATATCCACCTTTACGTCCAACATACTTTGGTGCAACCTCATCAAATAATTTTGCCACAAGATCAAGTTCCTTTGTGTTTCTTTTCTTGCCAGCATTCTTCGTAGGAACTTCCTTCACGGTGTATAATACCTTGAGTATCTGTCTTCTAGCATGAAGTCTTGATGGCAAATCCTTCTTAATTTCCTTCTCAACTTCATCATAAACAGTAACTCTCTTACCGTTCTTTTCTTCTTTTACACGCTTGCCATCTTTATCTTTTCTGGCAACCTTCGCAGTAACTTTAACCATCTCAAAGTTATCTTTTTCTTTTACTGCCAGTGCAATCAATCCCTCTACAATCTTCTGAACTTCCTTCGCTCTTGCTTCTGTTGTGATGATTCTACCTTCTTTGCTGGCAATCAAAGCTGTAACCTGCCCTCTTAATAAGGCCTTTCTCTGATCTGATGTTCTTCCGAGTTTTCTATAACCTGCCATATTAGGCTCCTTTCATTGTGAGGACATATCACCTACCATCTATCAGCCAAAAAACTGTTATGTAGGCTACCCTCCTTGGTGGAACAAATGACAACGCCCTTTGGACTTACTTATCAAATGTTAATGAATAAATTCCATCTTTGAGTACAAATGCGAACTCTTTGGAATTACCGCATCTGCATAGGATTCAACTTACATTTTTATCCGAATCGCTATCTTGTTCAATCTTCTATCGGATTGAGTTGTAAGCCTAACTCTTTTAATTTTGCCAATACCTCGTCTAACGACTTGCGCCCCAAATTGCGAACCTTCATCATATCTTCTGATGTGCGATTCGTCAACTCCTCGACAGTATTGATGCCTGCTCGTTTCAGGCAGTTGTATGAACGAACAGATAACTCTAACTCGTCAATGCTCATCTCGAGTACCTTTTCCTTTTCATCATCCTCTTTCTCAATCATAACTTCTGCATTCTTTGCATTTTCAGAAAGATTGATGAAAAGCTTCAAATGTTCACTCAATACCTTAGCTGCCAGACTGACTGCCTCATCAGGAGCCAGTGTCGCATCTGTATAAACATCTAAAGACAATTTATCGTAATCTGTAATTTGACCGACACGGGTATTCTCCACAGTGACATTTACTCGTTCTACAGGGGTATAAATAGAATCCACTGCTATCACACCGATTGGCAGATCCTCACTTTTGTTTTTGTCCGCACTGATATAGCCTCTACCCTTTGTAATCAATATTTCCATGTAAAGTTTGCTATCTTTACCGCCATTCAAAGTCGCAATAACCTGATCCGGATTCATAATTTCAATGTCCTGATCCACTTGAATATCAGACGCTCTGATAACACCTTCACCCTCAAAATCAATAATTGCCTTTTTTACTTCATCCGTTTCACAGTTATTTTTGATCGCCAGACTTTTTAGGTTCATAACAATCTCAGTCACATCTTCCTTGACTCCAGGAATCGAACTGAACTCATGCAGAACACCATCAATTTTAACCTGACTCACCGCTGCACCGGGTAGGGAAGCAAGCATAATCCTCCTGAGAGAATTGCCCAGTGTAATTCCGTATCCTCTCTCCAAAGGTTCCACGATAAATTTACCGTATCTTTTGTCTTCAGAGATTTCCGCCACTTCAATATTTGGACTGTCAAAATCAAATGCCAACACTGTAAATACCCTCCTTACTAAATGGATGTGAAAAGTAACTTTCTCGCAAATTTCCCCTTGCAAAATTGCTACTGTATTTATAAGTGCAACAATAGAAAGTACACATATGCGCACTTCCTACTGTCAAATTCTTATTTCCTGCTTATTCTTCCGATAAAATTACTTAGAATATAACTCGACGATAAGCATCTCATCTACAGGAACATCAATCACTTCTCTAGAAGGAAGCTCTTTAATCGTACCCTTAAAATTTTCCTGATCAACATCCATCCATTCTGGAGCCAGTCTGCCGTTTGTTGACTCTGCAATATCCTTATATCTCTGTAAGCTTCTGGATTTCTCTCTAATCTCGATTACATCACCTGTGCTAATCAGATAAGAAGGAATATTGACGCACTTTCCATTTACCAACACATGCTTATGACCAACAACTTGTCTGGCTTCTCTCCTTGTTCTGGCAAATCCCATACGAAAGACAACATTGTCAAGTCTTCTCTCAAGAAGAACCATTAGGTTTTCACCAGTCATTCCCTTCATTCTATCAGCTTTCTCATAATAATTACGGAAAGGTTTCTCAAGCACACCGTAAATGAACTTTGCTTTCTGCTTCTCTCTCAACTGCAACCCATACTCGCTCATTTTCTTTCCGGCTCTTGGAGACTTTCTTTTTGATTTTTTACCATATCCTAAAAATACAGGATCCAAATCAAGAGATCTGCATCTTTTAAGTACAGGAACTCTGTTTACTGCCATGTTTTTATCCTCCTCACATTATACTCTGCGGCGCTTTGGTGGGCGGCATCCATTATGTGGAACTGGCGTCACATCTTTGATGCTAGTCACTTCAAGACCACACGCCTGAAGTGCACGAATTGCAGCTTCTCTACCAGAACCAGGCCCCTTTACCATAACATCAACAGACTTCAAGCCATGTACCAAAGCAGCTTTTGTAGCTGTCTCGGCTGCCATCTGAGCAGCATATGGAGTAGATTTCTTTGAACCTCTAAATCCCAGACCACCTGCACTTGCCCATGAAAGAGCATTTCCATCATTATCTGTCAATGTAACAATTGTATTGTTAAATGATGACTGGATATGTGCCTGTCCTCGTTCAACGTTTTTCTTTACGCGCTTTTTTGTCACTTTTTTGGTAACTTTTTTAGCCATACTAAACTAACCTACTTTCTCATTTCAACTTATTGTTCGCAATGTCTCATCGCAAGCTGAGACTATTTCTTCTTATTTGCTACTGTTCAAAAAATGAACCTCTCAAACCTTATTTCTTCTTATTTGCCACTGTTCTCTTAGGACCTTTTCTTGTTCTAGCATTTGTCTTTGTCTTCTGACCACGAACAGGAAGTCCTTTTCTATGACGGATACCACGATAGCATCCAATTTCCTGTAATCTTTTGATATTCAAAGCAATCTCACGTCTGAGATCACCTTCCACCATATACTCCTCGTCAATGATCACGCTAATTTTCTTAACATCATCATCAGTCAGATCCCGAACACGGATATCAGGATTAACACCTGCCTTCTCAAGGATCTTGTTTGCACTTACTCTACCAATACCGTAGATATAAGTCAATCCAATCTCTACACGTTTTTCTCTTGGTAAGTCAACACCAGCAATACGAGCCATGTTAAAATTCCTCCATTTTGCCTTGTGATAAGATTTTGAAATTATCCTGTCACAGTTAATAGTAAACTAATTGATTGGGGCAGATTGCCCGACCGGATATCTATCCAGTTTGTCCGATACTACTCGGGGCAGAATGTCTTATTTTTTTCTGCCACTTCGACACTTTGTCAAAGCTTTTTTCGCGAAACTTTTCTCGGTATCAAGAAGTAAACACACAACAGACTAAATGTCCGTTATATATTTATAGTATGTATTCTGATTGACGGTTTAGAATACATACCTCAGCCGCTCTTTGTTACAGATTCAAAAGGATTTTCCTTAACCTTGTCTCTGCTTGTGTTTCGGATTTTCACAGATAATTCTGATCTTTCCTTTTCTCTTGATAACTTTGCATTTCTCGCAAATAGGTTTTACTGATGATCTAACTTTCATGTTAAACCCTCCTTTCAAAAAGACCGTTTTACATTATATCATGCAGCTTGGGCAAATGCAAGCCCTATCCTAAAAATATTTTTATAAAATAGTTTATTTGTCTCTCCATATAATTCGTCCTTTAGACAAATCGTATGGGGATAACTCTAATGTTACTTTATCACCCGGAAGGATGCGGATAAAATTCTGTCTCAGCTTTCCGCTGATGTGGGCGAGCACCCTATGGCCATTTTCCAACTCCACATGAAACATTGTATTGGGGAGCTTTTCAACTACGGTTCCTTCGATTTCGATCACATCGGACTTTGACATTATTATACCTCCTTAATGTCTCTATATAACTTGATTATATGCTTTATTTCCTCGTTTGTCACAGACGAGATATCAATCCTTCGGTTCTTTTTTATGATCTGTATATGTTTTTTATTTTTTTTCTTTGGTCTGTCGAGTGTTCGCACTGCTCCGTCTACAACATACACAAAATCCTTTGTTTCCTCAATGATAAGATACAGAGCCTCCTTATCATGTCCTGCCAGCGAGTATGCCAGAAAACCTGTCATTTTTCTCTCTCCTATAATTTGTCTTTTTCCTTTTCTATTTTCTATAAGAGTGTCAGAATCTCCGGTTCACCATCAGTTATCAGAATCGTATTCTCATAATGTGCGGACAGTGACCCATCCTCTGTAACGACTGTCCAGTTATCATCCAACCATTCGACATCACCGCAGCCCATATTGATCATAGGTTCTATCGCAAGCGTCATACCAGCCCGAAGTTTTATCCCTCTCTTTTTCTGTCTGAAGTTTGGCACCTCTGGCTCCTCGTGAAGAGAAGTTCCAATTCCATGTCCCACCAAATCCCGAACGATGCCATACCCAAACTTTGATACATAACTGTCAATTGTATTCGATATATCATGGAGGTAATTCCCTGCTGTAGCTCTCTTTACTCCCTCAAAAAATGATTTCTTCGTCTCGTCTATCAGTTTTTGTGCTTCTGGACTAATCCGGCCCACACCATGCGTCCTGGCAGCATCAGAATGATAACCCTTATAAATAAGTCCACAGTCAAGGCTTACAATATCACCTTCCTGCAGAATCCTGTCTGCTCTGGGAATCCCATGCACCACCTCGTCATTGACTGACACACAGATAGATGCTGGATATCCATTATAATGCAGGAAATTAGGAATGCATCCCATATCCCGAATCAGTTTTTCACCAAGTTGGTCAATGTAAAGTGTGGATATCCCAGGTTCGATTGCCTGCTCAAGTTCCTCGTGCACCTTCGCTAAAAGTCTGCACGATTCCCGCATCAGACTAATCTCACGCTGTGACTTTATTGTAACAGCCATTTTTCTTATTCCCCCGCACCATACTTTTGATTAAGACAATATATTGACAATCGCCTCAAATACTTCCTTCATATCTACTGTGCCATCTACAGATTTCAATACCCCTTTTGCCTCATAGAAGTCAATCAATGGTTGTGTTTGTTTATGATATACATCAAGACGATTCTTAACTGTCTCCGGTTTATCATCATCTCTCAATATCAATTCTGAGCCACAAGTATCACAAATGCCTTCTTTCTTGGATGGGATATGAACAATGTGATAAGTTGCACCACAATTCACACAAGCACGCCTTCCTGACATTCTATTGATAATATTCTCGTCAGGTACATCAACATTAACCGCATAATCAATCTTATCCCCAAGTTCTGTAAGCGCCTTGTCAAGAACTTCTGCCTGCGGAATTGTTCTGGGAAAGCCATCCAATACATATCCATTTTTGCAGTCGTCCTGCGCTACTCTGTCAAGAAGTATCTTCACAGTAAGCTCATCTGGCACCAATAATCCTTGATCCATATACTTCTTTGCTTCCATACCAAGTTCTGTGCCATTCTTGATATTTGCGCGGAAAATATCTCCTGTGGAAATATGGGGAATTGTAAATTTCTCTGCGATCATCTTTGCCTGTGTCCCTTTTCCTGCTCCTGGTGCACCTAACATAATAATTTTCATCCTGTTTTCCTCCTTTAAAATATTGCTGAAATTACTACACTACACAATACAGTATATGCCACTACACTGCTATATTTCATAGCTTCAATTCAATTTACCATATTACAAACAGGATAAACTCAACTCAAGCTATTCCATAATGGATAGAAGCAAAGCACACGCTTTGCTTCTATCGGATCGTCCTGACTACCTGCTTTATCTATTATCAATCGTTCAAAAAACCTTTATAATTGCGCACAAGCATTTGCGATTCAATCTGCTTCACAGTTTCGAGCACAACACTTACAATAATAATTAAGCTTGTTCCACCAAAAGAAACAGATGCGTTGAATACACCGTTAAAGAAGAATGGCACAACTGCCACAATCACAAGTCCAATAGCACCAATGAATATAATTGCATTGAGTACCTTGTTCAAATAATCACTGGTCGGCTTACCTGGTCTAATGCCTGGTATAAATCCGCCCTGTTTCTTCATGTTGTTTGCAATCTCCAAAGGATTAAACGTTAATGATGTGTAGAAATAAGCAAAAAATACGGTTAACACGATATACACTACAAGACCAATCGAATAGACTAGCTGGGAAGGATTACACCAATAATCCTGATTCAGACCATTTAAAATCTGCCTCCATACGCCATTGCCATTATACCCAACCAATGTTGAAACAATAATTGGAGTCTGCATCAGAGAAGATGCAAAAATAATTGGTATAACGCCCGCTGTATTTACCTTTAAAGGAAGGAATGTCATTTGACCTCCAACCATTTTATTTCCCTGAATTTTCTTGGCATATTGTACAGGAATCTTGCGCATTGCACTGTTGAGAATAACAACAAACACTGTCATCGCCAAAATAATCGCAAGAATAATTACCCCTGCAACAACTGCAAGTGGAATTGATTTGCCCTTGCAGAACTGCTCATACAGTTTTGCGAAATCATCCGGCAGACGAGAGATAATATTGATAACAAGTACAATTGAGATACCATTACCAACACCTTTCTCTGTGATGCGTTCTCCAATCCACATCAGGAATGCACTACCTGCCGTCAATACTGCAATCACAGTAATGACTTCCAACGGTCCAAACTTCTGAAGCAATCCCTGATTTCCAAATCCGATCGCCATCGCAGCGCTCTCGATCAAAGCGAGTCCCACAGTAACATATCGTGTGATGGAAGCAATCTTCTTTCTTCCATCTTCACCATCCTTTTGCATTTCCTCAAGCTTTGGAATCGCTATTGTGAGAAGCTGCATAATGATGGAAGAAGTGATATACGGTGTAATATTCAGTGCAAACACAGACATTCTTGAAAAAGAACCACCTGTAAACGCATCAAAAAAGTTAAATGCACCGCCCGTCTGCGCCTCAAACCAAGATGCAAAATAATCTCTATTTACACCTGGTATAGGAAGCTGAGAACCAAAACGAATCACCACTAGCATCAAAAAGGTAAATACCAGTTTTCCTCTAATCTCTTTGATCTTAAACGCATTCTTTAATGTAGAAAACATTAAATCACCTCTGCTGTTCCACCAAGCGCCTCAATCTTTTCTTTTGCAGATGCACTGTATGCATTTACCTGAACATTGAGCTTCTTGGTTAATTCTCCTCTACCTAAAATCTTTACTCCATCTTTAGGATTTTTTACGATTCCAGTCTCGATTAATGTGTCTACTGATACGGTAGCTCCATCCTCAAATCTCTCTAATACTTCAAGGTTGATCGCAACGATTTCCTTTGTATTCCTATTGTGGAAACCTCTCTTAGGAATCCGTCTATACAATGGCATCTGACCACCTTCAAAACCTGGTCTTGGCGCTCCAGAACGAGCTTTTTGTCCCTTGTGGCCTTTGCCGGCTGTCTTGCCATTTCCTGAACCGTGTCCACGGCCTCTCCTAAAATTATTACTATGCTTAGAGCCTTCGGCAGGTCTTAAATTAGATAATTCTAAACTCATTTTTTGACACCTCCCTTATCTATGCTTCTTCAACTTTAACTAAATGATTTACTTTGCGGATCATACCTCTGGTTGCTGCATTGTCAGGAAGCTCTACTGTCTTATGAAGCTTTGTAAGTCCCATTGCTTCAACAGTCGCTTTATTCTTAGGTACAGCACCGATTGTTGATTTGATTAAAGTAACTTTTAATGTCTTTGCCATCTTCAAAACCTCCATACTGCCAACAACCACAAATTAAGGCGTTGGCACAAATTTGTCAGCGCTTCCCTTAAGCCATAATCTCGTCGACAGATTTACCACGATTTGCAGCCACTTGTTCTGGTGTCTTTAACTGTGAAAGACCAGCAATGGTAGAAAGTACTACGTTCTGCTTATTATTAGAACCCAAAGACTTTGTACGGATATTCTTAATACCTGCAAGCTCACATACGACACGCGCAGGACCACCCGCGATGATACCTGTACCTTCAGGAGCTCTCTTTAACAAAACACTTGAGGAGCCGTAGTTACCAATGAAATCATGTGTAATGGAGTTGTTCTCATCCATGGCAACCGTGATCAACTTCTTGATCGCGTCTTCCTTTCCCTTGCGAATCGCCTCAGGGATTTCTACGGCCTTACCAAGTCCGGCGCCTACGTGACCATTGCCGTCACCTACGACTACCAGGGCGGTAAACCGCATGTTACGTCCACCCTTAACAGTTTTGGTTACGCGCTTAATTGTTACAACCTTATCTGTTAATTCAAGCTGACTAGCATCAATGATTGTACGTTTCATGTGATTTTCTCCCTTCCTAGAATACTAAGCCAGCTTCTCTTGCTGCCTCAGCCAAAGCTGCAATTTTTCCATGGTATAAAAAGCCGCCTCTATCAAAAACTACTTCTGTGATACCCTTATCCATTGCTCTCTTTGCAATTACCTTACCTAAATATGCTGCTGCCTCAACGTCATTGGTCTTTTTCAGTTCAGCCTTTACCTCTTTCTCCACTGTAGAAGCTGCCACTAATGTGTTTCCAACGGTATCGTCAATAATTTGAGCATACATATGATTATTGCTTCTGAATACTGCCAGACGCGGTCTTTCTGATGTACCGCTTAAACGGTTACGTATTCTCATGTGTTTCTTTGCACGCAGTTCTGCTCTTGATCTCTTACTAACCATTTTTTACGCCCTCCTTATTTACTTTTTACCAGTCTTACCAACTTTACGTCTGATTGTCTCATCAGCATACTTAATACCCTTACCCTTGTAAGGCTCAGGTCTTCTCTTATCTCTGATTTCAGCCGCGAATTGTCCAACTTTTTCTTTATCAATACCCTTTACGATAATGATATTTGTACCTTCAAGTACTGTCTCAATACCCTCAGGGTCAATCATCTCAACCGGATGGGAATATCCCAAAGACAATGTCAATTTCTTTCCTGCTTTAGCTGCTCTGTAACCTACACCATTTACCTCAAGTTTCTTCTCATAGCCTGAAGTTACACCAACAACCATATTATTGATCAAAGTTCTTGTAAGACCATGTAAAGATTTCATCTTCTTTAAATCGTTTGGTCTTGCAACTGTTATTTCTGTGCCCTCAACTTTGATTTCCATCTCTGCTGGAAGCACTCTCTCAAGTGTTCCCTTAGGACCTTTTACAGTCACCTTATTATTTTCTGCAATATCCACAGTAACACCTGCGGGAATCGCGATTGGCATTCTTCCTATACGTGACATGCCCGTACCTCCTAATTTTATTTAAAATTTAATTCGGCGAAACTCTATTTTTCTTTGACAACATCTTTTGCTATCTTAGAAATCCTTTCGTCGTTATTACCAGATAAACGCCAGCACTTCACCGCCGACCTGAAGACGTCTTGCCTCCTTGTCTGTAATTACGCCTTGATTGGTAGAGATAATTGCAACGCCAAGTCCACCAAGCACCTTTGGCAACTCATCTTTACCCGCATAAATACGAAGACCTGGCTTTGAAATTCTCTTTAAGCCTGTGATAATCTTCTCATTCTTGTCTGCGCCATACTTTAATGTAATATGAATCGTCTTGAACGAACCATCTTCCACAACGTCAAACGCCTTTATATATCCCTCATCCAGAAGTATCTGTGCAATCGCCAGTTTCATCTTTGATGAAGGAACATCTACTGTATCATGCTTTGCTGTGTTCGCATTGCGAATTCTTGTGAGCATATCTGCAATAGGATCATTCATTGTCATTTCAGTTTCCTCCTTATTATATATAAACGAAACTTCGTTTTTACCAGCTTGCCTTCTTCACACCAGGAATCTGACCCTTGTATGCCAACTCGCGGAAGCATATTCTGCAAATTCCATACTTTCTTAAGTATGCGTGTGGACGGCCACAGATTCTGCAACGACTGTATTCCTGTGTGGAAAACTTCGGTTTGCGCTGCTGTTTGATTTTCATTGCTGTTTTAGCCATGAGAATTTACCTCCTTATTATTTCGCGAATGGCATGTTGAACTGTGTTAACAGCTCACGTGCTTCCTCGTCACTCTTTGCAGTTGTTACAAAAACGATATCCATACCTCTTACTTTATCAACCTTATCATACTCGATCTCAGGGAAAATAATCTGTTCCTTAATGCCAAGTGCATAGTTTCCTCTGCCATCAAATCCATTGGGATTGACACCTCTAAAGTCACGTACACGAGGCAGTGCAAGGTTTACAAGGCGGTCCAGGAACTCATACATCTTCTCACCGCGAAGTGTCACTTTGCATCCGATTGCCATACCCTCACGAATCTTGAAGTTAGCAATTGCCTTCTTCGCCTTTGTAGTAACAACCTTCTGTCCTGTGATGATCTCCATGTCCTTCACAGCGGACTCCAATGCCTTCGCATTGTCCTTCGCCTCACCGACACCCATGTTGACCACAATCTTGTCAAGCTTGGGAACTTCCATGACATTCTTATATCCAAACTTCTTGACCATAGCATCTACGATCTCGTTTTTATATATCTCTTTCAGTCTACTCACCAGTCTGGTCCTCCTTTCCTGGAATTAATCAATCACTTCGCCTGTTGTCTTTGCGAAACGTACTTTCTTATCTCCATCCATCTTAAAGCCAATCCTTGTAGCTTTTCCTTTATGGAGATACATTACGTTTGAAATATCAATAGGAGCTTCTTTCTTGATAATGCCGCCAGTCTGGTTGGCAGCAGAAGGCTTTGTATGTTTTGTCGCCATGTTGACACCCTCTACAAGAACTTTACCATTCTTTGTGTCAACTGATAAAACCTTGCCTTCTTTATCTTTTTCCTTGCCGGCGATTACCTTGACTGTATCGCCCTTCTTTATCTTTAACATTCCGGCACCTCCTTATAATACTTCAGGAGCTAAGGAAACAATCTTCATAAACTGTTTCTCACGAAGCTCTCTTGCCACTGGTCCAAAAATACGTGTCCCTCTCGGAGTCTTATCATCCTTGATGATGACAGCGGCGTTTTCATCAAATCTAATATAAGAACCGTCCTTACGACGAGCGCCCTTTACGGTACGTACAACTACAGCTTTCACTACATCGCCCTTTTTTACAACGCCGCCTGGTGTTGCATCTTTAACGCTGGCAACAATCACATCACCAATGCCTGCATATCTTCTTGTAGATCCACCCATAACCCTGATGCAGAGCAGTTCTTTCGCACCAGTATTATCAGCGACTTTCAGTCTGCTTTCCTGTTGTATCATGCTTATTCTCCTTCCAAAACTATGCCATGTTACACATTGCACTGTTCTTAAAATCTATTTTACTTTTTCGATCACTTCAACAAGTCTCCATCTCTTATCTTTAGATAAAGGTCTTGTCTCCATAACTTTAACTGTATCGCCAATGTTGCACTCATTGTTCTCGTCATGCGCCTTCAGCTTGTAAGTTCTCTTAACGATCTTTCCATAAAGAGGATGCTTAACATGATCTTCCACAGCAACCACAATCGTTTTCTGCATTTTGTTGCTCACAACCTTGCCTGTACGTGTTTTTCTCAAATTTCTTTCCACGACCATTTTCCTCCTACTCTGCATTCTTCAGATTTGCAGCAATCACAGTCTGAATCCTTGCGATATTCCTTCTGACTTCCTTAATCCGAGCTGTGTTGTCCAACTGATTTGTTGCATTCTGAAATCTCAAATTGAAAAGTTCCTTTTTTGCAGAAACTAATTCCTGTGATAATTCTGCGGCTGATTTGGTCCTTAAATCCTCTACATACTTATTAGTTTTCATTCACTGCACCGCCTTCCAAATCTGCTTTAGAAACGATCTTACACTTACAAGGAAGCTTGTGTGTTGCAAGACGTAACGCTTCTTTTGCTACATCCTCAGCGACTCCGCTGATCTCAAACATTACACGACCAGGCTTTACAACTGCCACCCAGTACTCCAGAGTTCCTTTTCCCGAACCCATACGTGTCTCAGCAGGCTTTGCTGTAACAGGCTTATCCGGGAATATCTTAATCCATACCTTACCACCACGCTTGATATAACGTGTCATGGCGATACGGGCTGCTTCAATCTGATTGGACTTAATCCAACATGGCTCTGTTGCTACGATACCATACTCACCGTAAGTAATTGTATTACCTCTCTGAGCTTTACCAGCCATTGTACCGCGAAACTGTTTACGACGCTTTACTCTCTTTGGCATTAACATTATTTATCGCTCCCTTCCTTATTTCCCTTTGTAGGAAGTACTTCGCCCTTGTAGATCCAAACCTTTACGCCAAGTTTGCCGTATGTTGTATCTGCCTCAGCGAATCCATAATCTATATCTGCTCTCAGTGTCTGAAGAGGAATTGTCCCCTCATTGTAAAACTCTGTGCGGGCCATATCTGCTCCACCAAGGCGCCCAGAAACAGCCGTCTTAATACCCAGTGCACCTGCCTTCATGGTTCTGCCCATGCAAGACTTCATAGCACGTCTAAAAGATACACGACTCTCAAGCTGCTGTGCAATATTCTCTGCTACAAGCTGTGCATCTTTGTCTGGTTTCTTAATCTCCTTGATATCCACAAGCACATTTCTACCTGTAAGCTTCTGCAGCTCCTTCTTGGTTATCTCGATCTCTGCGCCACCCTTACCGATAACAAGACCTGGCTTTGCTGTGAAAACGATAACCTTCACACGGTCAGATGCTCTCTCAATCTCAATTTTTGAGATACCAGCATTAAATAATTTCTTCTTTAAAAACTTTCTGATATTATAATCTTCTACTAAATAATCAGCAAAATCAGCATCAGCATACCATTTTGAATCCCAATCCTTGATAACGCCGACTCTCAGTCCATGAGGATTAACTTTCTGTCCCATTTTCTTCCTCCTATCTCTCGTCAAGCACGATTGTAATGTGGCTCATTCTCTTTTCAATCCTGTAAGCTCTTCCCTGTGCTCTTGGTCTCACTCGCTTCATTGTAGGTCCTTTATTTGCATAGCATTCTGCAATATAAAGGTTGTCAGCGCTCATACCATTGTTGTTCTCTGCATTGGCAATTGCTGATTCCAAAAGCTTCTTGATAATGCTGGAAGCATATCTTGGGCTGTATGCCAGGATACCTAACGCGGTCTGCACATCTTTTCCTCTGATCGCATCTAACACGAAACATGCCTTCTGGACAGACACTCTGGCATAAGAAAGCTTTGCTGATGGTCTAGTTTCTCTATTCTCTGCATTTCTTTTTCTCTTATAACTAGTTCTACTATATTTTTCTGCCATGGTTGAACCTCCTTTCAACTAATCAATTTATTTCACTTTTGATTTCTTTTCGTCCTTGCCATGTCCTCTGTAGGTTCTGGTTGCGACGAATTCACCAAGCTTGTGTCCAACCATATCTTCTGTCACATATACAGGTACATGTTTTCTTCCGTCATGTACTGCGATTGTATGGCCTACAAAAGCAGGGAAAATTGTAGAACGACGTGACCATGTCTTAATTACTGATTTATTTCCTGACGCATTCATTGCATCAACCTTCTTCAAAAGGCTTGCATCTGCGAAAGGACCCTTTTTTAATGACCTTGCCATTAGGTAATTCCTCCTTAATCATCTATATCTTGTTATTGGAGGTAGGCGATTTTCTTATTTAATCGCCGAGCGATTCGCAGTAGTAACCGCTCAGCAATGAAAATTATTTAATCGCTCTACCATCTCTTCTTCTCACGATCAACTTGTTAGAAGCCTTCTTGCCCTTTCTTGTCTTCAGACCAAGTGCAGGCTTGCCCCAAGGTGTAGATGGACCGGGTCTTCCGATACCAGTCTTACCTTCACCACCGCCGTGTGGATGATCATTCGGGTTCATCACAGAACCGCGCACTGTAGGTCTGATACCCATGTGACGCTTACGTCCAGCCTTACCGATTTTAACAAGGTTATGATCCCCATTGCCGACAACGCCAATAGATGCTCTACAGACAATTGGAACCATTCTCATCTCTCCAGAAGGAAGTCTGAGTGTTGCGTACTTGCCTTCCTTCGCCATAAGCTGTGCACTGTTGCCAGCAGAACGCACAAGCTGTCCGCCCTTGCCAGGATACAACTCAATATTGTGTACATTTGTACCAACAGGAATCTCAGAGAGTGGTAAGCAGTTGCCAACTCTAACTTCTGCCTGTGGTCCATTCATAACTTTCATGCCATCTGTCAATCCTTCTGGTGCAAGAATATATGCTTTCTGACCATCTTCATAGCAGATCAGTGCAATGTTTGCAGATCTGTTTGGATCGTACTCAATACCGACAACCTTTGCTGAGACACCATCTTTATTTCTCTTAAAATCTATAATTCTATATTTTTGTCTATTTCCACCACCGTGATGTCTCACAGTGATTTTACCCTGATTGTTACGTCCAGCATGTTTCTTCTTTGACACACACAAAGACTTCTCAGGAGTTGTCTTTGTGATTTCAGAGAAGTCAGAACTGGTCATATTTCTTCTCGAAGGTGTATATGGGTTATATTTCTTAATTCCCATGTTCGTTTCTCCTTTACTCTTTTATTATCACACTTGATTGTGTATAGTCTGAATTGTCACAGCCATCTTCTAAGCATCTTATAGGCCTGAGAAAATCTCAATATCCTTGCTATCCTCTGTCAACTGTACAATTGCCTTCTTGGTCTTAGATGTCTTGCCATAGACCATTCCACGTCTCTTTTTCTTGCCATCAAGATTCATGGTGTTAACCCTTGCCACTTTTGTTCCCTCGAACATCTTCTCAACAGCTTCCTTAATCTGAGACTTATTTGCTTCTGTATGAACCAGAAACGTATATTTCTTCTCGCCCATGCCAGCCATACTTTTCTCAGTAATAACTGGTTTAAGGATAACGTCATAATACTTAATATCTGCCATTATGCGTACACCTCCTCAATTGTCTTTACGGCATCTTTTGTGAGAATCACTGTACCGCCCTTCATCACATCATATACATTGATTGTGTTTGTCAGCGCTGTCTGTACATTCGGAAGATTTCTTGCTGACATAACAACCTTCTCATCATTGTCATTCAGAACTACGTAAGCCTTCGCTACTTTTAAGTTGTCCATAACTGCCTTGAAATTCTTTGTTTTAATTTCATCGAACTTCAATTCGTCAATCACAATCAACTTGTTCTCTTGCACTCTACTTGTAAGTGCAGACTTAAGCGCCGCTCTCTTTTCTTTCTTATTCATCTTGAAAGAATAATCTCTTGGCACTGGGGCAAACACAACGCCGCCGCCCTTCCACTGAGGAGATCTTGTAGAACCCTGTCTTGCGTGACCAGTTCCTTTCTGTCTCCACGGTTTTCTTCCACCGCCAGATACTTCCGAACGCGTTTTCGCTTTCTGAGTACCCTGACGCTTATTTGCAAGTTGTTGAACGACTGCCATGTGTACTAGGTGCTCGTTGACTTTCACACCAAAGACATCATCGTTTAAGTCGATTGTCTCAACTTCCCTGCCTTCCATATTATAAACAGATACTTTTGCCATCTGTATGGTCCTCCTTTCGTCCGCTCAATCTGCGAACCACATTTTACGCATCTACTCTGGTAGTTTCTTTGAGTGTCACTAATGCTTTCTTAGGTCCTGGCACAGAACCTTTCACCAGAAGCAGGTTCTTCTCAGCATCAACCCTTACAATTTCAAGATTCTGTACTGTTACCTTCACGCAGCCCATATGTCCAGGCATACCCTTGCCTTTAAACACACGGCTTGGTGAGGAACACGCACCGTTGGAACCCTGATGACGATGGAATTTGGAACCATGTGTCATCGGTCCTCTGTGCTGTCCATGTCTCTTGATAGCACCCTGAAAACCTTTTCCTTTGGAGATTGCAGATGCATCGATTTTGTCTCCGACTGTGAAGATATCAGCCTTAATCTCACTTCCCAGCGTATATTCTTCTGCATTCTCAAACCTGAACTCTCTTAAAAATCTCTTGGAAGAAACGCCAGCCTTCTCAAAATGTCCCTTGAGCGCCTTATTCACACCATGTCTGTGAATCACTTCTTTCTTTCCACCTTTGTCCTTGTTTACAATCTTGTCTTTCTTATCTACAAAGCCAACCTGAATAGCCTTGTAACCATCGTTCTCCTCTGTCTTAATCTGTGTCACTACACAGGGGCCAGCCTGAAGAACAGTTACAGGAATCAGTGAACCGTCTTCGTTGAAGATTTGAGTCATTCCGACTTTTGTAGCCAATATAGCTTTCTTCATTTTCTTTTCCTACCTCCATTGTTTCTACAGCGGAGCGTTTGTTCTAAAACGCTCATACTAGTAGAAGGCCTATTTGTTTTTCATTTTGATATCAATATAAACACCCGCTGGCATCTCTAACCGCTGCAATGCATCAACAGTCTTTTGTGTCGGTGTGATGATATCGATCAGTCTCTTGTGCGTTCTTTGCTCGAACTGCTCTCTGGAATCTTTGTACTTGTGAACTGCCCTTAAAATTGTCACTACCTCTTTCTTAGTAGGAAGGGGAACTGGTCCACTTACCTGTGATCCATTTTTCTTAACTGTCTCGATTATTTTTTTGGCAGATGCATCAACTAACTGATGATCATAAGCTTTTAATGTAATTCTCATTACCTGACTTGCCATAAAAAAAGTCGCCTCCTTTTCGCACTTTTTATACATAAGTACGACAAGCGGTGACTGTACACTCCTCCGTGTGTGTCCTACTGCTTTTCCAGTAAAACACATCGCTCCTTATCATGAAAATCTCACAGAATTATCTGTCTCTCACAATATGGATGGCCTTGCGGCCTAACCTTTGTACAGTGACTTGTCGCCAGTTTCCTAACTTGACATTCGCTCCGCGGAAAACCTGCCTAACACCTCTTTGCTTCAGCAGCAACCTCACGTTTCATTGCTATCATGTCACAGCAATTAGAAGTATATCGTAGCATTTTCTGTTTTGCAAGTATTTTTTTATTTTTTATTGTATTTTTTTGCATACAATGTCATATTGTTACACTTGCATCAGATATGAAATGATTTCTGCCTCTATAGGCAGTGAATAACTTATTTGTATTAGTGGCTGACAATGAAGGGCATAAGACAAAGTAGGATATCAGGCAGTGAACAACTTATTTGTATCAATGGCGGGATTCAATCTCTTATCTGATATGCCTTCAGCAGATTACGGAAGTACACAGAAAAATGTATCATGATGCGCATAATACACGCTTCGCAGCAAGAAACATTGATGGTGTTCTTGAATACAAGCCGTACTTGTAAATAGGAATGCTTTTATAGTATACTGAAAAAATGGATAAAATTTATTCGAGAAAGGATCGGTTAAGTTATGTGGATTGCAGATAATTGGAAGGACTATAAAGTTATTGATACTTCCGCAGGCGAAAAACTTGAACGTTGGGGAGATTATATATTAATACGGCCTGACCCGCAGGTTCTCTGGAACACCCCCAAAAAAGACTCCTGTTGGAAAAAACCAAACGGTCATTATCACAGAAGTTCTAAAGGCGGAGGAGAATGGGAATTTTTTAAACTACCACAAGAATGGAATATCACCTACGCTGGTATAAATCACTTGAATCTCACATTTCATCTTAAGCCCTTCAGCTTTAAACATACAGGGCTTTTTCCTGAGCAAGCAGTCAACTGGGATTGGTTTTCTTCTATTATAAAGAGAAGCCAAAGCCAAAATCCAGAACGCACAATCAAGGTACTCAATCTCTTTGCCTATACAGGAGGCGCCACATTGAGCGCTGCGGCATCAGGTGCACATGTCACACATGTAGACGCCTCCAAGGGCATGGTTGGCTGGGCTAAAGAAAATGCCGCCTCCTCAGGACTTTCAAATGCGCCTATTCGATGGCTTGTAGATGACTGTGTAAAATTTGTAGAACGTGAAATTCGACGCGGCAACACCTATGATGCGGTGATTATGGACCCGCCTTCTTATGGAAGAGGTCCCAAAGGAGAAATCTGGAAGATTGAAGACTCTATCTATCCATTTCTCGAACTAACAACAAAGGTATTAACCGAAAATCCGTTGTTTTTTTTAATCAATTCCTACACAACAGGATTGCAACCTGCAGTGTTAACTTATATGCTTGAAACTGCACTAATTTCCAAATTTGGCGGTCGTGTAGAATCCTCTGAAATCGGTTTGCCAGTCTCCTCCAACGGACTTGTACTCCCATGCGGTGCCAGTGGACGTTGGATTGCAAACTAAAACACGAATCGAAAATTATTGCTCTACTTCACTATACACTCCGCATTCTAGTGATCTATTTTCTTTACCTGCGTCTGTGTATTCGAGCAAAGAAGATTTATCTCCCCCTACTTATACGCTGGACGCCTGTCAGCTTCTACTGACATTTTTCTTTTGAATGCTTATATGCATTCAAATAGAGAAATTTTATCTTTTTCTACTCGCACCGGGCACCCGTCAGCGAACCGATAAATCGGTTTGATGACAAATTTCACTTGAGTGCCCGTGTGCATAAAAGAAGACTGTTTTGTATATAAATACAAAACAGCCCCTTCTTTTTAATAATAAATACCTTCACTTTGCAGAATTGATGCAACTATCGTGGCAAATGTTCCTGCCAATACGAATGACAATACTACTCCAATAACCATCCAAATCAGCATTGCCTTACAATAATTCGATTTACTTTTCTTGGTGCCTGAACCAAATGCCCACACAAACAGCATAATAATGTTTACACAAGGTATCCACATCAAAAGCATCGTCACCATCCAGTCTCCAAAACTTACTGGTTCTTCAAGTCCACTGTCCCCTGCCTGATAAGGCGGCTGCTGTTGGTACTGCTGCTGGTAAGGTTGTTGATACGTCTGCTGATATTGCCCTTGTTCTGTGTTTTGATTTTGCTTGTCAAATGAATTGTTGTCCATCACTATTCCCTCCAATATTGTAATATAGACTCTCAGATTTTGTATGTATGTGTTTTTCTATAACTCCTCATAGGAAAACTATAAAGAAAATTCTGAAAGACCCATCAATGAATCACATAGGAAAGATTCATCTTCCCCTACTCGTCGCGCTCCATTTTAATAGCATACTTCTTCTGTATGGGATTGCGCATAAAAATAGGTGAAACTGACTTCCCTTTGACTGTACACTGTCAATTCAGCACAAAATATTATTTTGCCTCATCAACGCGCACATAAGTAATACATCTTGGTCATAATCATAACACAAAAGAATCCATTTGCGCAATAAATATTAACAAAAATAAATTATTTTCAATCCTCGTTTCACCGTGCAAAATTGAATGTACAAATGCTGTTGGGCGTACAAACTGACTACTTATAAATGGGCATGGCTGAACTGTCACTATTTGTGCAATAATTTTTCTACAAGAATGTTGTTTTTATAATATATCATAGGAGATTCTCCTGGAAAACAATAACACATTCTATAACCATAAATTAGAAGTGTGACTACACATACAAAGCATAACCAAACTTTTGTTCTCTTATCATTTATTCCTTTTAGATACCGGTTGATAAAAAACCAACATAGAAAGACTATCCACAGTGGTGCAGCAGGGTTAAGTCGCAATCCAGTGATAAACTGCCCTGTCAAAATGCAAAACACTGCTCGCGTTAGTCCGCATCCTGCACATGGAAAACCTGTTACAATCAAAAAGGGACAAAATATTTGAAACACATGCATTGTTATTACTTCATACAATAGTAATATTACAATCGCTATACGAAAATTCTTGATATCCTTCCAGATTCTTCCCCAGACAATTTTTATCATTCCTATAACTTGTTCTACGAGGATCCCATCCTTTCTTTTATCGAAAAATTATTTATTTTCTTAGCAGCGTGCGCTCTTGAAAAGTTAAATGTACGTGCTCCCAAAAATGTTTTTGTTTGCTTTTGATATTTCTTCGCTCGTTTCCAGTACACACTTTTTGTATCTGTATAGATTTCTTTTGGAAGTGCCGCAACCGCATCAAGAGAAAGCCTTTTTGTCAGATAATGGCTATCGTACTCTTGACCATCACCACAGGTCATAATATTGTACGATGCGATCCAATAATCAGGGTGTGCCGCCGAGAACCCAATCCATCCTACAGACAATACAATTACAAAAAAACGAAACAGTGAGAATCTCTGATTGTAAATAGAAAGTAAAACACCAGTTATTACAATTGCAATCATCACCAATCCCCACAATACCAACAATCGCAGAAAAGTCAACTGATAGCTGGAAATATATAGAATCATCCTATATGCGCTTGAAATTGTCATAATATAAGTACAGCCACAAATTACACTTAAAAGTATTCTCAATAGCCTGGACGTTTTAAAATACGCCATGGTAAACAAAACCATCAATATATTAAATATACACACAACTACCAATTCAAAAAATCCACGTCTTGCATAAGAAGCATAAGTATATCCTACTGGAAGTTCCATCTTTCCAAGAAATAATCCAAAAATCTGCACACTGGAAAACAAGAGATAAATCACGCACATCACGCCATTTACAGTAATTGCAATAAAAGTATCCATATTTGTTTCCCCTGGTTCTGTTGCCTCTTGAATTTTCTTGATATTTCGAGGCTCTGTATTATAGGCAAAAATGCCATAGCAAGATACAAACACAATTAGAATATAAAATAGAATTTTTGTCACAACACCAATATTTTCTAAAATATCAATATCGATTGAAAATGTCAAAATGCTATAGAGGATATTCCAAAATACTGCGTCTGCACTTGCAAGTAAGATTGTGGTAAACATTGCTACTGGAATTGTGATTAACAGTCCAATCCCTACCGAGGACCAGATGCGCTTTTTTTCAGGATTTTCTTTTTTCTCATGTTTTGCAAGTCGAAGTTTCCATTTTGCAATCAAATCTTCTATAGGAGTTATGATACTACCGATTGCTCCACACAGCATTAACGCACAACCTCTAGCATATGCCACAATTCCCCATCCAGTCAAATCCTGCCAACACTGCAAAAGAAATATACTCATTAGAATATACATTAATACTTTGTTAAAAAATATTAAAACCCCTGAATCTGTCGTGCAATTTAGGCCTCCGGCTACAACAATGCAAACCATTAGAAAAATATTGTTAATATGCGCTTTCTTCTGTTCTTGATTGTCGTCTGCGGAGCTGCTCTTTGACTTTTTGATAAAGTAGCCAAAAAACAAGAGCGTTCCGCCTGCGAAAAAAGGGTAAGTAATTCCTGATGTATTATGGTATAAACAGAACGTATAGAACAATGCATAGAGAAAACTTCCTATTCCAAATGTTTGAAATCGTTTCTCTTTTCTTTTCATTTCTTCCAAATTCGCTTGTTGTTTTGCAGTCGGATTGATTTGTTGTACATTTTGTAAATTAGGGGGATTGACCATCCCAATGTCTGAATTTGTGTTCATTTTACATTCTCCTTCCTAGATTTATCAATGATATTTACATGTATGCTACTTTTTATGGAGGCTGTTCCTTCTCACAATCCTTGTCCTCCACATACTCTAAAATATCTCCCGGCTGACACTGCAATGCCTTACAAATTGCATTTAATGTGGAAAGTCTGACCGCCTTCGCTTTATTATTTTTTAAAATTGACAGATTTGCAAGAGTGATATCCACTTCTTTTGCCAACTCTGTCAATCCAATCTTTCTTTTTGCCATCATCACATCAAGATTTATTATTATCGCCATAATTTCCTTGCCTTTCTCAAAAATGTTATAAGAACAATTATTAGCCCCATTAAATTGTCAGGTCATTTTCCAATTTATACTCCACTGCTCTATCAAACACAAACGCGAGCACTTTGCTGAACAATCCTGCGATAATAAACACCAATATAAGAACTAACATTGCTACCGTCATATACAGCGCTGTCCGAAGTAGACAAATCAGTGCAATCACAAAACTATAGGTTCCCATGCGTTGCAGACTCACCACATTGTCCTTTACAAAACAGTCATCTTTTAAAACGGTCCGAAACATCTTGCGCAACTCACCAAGTATTAGCACAGCCATTATTCCAAGCACAAAATAAATGACAATAATCTCTGCGTAACGCCCCTCAAAATCATGAAAACCAAAAAATTCCATAAAGTGTTGCACTACTCCAGGAACAGGAAGTAACAAAGTCACAATAATTCCTGAAAAATACATTAGATCTAACAAATACTTTGTTATCCATATTACAGTTTCTTTCTTCATTGTCTCTCCATTCTTAGAAAGCATTCTTAATTGTGCCGTTGTCTGCATTTAAAAATCCTTCTATCTAAAAATTCTGTGGTTCTATCATAGCACAAGCCAAATTGATTATCAATAATTTTTTATTGAATTTCGATAAATATCATTTGTAATGTTTTATTTAGAAATTTGTACTTTCTTTTCTATCTGTTGTAATCTAAAAATTTTTATCATATTGGTACGTAAAATTCTATCCATTTTCTTTCATGTCCTTATTCTGGCAATAGCATTATAACTATTGCAATCAATCTATTAAATAAGCTATAATGTAGGTCATGTTACTATTAGCGTAACCACAGGTTGCGAAAAAAATGAATGTGCAACCTCAACGTGCCAAAATATCAAAATTGCTTGCTAGTACGCAATCATAAAAAATAGTATAATTTGGGACAAAGGAGGTGAAATACATGACATTTTCAGAAAAGCTGTTGTTGATTAGAAAGCAAAAAGGGCTGTCACAAGAGCAGCTTGCAGAGATGCTTGATGTGTCAAGACAATCTGTTTCCAAATGGGAAACCCAGCAGACTTTACCGGAACCGAATAAACTCGTACTTATCAGAATATTTTTGATGTGCCCATCGACCAGCTATTAAAAGATGAGCTTTCTATTAGCGAGGAAAATGAGACAACCAGCGAAACCGAAATTACAGAAACTACTTCTGGCGCAGTCAAATTAGATATTATGTTCTGTACAAAATGCGGAAAAGAAAATCGTGTGGATAGTGGGATTTGATATAATCCTCAATGACAGTAAACTTAGTACTTCTAAATCAAGATATGTGAAATTTTAATTTCACATTAACTCCCATCTGCCCGCTTTGGCGGGCGTACTAATCAGGATATGTGAAATTTTAATTTCACATTAACTCCCATCTGCCCGCTTTGGCGGGCGTACTAATCAGGATATGTGAAATTTTAATTTCACATTAACTCCCAAGTTCCTTAATTGATTCTTCCCAAATTTCCTTTAGCAGTATCTCTTGACTGGGTAAGTCTGAAAATGGATATTGTAAAGTTTTTTCCTTACTATTGTTTGTTGCATCTTTTACATGGAACGTAATCGTTGATGGGGCTAGATTTTGTATTGTGTCTTTCTGAAGCACTGCATAAATATTTTCCAATTCTGTTTCTTGTGCTTCTATTGTGTCTGCCGTTGTCAGCTCTACAGACAAAAATTGTTCTCCAGAAGCTTTCTTTAGCGATATCGAACAGTGCAACCCATACTTATTGGCAAGCATTTGTATACTTCGATTCTCAAAGTTGTCACTGTACGAAACCATATTTCCTTCTCCATCATCAACAATTGTTATGCGAATGTTTTGTTCGTTGGACAATAATTCACCTTTTGGTCTTACTTTTCCCTCAATAACATATTCTCTCTCGGTATTGTCTGGTGGATTCATTCCACCCGAAAAAATAAAATCAGGATACTTTTCTTTCATTAGGTTTCGCACCTGTTCACATGCTGCCCTACGGTTTGGATACCGATTGCGATTAATTTCGTTTGACTGTATTGTTAACCCAAAAGAAACGATGACAATCAACGCAAAGATACCAATATAGAAAATCCTCTTAGCACTTTTTACAAGTTTTCCATGTCTATCAAATATCGACATCTCGACATATCTATCAAACTCTTTTTTCAGTATCCAATATAGTTTTTGATAACCTGGGGCATAGAGCACCTGACCTGCGACAGTATCATAGTGTTGGTAATCAAAAACATCCCAGAGTGCATACACAAAATCTTTTGAGGTTTTCTCTATATTCTTTGTCAAAAATGCTGCGATTGTATTAGGTATGCTATCCAAATCACGTATCAGCAAAAAGTCACGATTATACATAAACTGAAGCAAGCCCATACTGTTTTGTAAACTTGGATTTGCCAAATATTCCTTCCACAGCGATTCCCAATACAGTAATACCTCCTGTTGCCTTTGGCTATTCTGGGAAAACAAGGCTTCATATTTTTTCTTCTCCTCTATATTAAAATCCCTTAGTGGTAAATTTTGTATGCTTCCTTGCTGAAGTTTGTTGCGCTGTTCTTTTGTATCTGCACTATCTTGTTGTAGATTTTGTGTATCTTCTTGATAATCAAGCTTATTTTGTTGTTCTTCTATCTTTGTGTTACTTGGCGGTGGATTCTGTTTTTTCTCTTGATGATATGATTCTATATCTTGCTCTTTTTCCAACAATACTTTGGAATTTTTTTCATGCGGAGTCTGATTCAATAACTGGCGGGCTTTCTCATAGGATTCATTATCTTCCTGTTTTGTATCATTTTCTGGCGCAACATCTTCTTTTGATTTTGAAATGGTTTCCACAGGCAAAGTTTGTCTACTAGAAGTATCTTCCTGCTGCAAAGTAGACTGTGTTTTGGTACGAAGCACACATAGATTAAGCGCCGCCTGATATGCTTCATATAACTTTTGAAATGCTTCTGGGTTTTCCTCTGGGTGACAATGTTTGACAGCCTCCGCGTATGCTCTTTTCACTTCCCTTTTATTGGTGGTCGATGCAATTCCCAATGTTTCCCAGATTTCCTGCTCTCTATTCAACATCAAAAAACTCCTCAAATCGGTCAAGCATCGCTGTAATTTGCTGGCGAAGTATATGCTTTGCATGTTTATCATTTACTGATATGACATACTCGTAATCTTCCATTGCCTTAGCGATACGTACTCTGTTTATTCCTGTCAGCTCTTGATACAGACGTTCTGCCTGCGCTAGAAGCAGCTTGTCCCGTTCATCACCAGAAAAATCCGACTTATATTGCTTTAACAATTCTATCTTTTGGGCAATCTCTTTTTGGGAAAGGTTCATTCCCTCACTTTTAAAAATTGCTTGCTTTTTATTGGTACTAAAACCATCTTCTACATCTACGACAAGAATCCCATTAATATCATACGCAAAAGTTACATTGACAACTGCCTCGTTCGCCATCATTGGTGCGATGTCTATTATAATGGAACCCAGACAGAGATTGTCTGCACAATCAAACGCTTCTCCTTGGTAGATATTAAATTTAACCTTTTTTTGCATATTGTGTACATTGGTGTAAGTTCTAGTTTTTGAAATCGGCAGCACGCTATTTCGTTCAATGATTGGCGACATATTAAAATGCCCATTATTACTTGGATTATGTGTTCCAACACCTAACGTAAAAGGACAGATGTCAGTCAACAACATATCACGTATCTCCTCATTTCGTGCTTTAATCCCCGCGTAAATTCCAGCTCCCTGCGCAATCACCTCATCAGGTGATCCTATCATGACGGGCTCTTTACCGAGTAGATTATGCAAAAAATAGGATACAATCGGCATCTTACTAGACCCGCCCGCTAGGATAATCTCATCGATATCTATTGCGTGATAACCGCTATCTCTCAATGCATGTTTCACAACTGTCTCTATCCTATCAAAAAGCGTGCTACAACATGTAATCAAAACTTCATTATTTAGGACAATCGCCTTATCTTCCCCTGCAATCTCCATATGTAAAAGCACATTTTCTTTCTCTGTAAGTTCTTTTTTTGCTCTCTCTGCAAGACGGATTAAAGTTGCCTGCTTTTGCGGTGAAAGGCTATTGATATCAATATTGTGACGAGTACAAAAGTATGTCGCAATGCTTTTGTCAAAATCATTTCCACCAAGATGATTATCACCGCTCACCGCCACAATCTCAATCACATTGTTAAAATAATCTACCACAGAGACATCCAATGTTCCGCCGCCAAAATCAAATACAAGATAAACCTGCTCGTCCTCCTCGCTTAACATACTGGTGGCAAGTGCGGCAGCAGAAGGCTCATTGACAAGACGCTCCACATAAATTCCAGCAATCTTGCCGGCTTCAAGTGTCGCAGCGCGCTGATTATTATTAAAATACGCTGGCACACTGATAACTGCCTCTGTCACATCTTCGCCTAGATACTTTTCTGCGTCTTGCTTTAACTGGCGCAGCACAAACGCAGAAAGTTCTTGTGGTGTAAATTCCTTTCCTGCCAAACAAAACATTTTGGGACTGCCCATAAAGCGCTTGAACGCCGCTGCTGTATCGGTTGGATTGGTCACTAGCCGTTCTTTTGCAATTGCGCCTACAACAACAGCGCCATTATCTTCAAAACTCACAACACTTGGTGTCAGATACGAACCAAAGCCATTGGGTATCAACTCTGCCTTACCATCCTTATACACACAGGCAAGACTGTTTGTTGTTCCCAAATCAATTCCTATTATCATATTTTCCAACTCCCAAATAAAATTTAATCCATTTTTAGCGTATCACGCATTACCCACAACGTCAATGTATCGGCATAAATAAGTTCCCTTATATAAAAGCTA
>CAJUAE010000020.1 GCA_910583965.1 uncultured Lachnospiraceae bacterium
TTATAAGAAATAAGAGGATTTTATTAACAGGTTCAAGTCCTGTTATCCGCAGTAAAAGAACGCTTAATTTAAGCGTTCTTTTTATTATGTGTTGCATTTTGTGTTGCATAGATTAGAAAAATGGTCATTCGCAATATCATTCATTTGTTCTGTTTTATCGGACAAGGCGTGTCGATAAACCTGTTTTAATACTGCATCTGACCCCCAGCCGCCACGTTGCATAATATAAGCATCGGGAATGCCTAAAGCATGTTGGATGGACGCGCAATAGTGCCGCAGATCATGAAAACGGAAATGGGGCAGGCCAGAATGCGCTATAATATCGATAAAACGGTCTGAAATCTGATTGGGCTTTAATTGTACGATTCGCCCCGTTCTTCCCTTTAGACGGTCAATAACGAAGTCAGGGAGGGGTATGAAACGGTTGCCGGCGACGGACTTTGTTGTTTTATCTACCCATTGTTTGTTTTCGTCCATGACAACTGCCCTCTGAATATGTGCGATATTTCCATTAAAGTCTGTATCCTCCAGTCCACAAATTTCAGACCGGCGCAAGGGGCCAAAAGCTGCAAGAAGGACTGCAATCATCATATCATCATTGTCTATATGTCCTAAAAGCGTTTGTATGTCCTCATCAGTGGGAATATACAGCTTTGGCGGTATTTTCTGTGGCAGTGTCGTGTTGAGTGCTATTTCTGGGCGGTATGTTTTTAAAACAGTAGAAATAATTCCATGTATATTTCTAACTGTTTTGGGAGATTTTTCTTTTGCCATTCGGTTAATAAGTTCTTGTATCTGCTCTGACGTGATATTTTCTATTTTAACTTTTGACAATTCCGATAAATCTACTCGTTTAGTCCGCTTGTATTCCCTTATTGTGGATACTGCTAAGACAGACTCGCGGTCTTTTACATAATTGTCAAATGCCTCGCCAAATGTAAAGGAGCAATGATATTTACTCTCCTTTTCCGCCGCATAGTCTGCTGCCATTTTTTCCGCTGCACGTTTTCCCTTTGCAGTTGGATTGTCAGATGTAAAAGACTTATAATGCCGCTTGCCGTTTGCATCAGTGTAATCATATACTTGACATCTCCATGAACCTGATGGTAGTTTCTTTGCTGTTGCCATATTGTATCAATCCTCCTTAAAAAAGTGTATAAAAATAACAGCCAGCGATTTTTCGCTTGCATGGTCGCCCCAAAGATGATACAATATTCTTGCGTTGTAGGTATCATCTTTAGGTATCTATCAAAAGCCGTTCAGTGCTGGTAACACTGGGCGGTTTTTTTGCGATTAGCTTATCTATCGAGAACGTAATTTTGAGCGAATATAATTTTGTAGTTCATTAGGAGTAAAATTATTCCAAGTCATGTTGTATGGCTGGATTTGAGGCATAAATTCTATTGCAAATATATTAGCTTCATATTCTTGTAGTTCAGAGCATTCATCTTCCAAAAAGGTATTTAAAGGTTCATCTCCATGTAATACAATATGTCCCAATTCGTGGGCGGCAATTATTTTTTGTGAGTATGTATCATATTTATTGTTAAGGCATACATAAAAATAATTATCATCAAACTCTGATTTATGTGTAAATCCGCCAATATTTCCGTCAAGAAAAAGAGAAGAACATTCTATATTGGAACAATAGTTAAAAATTGATATTGCATTTCTTGTAGAATATTTTTTAAAACAGAAACGTGCGTTTGTTTCTATTTCTTTAAATCTGCTGTATGGTATATTCAAATCATAGCCTCCGTTCTTGCGTATTATTTGCATATATTTTATTTGCAATTTTAATAAGATCTGATTCTGTAACATTACCAGAATCTAATCCTGCAAGAAGTTGTTGTGAATAAAGATATCCTTTTGCATCTTCAATGTTATTAAATTTGTTTTTAATAACGTATTTTATATTAGATTCGTCATCTGGCGTAAATTCACCTGCTAATTCTTCATTAAAATTTAAGGAATTAGTGTACTGTGAAAGCTCTGTTAGCTCTTTAACTCGCTTAGTTGCTTCGCACTTTCCAGTATTGTTAAGTAATTCATAATATTCAATTATTTTAAGCGTTTTTTGTGCTGGGAGTTCTATTATATCAGATTTCCCAACTACCCATGCTGGATTTACGTTTAATGCTACTGCTATTGCTTCAACAACGGGAAGTTTTATAGTAGTAATTTTTCCAGCTTCGTATCTCTGTATCGTTGATTTTGTAACCCCTACTTTTTTTGCTATATCTTCTAACGTAGCATTTCTTAAATCTCTGGCATATTTTATTCTATTTCCTATTTCGGAATTTGTCATAATTTAATCACCTCTCTATAGACAGCATTATAATACACTATATTGCACAATGCAATAGTAAAATTAAAAGTAATTAAAAAAAGTTGCACAGGGCTATTGACATATTTGTTGCATAGTGCTACTATTAAGATACGCGAAAGGAGGGATTGCATTGATTAACACAAACAAAATTAAAGGTAGAATGGCAGAGTTGCAAATAACTCAAAAAGATGTTGCTGTTTTTTTGGGACTTGCACAGCCTACAGTTAATCAGAAGATAAACAATATTCGCCCTATGGATCTAAATGAAGCTGAAAAGCTTTCGAATTTATTACGTATAAAGCCAGAGGAGTTTGCTGTTTATTTTTTTTACAAAAGTTGTTGCGCAGCGCAAAATCCTGTATGAACGCTGTTGATTTTGGAAGGAGGTGAGAAAAATGACAGAGCAACAGTTAAAGCAGGCAGCAGACCTTTTAAACACAAAGCTGTTAAAGCCAAAGTCAGATAACATTGAGTTAGGCAGCGTCATACCCCTACCAGACGGCAGGAAGGGCGTTGTAGTAGAGGAGGTGAAAAATATTGAGCAGAAGCAGAGGATTTAAGCCGCAAATCACACAGCAAAATGAGAAGTTTGCACATCTTATAAATGTGAAAATGGTAGACTATGGTGTTACACGTAAAAAACTTATGGAGCTTACAGGCAGGGGGACAGGCACGATGGTCAAGCGCATCGGGAAAACAAATCCGATGCCAGATGAAATGACAGTAAAGGAGCTGCGGATCTACATTAAGATATTAAAACTGTCAGATGATGACATCTTAGACTTTGTGAGAGGATAAGTATGGAGCAGGAAGTTTTAAAGATTCTGTCTAGCGGAAAATGCTTGGACAGGTACAAAAGAGTGCTGCATCTCCTCAACGGTGAGGATTCCGACAAGTACAAGAAAAAACAGCCCCGAAGGAAAGTATTCCTTGGCTGGAGCTGTATCTTCAAAAAACAAATCTGTGCTTATTATAGCACAAAAGGAGAAAAATGCAAATGGTTATTATGTGTGAGGTTGAAGATTGTGTATATCGCATAGATGGCTCCTGTAGCAAAGACAGCATTTCCATAAGCGTTAAGACTTTTAGCAGCTTTGTTGGTGGAGAGCGCGAGTGGAGTCCGATTTGCGAGGATTACAAGGAGGTTGACAAGATTTGTCAGATTGAGAACCAAATGGTTGTTGATGAAGCGTGGGATTGGAATGAATCTATGCTGCCAGAGAGAGCGCGCTTAAAGAGAGAAAGACAAGCCTATGAAGAGGCAGAAAGGGAGAATAGAAATGAATGGTATTCAAGCAGTAATTACGCAGGAGAATGCGAAGATTACCTGTAATTTTAAACAGGTGGAAAAAGCGATCCAGGATAAGCTTGCGGAGTATGAAGGGATAGTATTCACAGAGGATAGTAAGGCATCTGCGAGAAAGGAAGTTGCTAGTCTGCGAGCAGAAAAGAAGTCTTTACAAGACAACATGCGTGATGCAAAGACGCAATATATGAAGCCTTGGGAGAATTTCGAGGCACAGGCAAATAAGCTGATAGGGCTGTATGATGAGCCGATTGACCTAATTAATGGGCAGATACAGGCGTTTGAAAAAAAGCGCATTGCAGAAAAGAAACAGCTTATTCAGAAAATTTATAAATGTGTTCCAGAAGATTTGCAGGTATATATTTCTTTGGAGCGTATCTACAATCCAAAGTGGGAAAACGCTACATATAAGGAAAAAGATATAAAGGCAGATATTGCAGAGTTTGTACATAAAACAGAGAATGACTTAAATACAATTACCTCTATGCAGTCAGAGGCTGTTGAAAAAGCATTGAACATATACAAGGATAGTTTAAGCCTTACAGATGCAATTACATATATAAATAACTATGAGCAGCAGAAACAACAAATCCTTGCACGTGAACAGGAAAAGCAACGCCAGGAGGAAGCGGAGAAAATCAGACGCGAGGAACGTAAAAAGATGCTTGCAGAGCAAAGAGCCAGAGAAGCACAGGAGGCAGCGCTGCGACAGGCAGAAGCAGAAAAGGAGGCAGTGCTGCGACAGGCAGAAGCAGAAAAGGAAGAGGCGTTGCGACAGGCAGAAGCAGAAAAAATCGCTGCTGTAGAACAGGCAAGAGAAGATGCCGCACAGGAAGTAATTGAAAGTTTTATTCCTGATATTGAGGGAGAAGAAAATCTCTATGAGTATCGTATTTCTCTCTCCAATGATGCAAAGGAGAAGCTGGAGATGTATATGGATAGTGTGGGGATTGAATGGGAGATGATTGAATGAGTGAAGAAAAGATGAGAGAACCTATGATTTATGCTGCTATCTGTGGGGTTATGGAAGATATTAAGGCAGTCGGAAAAGACGCTTTGAATAAAACGCAAGGATTTAAGTACCGTAGTATTGATGCAGTAATGAATGCATTAAATCCTGCAATGATTAAACATAAGATTTTTTGTGCACCTGAAGTTATTGAGCAGATTCGAGAGGAACGAACAACGGGAAAGGGCAGTACATTGATTTATTCTGTGTGCAAAATAAAATATAGGTTTTTTACTGTTGATGGTTCTTATGTTGATGCTGTGGTGGTTGGCGAAGGAATGGACAGTGGCGATAAAGCCACAAATAAGGCTATGTCAGTAGCATTTAAATATGCTTGTTTTCAGACTTTTTGCATACCAACAGAAAATCTGATTGATGATCCAGATGTAGATGCAGATACGCCAGAACCTAATAGAAAGAATAGTAGTAATAACCAGTCTAAGAAAGATTTAGACAATCTAAGGAATGAGCTTTCCAATGAACTTGTTCGTACTGGTTATACATGGTCAAGTGTTATAAAAACGTATAAGGTAGACGGTGCGGAACATTTGACAAGTCTTCAACTAAAAGATTGTTTGAAAAAAATGAAGAACTTGAAAGATAAGGCAGTATCTTAATAAATGGGCAACTATTAATCGTAGTATTTGTTCATGCGATATATCACAGAAAATGGCAGCGGTTGCATTCTGCTGCCAGAAAGGAGGATTTAAAAATATTATAAAGTGGGGGTGACGAAAATTGAATTATATAGACCTTATCAATTCATTCTGGGATTCAGCCACAACAAATCCATTGTCTACAGGGCAGGTGTCGTTATACTTTGCGCTTTTGCATGTATGCAACAGGAGCTACTGGACAGAGTGGTTTGCAGCGCCGAATCAAGTGCTTTCCGTACTGACGGGATTAAGCAGGTCAGGAATACTGAAAGCGAGAAACGAATTGAAACAAAGAGGTTTGATAGATTTTAGAGAACGCGGAACAAAAGCGACATATTATAAACTTACTATGTTAAATAGTAATCAAGAAAGTGTGCAAGAAAGTATTCAAACAAGCGTTCATATAGCAAATAGTGTGCAAGATAGTACGCAAAATAGTATGCAAGATGGTGTGCAAGATGGTACGCAAGATAGTGTGCAAAATGGTAGCACATTATATAAGACTAAAGACAAAAGACAAGACAAAGACAAAAACAAAGACATTCCCCCTATATCCCCCGTGCAGCGCTTTGATTTTTTTTGGCGTTACTATCCGCTTGATAAAAACCGCTATCTGGCAGAGCAAGCCTATATCGGTGTGGTTTCTGACGGCATTTACACAGAGAACGATTTAGTGGAGTCTGCTAAAAATTATGCAGAGGCTATGCGGATAAGACAAACACCTGACCAGTATATCAAGAGTGCAGATAATTTCTTGAAGGATATGGTGTTTGGAGATTATTTACCTGGAAAATACAAGAAGCCTGCATCACAAAAACTAAAAAACAGCTTTAATAATTTTAAGCAGGAGTGTGACAGTGATGTTGATGAACTGGAAAACCATCTGCTGGCTAATAAATAACCGGCAGATGGTAAGTCCTAGACAGCTTCGTGAATGGACAGAGTTGTTTAATGAAATGAAAAAATGACGGGAGGAATAACAATATGGCATTAGAAAAAGTGGCAGAACTCAGCATCAATAAGTTAGATGACAGAAAGATAGTTACAGCAATTCTACATGAAAATGGATATACCGTGGGACCAGGTAAGAGAAAAGCGACGCCAACAGGGAAACAGATAGATTATTACCTGAAGATTTATCGCGATACCGAGTTAGGTAATGGGAAATAGGAGGCAGCAAGTGGGAAAAGAGGTAAAGTTTATTGTTCCTGGAGAACCGCAGGGAAAAGCAAGACCACGATTTGCAAGAATGGGCAATTATACAAAAACGTATACACCAGATGGGACAATCCGCTATGAAAATTTAGTCAAGTTGTTTTATCAGCAGGAAACCAAAGGAATTAAGCTGGACGGTGAGATTGCAGCGAAGATAACAGGCGTGTTCTCTGTACCAAAATCTGTTAGTAAAAAGAACCGTAGGTTGATGCTTCAAGGGAAGATTCTTCATACGAAAAAAATTGATTGCGATAACTTAGCAAAAATTGTCTTGGATGCACTTAATGGAATCGCCTATGACGATGACAAGCAGATTTGTAGGCTGTATGTAGAAAAGATGTATGGAGAGCAACCGAGAGTAGAAATTTTTCTAAAAGAAGTAAATCACGAAGAAAACAGCGGATAAAACACAATAGGGAGTTTGCAGAGGTCTAAGAATTAGGAGATAGACAAATATAGGAGGCAATTATGGCATTTCAGAAAGAGAGAATGAGCAGTTACGTAGATCGTGGAAATAAGTTGATTGCTGATGGAAAGATGCCAGAAGCTATGAAGCTAGTTGAAAAAGGTTTGCAGCACTATTCCGAAAAGATTATCAGTGCCATATCTCCATATGCAAAGGCGGACGCAGGACTGATTGTATTGGTTCTGCGCCACCTGGCAGATGAGGTGGAGAGAGGCAATCCGGGAGCGAAAGAATTATATGAGGGCATGAAGAAATGTATTAATGCACCTTCCCTCACGGAGATTGAAAAGGTTAAAAAGGCAAATAGAAGGTAATAAACTTGTAACTCAAAGTTGTGCAAGGTTGTATTTTGGGATTATGAAAAAAATGAATGAGGCATATTCAGAAATGTTTGATGGAAAGGAATAACGAATCCCGGCAAACCGGGTTTGTGCCGAGTGATTGAGGTGTGGTACAGGAAAATATAACACCGTGGCTATAAGGCAGTAAGCGGAAACTCTTATTGTCGTATAAGAGCAAACGAATGTATATCCACGATACGGTATTTGTAGCGTGGTGTTGTGAAATTTATTGCAAGTTGCAGTTATGGGAAGGATAGCCTTAAAACGATAGATGTTGTTTTAAATGTTTTGAAACTTCCACTCGATGAAATTGTAACGGTTGATGTTATGTTTAACAATACAATTTCTGCCTATTATCCTGAAGTTGAGGAATTTAGACAGAAAGCAGACGAAATTATAAAGAACAGATATGGATTTGAGATAAAGCATTTAAGGGCAGATTTGACCTACGAAAACAGATTTTATCAAGTCCGTGGAGAAAGGGCAAAGAAAGAGAACAGAGGAAAGATATACGGATTTCCTATTGTGCGTGGGGCATGGTGCAACAGCGACTTAAAAATGTCTGCCATTGAGAAGTACAAAACACAGTTAGGAGAAAGTTTCTGGTATATCGGATATGCGACAGATGAAAAGAAAACCGAACGGCAGGAGAAAATCATAAATTGCACAAACTTAAACATGTATCCTCTTGTAAAAGCAGGATTGACAGAAAAAGATTGTTATGAGTGGTGCAAGAAGAATGATTTATTAAGTCCAATCTATGAGAGTTTTTCGAGAGATGGTTGCTGGTTTTGCCATTATCAAACACTTAATCAGTTGAGGGATTTGAGGAAAAACCACCCTGACAAATGGGAAGTCATGCTTCGTCTTGACAGGGATAGTCCCAAAACTTTTCGTCCAGATGGAACAACGATACATGACCTTGAAGCAAGGTTTGCGTCTGAGGATAGCCAGATGACGTTGGAGGACTTTATAAAGATTGGAGGCGAAGAATGAAAAGTATGAGAAGTTGTAAAGGTAAGTATTGGTCAAGATGGAAAGAGGTAAGAAAATATCTTATAGTTACGCTTGCCCTAATTGCGGAAAAGTGTTGCAAAACTGAATGGAGAATACTGGTCAAAGTGCGGGCAGATTATTGATTGGAGAGATACTCCATAACCTACCAAGTATTACACGAAGAAACTTACTATATGGTAGAAAGAGAAAAGTTAAAGTAAAAATGTCCTGCACAGCTTATGTGATTGTTGATGAAGATGTGCAAGGCAATATGGAGATAGAGGACGTTGAGGGCATAGAAGATATTGACGATTTTGAGGTCATTCAGGCGGATTAATCGTTGGGGTTGTGGAGGGAAAGGGAAATATGGAGAGATTGACTGAAAGATTGACGGATAAATCATATTGTATTTCTGATATTCGGGCAATACAGAAAGAAACATTTTATGAGGATATGGAATGCAGGCGTGGCTTTGACTTGTATACAGGAAAAGCCATTGACAAGCTGGCAGAATACGAGGACTTAGAGGAACAAAACAAACTGTTGAAACTTCCTTGTGCGGTGGGGGATATAATTTGGGATATTGATTTTGGCAGACCATGCGGCTATGAGGTTACGGGGTTTTCTTTTGGAAGTTTGAATGATGATGATTGGGAAGAAGAAAAGGTTTTAGACAAAGTTGTCGTTTACTATACAAACTCAAACGGAAGTATTACAGAAACTTTTGCGGTAAGTGAAATCGGAAAAAGTGTTTTCCTCACCAGAGAAGAAGCCGAAGCCGCATTGAAAGAATTGGAGAGGGGTAAGGGAAATGAGACTGATTGATGCAGATAAATTGAGAAAAGAAATTCATATGTCATATTCAGATGACTTAGGCATACGAGAAGTTATTAACGAACAGCCTACCGCCTATGACGTGGATAAGGTTGTAGAGCATATAGAATCATCAAGCACAGACAAAGATGGGATTGTATGCTATGTGGATGAAAAGCCGGTTATAACAAAAGAAGTGGCAATAAAGATTATAAAATCCGGCGGCATTGAATGAAATCGGTGAGGTATGGGGGTGGTTGAACAATGGACAGGGATAAATTTATATCGCAGTTTGTCGAACATGATTTAAAAATATTGCCAGAATACTTTGAAGCTGTGGCATCCGGCAAAAAGAAATTTGAACTGCGAAAGAATGACAGGGATTACAAAGTACATGATATGTTCGTATTGCGTGAGTGGGAGCCGGACAAGGGATATACTGGCAGGGATTATATAAACGAGATTGACTATATCCTTAAAGATTGTCCCGAATACGGACTTATGGACGGATATATCATATTTGGGTGGTAATTAGGCGGTGGTTGAATGGATAAGCTAACTCCAAAGTAGAAAGCAAAGGTGAGGATATGCCAAGAGTAGAAACGAGATATTATTGTGATGTATGTGGAAAATATTACATGAAAAAGGAATCGGCAGTCGAGTGCGAGAAATCACATTTGATTCCCGAAAGCGTAAATGGTGCTGATTATGCAAAGGATGATAGAAAGAATCAGTATCCAGATTCCGTATTAGTACATTTTAAGGGCGGGAAATCTGCAAGGTATTACAGAATGCAAAGATGATAAGTGATTGAGGTGAGAGAAAGTGGCTGCCAGGCTGACAGATAAACAGAAAAAAGAAATAATTGCTGATTATGTGGAGTGTGGCAGCTATAACGCTACTGCAAAAAAGAATGGTGTTTCTGTAAATACCGTAAAAAAGATTGTGAATGAAAATGCAGACATTGCACAAAAATGCAAACAAAAAAAAGAGCAGAACACTGCTGAAATTTTGGATTATCTGGATTCCAGAAAAGAGAAAGCGAAAGATGTCTTAGACGCTCTGAACGGAACGGCGGCGGAAGTGTGGGAGGAAAGTGAGGTAGAGGAAGATGGAGATTATGGAAGCGATTGAAGCATTAAAGAATACCAATGAACTATGTCGTGACGGCAGCGAGGGTGAATGTCTATATTGCGAAGATGATAAATGCTATTGCGCAGTTGCATTGGTAGTTTCTGCATTAGAGGAATATATTGCAATCGGCACAGTCGAGGAATGCCGGGAGGCAAGGGAAAGGCAGAGGGGGAAGAAACCTGTGTATCGTTCTATTTTTACAGATGGCACAAGACTTCTTGGTTGTCCTGTATGCTTTTCAAGGATTGATGGAGGTGCGTTTTATTGTAATGGTTGCGGTCAAAAATTGGATTGGTCTGAATAGGTGTGGTTGTTTGGAGAGAAAGGATAGGGAAATGAAAGTAGCAGAGCTAATAAGGCAATTAGAGCCGTACAGAGATTTTGACATAGAAGCACGAGTGCATTTAGAAGTCATGAAGGAGGAATTGCAGAAAAGGACATACAAATTTCCTCATGATACATACAATGCTGAATTAAGCGTTGATGATATAGGGCATTCTGACAAAGTTGTGCTGATTGGTGTGGAGATTATGGAGGATTGATAGAATGAGTATTAGCGAACAGATAAAGGAATTGAGGAAATTAGCAAATTCAAAAGAATTTGAGCCACATGAACCAGTTACATATGGATTCTATGTAAGAATAAAATCTAAATTATTTAAAGCCGCCGACACCATAGAAGCCTTATCTGCAAAGCTGGCGGCGGCAACTCCTAAAAGACCATTAGAATATGAGGAACATGAAGATTATGATGAAGGAATCTGCCCTATTTGCGGAGAGCCAGTTTGTCATGTATATGCTTATTGTCCTGGATGTGGTCAACATCTGAAATGGGGAAGTGGTACAGAAAAATCAGAAGTAGTAAATATAGAGCAGTCAGTAGAGGATTGCAGCGGGTGGATATACTGCGGTGATGGGAAGAATTTGCCAGAAGAATATGACAGTATGTTTGCGAAGTTAAAAGGTACCGAAAAGTGGGATAGCGCAATGTTTGAGAAAATTTCAGATGATGTGAACGTCACAGTGGAATTTGAGAACGGGGAAAGAAAAACAAAAACGCTGCATACTGTTGACGGAAAATGGAATGGTGGGCAAAGAGGGGTAAAATTTAAGGTTATTGCATGGCAACCATTACCTGAACCCTACCGCCAATAACCGCAAAGAAGTTGATAATTGTATTACAGGAATTTATAACTATCGTCATACATAGTAAGGAGAAAGTGACATATGAAAGCATTAACAATATGGCAGCCATGGGCAGGAGCTGTGGCGGCAGGTATAAAGAAGAATGAGACAAGAAGCTGGTCCACGAAATACAGGGGACAGATTGCGATTCATTCTGCCATGAAGGCAATACATCATACATGGAGCAACCTCTACATGAACGACGAAGCACGAGAAGTGATTATTAGACGAATGAAACTGCCAGAGACAATTGATGGTCCTGTAACCTTTCCTATGGGTTATGTACTTGCTACCGCCGATCTTGTGGATTGTATTCAGATAACATCAGAATATATTACTACATTGACAGAGGACGAGTTGGCTCTTGGTGACTACACGCTGGGGCGGTATGCATGGAAGCTGGAAAATGTTAAGCTGCTGCCAAAACCAATACCAGCAAAAGGTAGGCAGGGATTTTGGAACGGGGAACCTGATAAGAAGTTGAATAAGGATTTAGGTGAAAATATGGAGAATGAAGAATTAAAGGCTTTAGAGACAGTAAGGGATGAAATTGCTAAAATTAAGGCTAAGTATCAAAAGAAAGCTGAAAAAGAACGTGAAAAAGTAAATGATGTCTTTGTAACTGTATGCGGGGAAAAATGCTATACAGAAGCCGAGATAAATGATTGGTATGGAACGGATTACATTACAGCCAGCCAGGCAGATAGATACATCGAAAAACTTAATAAGAAGAAATCAGCAGCAGGGCAAAAAGGCACTCTGACAAAGAGTGAAAGGGTATATCGGGTATTTGCAAATATAATTAACAATCTGACAGCAGAGATACAAGATATAAAAATAAAACAGGAGCAGGAACAAAAAAAGCAGGAGCGATGGGAAATTGCACAGGCACAGGGATGCTCATATAAAGAGTTTCTTGAGATTGAGGAAGTGAGCAGACAATCAGAAGAATATGAGAGGCTAATGGGCATATAAGTTCATGTAAAAAAGGATTTAAGGGGGATATATGACAGATAAAGAAATTATAGAAAGCTTTGAAAATGCATGGCGGGCATTGGCAAGGCAGTATCAAAAATATCCTGATGAAGGGACGAGATGTGGTCTGAACCTGTTAAGCAAAATTATCAGACAGGTAAAAAGTGAAGTGGAAGATGCCAAAAGGAATGGGCAGGTAACAATCGACGAATGGATAGACATGTTGCAGAAAGGTATTTAGGAGAATAGGAGAAATAAGGATTTGAGGAGGAAAGAGTTTTGACAGATGCAGAGGCGACAAAGCGGGAAAAAGCAAGACAATTGCGATATAAAAAGCCAATTGTGAGAAACCTGAATCTTGATAGTATCAAAGAGGAGCTACTTGACATTCAAGGGAAATGTGAAGATGTTCATTGGTATTTTGAAGATGAAGAAGATACTCTTATTAATGCTTTAGACGGTGATGAGGACGAGGCATATGAGTTCAAAATGATGTTCGGAGATTTATGCAGCGAGTGTGAACAACTGCGGTGGGATTTGGAAGAGGAATTTGTTCCAGAGTGCTTTGACCAGTTTTTCGTGGCGGTAGGAGCTAGAGAAGATTACGGAGGGCTATTGGGATATGATTCCTATGAAGGGGATTATTTTAGATTAGTGTGCAGCGACACAGCAGCAGAAGAGCAATCTCAAAAAATATTGAAACAATATACAAAAGATAACCTGATAGAAGCTGCCATGCGGTGTTTTAGGGTTTATCAATCCTTTATAGCCCTTACATACAGATATGATTGCCTAAAGGCATCTATGGATATCCTGCGAGATCAGAATACGTGTTATCTCCAAATGGTAAAACAAATCGAAGAACTATACGACAAGGCTGAAAAAGACACAATAGGGTTTAAATATCCGTTTGGGAAAGAAATGGATAAGCTAGATTTATTTTTGAACAAGCTGCCACAGGAAGCTTGGATTCAATAAAATAAAAATATTCAAGAAGACAATAAGAAAGGAATAGGGAATGAGTAAAAAGACAGTAGTATTTGATTTTGATGGAGTAATTCACAGTTACACAAGCGGTTGGAAAGGAGCAGATGTAATTCCAGATCCAGTTGTTGAAGGAATACAATCAACGATCAATTCTTTAAGGCAAGAATATTACGAAGTGATTGTTGTTTCTACTAGATGTGCATACCCAGAAGGAATGTCGGCGGTCAAGAAGTATTTAGCAGATAATCATATCGTTGTTGATGCAGTTATGAAAGAAAAACCGCCTGCAATCTGTTATATAGATGATCGGGCAATCTGCTTTGACGGACACCCAGAAACCTTGCTTGAAAAAGTACGAAATTTCACACCGTGGAATAAGGCTTTATCAATAAACTCGAATAATCGAGAAATAAGGATTGAAAAGGTAAGAAAAATAAAAAGAGAAATTTTATTTAGAGGAAAAATTAAGGAAAGCAAAAGCGCACATGAGGAACTAAACTGGGCTTTCGGGAATTTTGTAAGAGAATTAGAAACAGGCAAATGTTTTATTTCTGATTTGTCGCATTTTGATGGAGATACAAAGTTGTCTGATGTAATTCTTGAGGTAGACCCCAAAACCGTCTGCCAGTACACAGGCTTGACCGACAAGAATGGAAAGAAGATTTTTGAGGGAGATATTGTTAAAAGTGATATGGAAAAAATTGGAAAGGTTGTTTTTAATGAATCACATGTGGCTTTTATGATTTTAGAATTTGAAGAGAATATATATCATTTTATTAATGAATGTTGGAGTAATTGTATAAAAATTATAGGAAACATTTTCGATAATCCCGAACTTTTAGAAAAATAAGGGTTTGAAGGAGGTTTACAAATATGAGAACTACATGTGAGATCATTGCAGACATAAAGGACGGAAAAGAGGTACCGTATGAGGAATTGAAAATGGCGTGTCTTGTGCAAGCCTCAATGCTTTTCTTTTTCAAAAGCAACACAAAAACACTGTTAAAAGGCGGAATTACAAAAGACCTTTTGATTCAATCAGAATATTCAGACCCGAAAACGTCTTCAAAAGAAATGGGAATACCATCTTGGTATTGGAAAGCGGAAAAATCAGACCCTATTAAATGGCTTGGAAAAGAACACATTCCAGGAACACCCGAGTATGAGCAAAGATATAAAATGAGTAAAATGGTGTTAGACACAGTTATAAAAGATAAATAAGAATTTGAATGGAGTATGAATCTAAAATATGGAAAATAAAGAAGTGAACTATTACAAGCCACGTTTTAAAAGATGGATAGAATCAAAAAGGTGGGACAGCATTGCAGAGAGGTTATCTGATACAAGCATGGAAACAATTACACAAGTGATAAATGCAAAAAAAGATGGAGATTGTAGCTGGATAATATGGGAAAATTGCGATTATGTCCTTGATAGAATAAGAAGTATAAGCAAGGATTTAATCAACTAAACTGAAATTTAATGGAGGAAGTAATATGGGCAGACTTACAGCAAAGAATAGTCAAGGCTACTGGTCACTGAAGGGGGTACAATGGAACTCTTTGTGCGAGGGTCAAGTAATCACGAAGGATATTCAGCAACGCTTAACAGGAGCTTTGTGCAAACTAAAGGATTATGAAGATATCGGATATAGTCCAGAGAATGTAGAACATATCCGATATGTATTGGAAGATGCGGCGAGAGAACTTGAAAGAATCCAGGGACCAACAGAGCTAACAAAAGAAATTTGGCACTATTTAAAGGATTTCTGAAATATAAAGAGGAATTGATTGGAAAAAAGATAATAAAAAAGCCGCCTCAATTTTCTTATGAGACAGCCCTTTGTCATATGAGCATTATAGCTCATAAGAAAAGATAAGTCAAGGGGGCGACAGTATGGAAACAAAAAACGAGATACATATGTATGTTTTGACCCAGGAACAAATAAACCAGATTGCTGCTATAGCAGGGAAAGAAGCGGTGCAAACATTTAGAGCAGAGCAAGCCAAGGTAGAAAAGAAAAGAGCCAGGGAAGAAAATAAAGTAAACAAAACGAAAAAGATGCTTAGTTCCTATAGAAGAATCAAGGCTACGCTGTCAGACGAGGCAAGATTTACAGAAGAAGAACAGATTGAACTTAGATGGAAATTTATACAAGACCTTATGGGGAATACAAGAGAGACAGTAAGCAAATCTGAAAGAATAATTCAGAATGGAGAGAAACGAAGACAGGAAGATTTATATTATGTTTATCGTATTGAAAAAGCAATAGAACTGTATCATGAAGAATGCGAAAAGTCTGGAAATAAAGAAGCAAAACGACGATACAGAGAACTTAGCATGATGTATTTAGAAGATAGAGAGTATTCGGTACAAGAAATTTCTATGGTAGAAAATATAAGTGAAAAGACGGTATATAAAGATTTAGGAATAGCATGTGGAATACTGGCTGTTTACCTACTTGGGATATGATTTAAACCCTTCTTGCGACTATAAATTGCAGGTAGAAAAAGAGTAGGTTGCATTTAGAAAAAGTTTAGTTTAAAATGTTAAATTAAGGAATAGAAAAATTGTGAAAAAGAGAGGCCAAGATATAGTGCCTCTCTTTTTGTGTATAGTAAGCTAAAAGGAAGGTGGGGTGAGTGTCACGAAAGCCCGATGAGAGAATTGAAAAGGCAAGACAGATGTATTTTGCCGGAATTAAGTTAGTTGATATTGCAAGGAAATTGAAGATTCCAGAAGGAACTATAAGAAGTTGGAAGAATAGGTATAAATGGAATTGCAACGTTGCAAAAACAGAACGCAACGCTGCGAAAAACGCAAAACGAGCAAAAAAAGTTGTAGCAGATGAAGTAGAAAATGTAACACAGAATACGGAACTTACCGATAAACAGCAGCTTTTTTGTCTTTATTATATACGCAGTTTTAATGCAACAAAGGCATATCAGAAAGCTTACGGGTGTGATTATTATTCAGCTATGCGAAATGGAAGCAGATTGTTGAAAAATGATAAGGTAAAGAATGAGATATTCAAAATGAAACAGGAAAAACTGAACAGGGAGTTCTTTAGTGAATCAGACGTCTTTCAGAAATATATAGATATTGCATTTGCTGATATAACAGATTATTTGGAATTTGGGACAGAAGAAATACCTGTGATTTCTTTACATGGTCCAGTTAAAGTTATTGATTCCGATACAGGTGAGGAGAAACAACTGACAAAAATAGTGAACAAAGTAAGATTTAAAGATAGTGCACAACTTGATGGAACAATACTGGCAGAAGTAAAACAGGGGAAAGATGGTGCAAGTATAAAACTTGCTGACAGAATGAAAGCATTGCAGTGGCTTTCAGAGCATATGGATATGGCAACTACCGAACAAAAAATGCAGATAGAGCGTCTAAAGAATAATTTGGGGAGTCCAAACAATGATAAAGATGTGGATATTATGGTTTACATTCCGAACAATGGAAGAGAAGATGAAAGTTGGGAAGACTGAATGAGAATATGGAAAAAAATTGAAGAGTATACATTTCTAAAGGTGGTGATGTCAGTATGCCAGTAATTCGACCGCAGAAAGGTCCGCAAGAGAAATTTCTTGCTACCGCAGCAGATATATGTATCTACGGTGGAGCCGCTGGCGGCTGACAGGGCGGGAAGACATTTGGTCTGCTGCTGGAACCGTTAAGACATATTAATAATCCGTTGTTCAATGCAACAATCTTCAGGAAGGATTACACACAGGTTACATCACCTGGCGGATTATGGGAGTCATCTAAACTTATTTACAGTTATGTGCAAGGTTCAAATTCGTTGAAGACCCCTAAATTACATTGGTGTTTTAAAAGCGGTGCAACAGTCACATTTGCACATCTAGGGCGTGATGAAGACTGCGATGGATGGCAGGGTTCGCAGATTGCGCTGATAGGATTTGACGAACTGACACATTTCAGTGAATACACTTTTTTTTACATGCTTTCTAGGAACCGTACAATGTGTGGAGTAAAACCATATGTGAGGGCAACTTGCAATCCAGACGCAGATTCATGGGTAGCAGAGTTCATAAAGTGGTGGCTAGATCAGGATACTGGTTATCCAATTCCGGAAAGGTCTGGGAAAATACGCTGGATGGTACGGTTGAATGAGGTAATCTATTGGTTTGATACCAGGCAGGAGGCTATTGATGCGGCGATAGAGAACGGCATGGATTACGAGAAAGCCGTGATTATGGCAAAGAGCGTCACCTTCATAGCCAGCACTCTACAGGACAACAAGATTCTGATGAAAAATGACCCTGGCTATATGGCAAATCTTATGGCTCTAGCACTTGTAGAAAGAGAGCGTTTATTATACGGCAACTGGAAGATAAAGGCAGCAGCAGGACTAATGTTTAAAAGAACTAAAGTCAATATGCTGGAAGTATTACCTACAGATGTGGTTTTGTGGGCGAGAGGCTGGGACTTAGCGGCGACTTCGGAGGACGAAAACGGAGAACCTGCATATACGGCTGGTGTGCTAATCGGTAAACGCAAAAATGGGCGCTATATTGTTGCTGATGTGATTAACCGTAGATTGGATTCCGCTGAAGTACGAGAGCTGATTAAAATGACCTGTATTGCAGACAAGGCAAAGTACGGAAGGGTAATAACACGCCTTCCTCAAGACCCAGGACAGGCGGGCAAGGCGCAGGCACAGAGCTTTTTGAAATTTCTGTCAGGATTTGCTGTAAAGATACTCCCAGAATCAGGGGATAAGGTTACAAGAGCAGAACCATTCTCGGCGCAGTGGCTTGGACTTGAAGGAATGGACAAAGGAAATGTAGATATTCTGGCAGCAGACTGGAACGAGATGTATTTTAACCAGCTTGAGAGCTTTCCACAATCCCAGTTTAAGGATATGGTAGATGCAAGCAGTTCTGCCTTCAGCGAGATAGAGAACGGCTGGACATATTCGGCGCCGCCTTCAGACAGTAATCTAGGTAAGAGTAGTTATTGGAGGTAAAATTGGTGGAAGAATTAACAGATAAAGACTTACACTGTATTGCAAGACAGTTACAGAGTGCATGGTGCGCACCCGAACAGGAAGAAATAGATACATATCAAATGTTTTATGGATGCTGGTATTGTAAATATTCCCATGAATGCAAAACACCTGACACAATGAATTTGAAAAAAGTTTTAAATAAATTAAGCGAACTGACAGGAGTAGATATTTTTCCTTCTTATGGATGTATCTGGAGGCAGTTTCTACCTGCATCTATATTTATAGAGCATCCAGAGGAACTGCAATATTTGGAAAAGCATCATGCCAAAGAGTACCAGAACTTAAAAGATCATCTTAATAAATTTACACACTATCCCAAAGAATAGAGGATATTCTACATAAAATCAATAATATATAAAGGAAAAGAGGTGAGGTGTCAATGGCAAGCAGCAAAGAGATAGGTCGTATAGGGCAGCGGCGCTATGGCGGAAATATTTATGAAGAATTTCTCTATGAGCTAAGGGGAAAGCGGGGGATAGAAGTATACAGGGAAATGTCTGAAAATGATGATATAGTAGGCGCTATCCTCTTTTCTATAGAAATGCTGGTAAGACAATGCAATTGGAATGTGCAGCCAGGCGGAGATACTGCAAAGGATAAAGAAGCTGCTGAATTTGTGGAGAGCTGCATGAATGATATGCAGGACACATGGATTGACACAATATCAGAAATCCTGTCTTTTCTCACCTATGGTTGGAGCTTTCATGAAATTGTATATAAGCGGCGCATGGGAAATACGAAAGATACACGAACAAAGAGCAAATTTAATGATGGTCTTATTGGTTGGAAGAAGCTTCCAATAAGGGCACAGGAGACACTTTATCAATGGGAATATGACAATGAGGATAATCTGCTTGGAATGACACAGATGCCGCCCCCAGATTTTGGAACATTTACAATTCCTATGGAGAAGGCGTTACTATTTCGGACAAAAAGTCGTAAGAACAATCCAGAAGGAAGGAGTATTCTTAGAAATGCTTATCGCTCATGGTATTTTAAGCGTAGAATCCAAGAGATAGAAGGAATTGGTATTGAGCGGGATTTGGCAGGGCTTCCAGTGCTGTATGGACCAGAAGGTGTAGACTTATGGGACAAAAATATACCAGAAAATGCGGATATAGTGGCTGGACTTGAAACCATAGTCAGAAATATTCGTAGAGACGAAATGGAGGGAGTTGTCCTTCCGTTTGGTTATAAGTTGGAATTACTAAGTTCTGGTGGAACGCGACAATTTGATACCAACGCGATTATAAATCGCTACGACACCAGAATTGCTATGACAGTATTAGCAGATTTTATTTTCCTAGGGCATGACAAAACGGGAAGTTGGGCGCTTAGTTCGGATAAGACAGAACTGTTTGCTGTTGCTATAGGAGCTTTTTTGGATATCATTTGTGAGACGTTTAACAGCCAGGGCATACCATCATTGATTGACATTAACGGTCAGTATTTTTCTGGCATTACAGAATATCCCAAAATGACACATGGAGATATAGAAGATGCAGATATTACGAAGGTTGCAGCATTTATAAAGGATATGACTGGAATTGGCGTTTTAATACCTGATGATGGATTAGAAGATTATATTCGACAGGTCGGACATCTTCCAGATAGAACTTATTCTGATATTAGGGAGATTGACCGAACAAGGCAGGAACAGCAGGAGCAGAACCAGCCGCCAGAGCCAAAAACAGCCGCAGGGACTGAACCTGATGAGGAAGGTGAGAAGATACAAAATAATAAGGCGGAAGAGGCTAAAAAACGGTTAGAGAGATAACGGATACTTTAACATACAGAATATGTCATACAGCTTTATAAAAGCAGTCAAAACAGAAAGGAAAAGCAGCATATGGGATTACGAATCATTCCTCCAAAACGGGTGCGAAAAGTAAAGACAGCTAACAGCCAGGAAGTTTTAGAGCGCCTTGAAGAATATCTTGAAAATAATAATGAGGAACCAGTACAGATTCTTTGCGGCTTTTGGGAAGATCAACAAAATGCGATTACATATCAGGAGTTGCGGCAGGCTGTACTAGATGGAACATTAAGTAAAGAAGCCATAGAATTATGGAGACAGGACTATTCCAAATTAATTTCAGGCAGGTTGAAAGGTTTATGGACAAATGCAATCATTGCTGGTGCATCAGGGCAGCCTATTTTAGATGACAAAACATTTGTATTTAACACACAGACACCAGGCATGTTAAAGTGGATTCATGAGCATGGTGCGCAATTGGTTACAGCTTGTACGAAAGAACAGAAAGAAGCTATCTCTGTTCTGGTAGCAAAGAAGATGAAGGAAGGGCATACTGTTGATGAGCTGTCCAGACTTATCCGCCCTTGTATTGGTTTGACAAAAGGTGATGCACAAGCAGCAGCCAAATTTTATGACAGTATTATAGAGAATCTGAAAAAAGAGCACCCACGAATGAAGCCAGAAAATATGCAGAGAAAAGCGCTTGATGCAACCTGCAAATATGCAGAGAAGAAACACCGTCAGAGAGCTATGACTATAGCGCAGACAGAAAGTGCATTTGCATATAACAGAGGAGCAGATGAAGGAATACGGCAGGCACAACAACAGGGCTATCTTGGAACAGTAAAAAAGAGATGGAGCACATCAGGAGATGACAGGGTATGCAGCACATGTCAGGCACTCGAAGGTATAGAAATTGAAATGGACAAAAGTTTTCCGTTTAAAGGCAGAATGTTATTTCCAGGACAAGATCTGCTGCCGCCCGCGCACCCGCGATGTGCTTGTGCCGTGGAGTATATTGAGGTGGAGCCAGTTGTGTTTACAGATAGGGGGCTTTCCGCAGGAGATGGCGATAGTGTGGAAATTCCAGAACACGAACCACCAGAATATCTTGGCTCTCTTGACAACATGTCTGATGATGTGATAAAGTCAGAATTAATTAAATATGAGGCTGAAATTGTAAATAGTAATATTGAAAATGCGGTTGTAATATCGTCCTCTGGTTTGGTGTGGAAATGCTTTGGAAATGAAAAAGCAGTTTATCCTAATATTGATTTAAGTGAAGAATTGTATGGTGCTTACGTTACACATAACCATCCAATACAGGAAACGCATTTTTCGTTCAGTTATGATGATATTTCATTGTTTATGGATTATGAACTTACCCAGCTTAAAGGCGTAGATTTCAAATATACATATACCATTCAGCGGACATTGGAAACTGGTTATGCAAGTTCAGCAGAATTGGAACATGCTTATAAAGGAGAAAATTATGCAGAATTTTTGCAACAGGTTTTTTACGGTAATGCAGATGTGGATTTTGATGAATATGATTTTTTTGTAAGGAGGCTGGCTGAAAAATATGGATTTCGATATGAAAGAAAGAAACGATAAAGATTCATGGGCTGCCTACGAAGAAGAGGGGAAAAAACTGATAGAAGAAACATTGAAAAAAAAAGATGCGATATTGAGAAAATATAGAAACATTTTATATCCTTCTGGATTGGATACAGATCCATCGGCTAAAGAATTGCATGAGATTACAAAGTGGTTTGGAAAAGAAATTCTAAAATTAAGAGAAAAATATGGAATTAAATAGTTTTCTGATTGTTGGAATATAAAACAGGAAAAATAAAGGACTTGGGAACAGGTCCTTTTTATATTAATATTTGAAAGGTAGGTAGAAAGGATAAAGTGAAAAAATTCTCTGAACTGATTGAAAAACAAAATGAGGTTCTAAAGGGACGTTTTAAGATCACGAAATCTGATGATGACAGGCATCTTGCCTTTGGGTGGGCAAGTGTGTCTATACGTGCAGATGGTGAGCTGATAGAGGATTGGCAGGGCGATATTATCGCTCCTTGTGAGCTTGAGGAAGCAGCTTATGAATATGTAAGGCTTTATGGTGAAGGCGGCGAAATGCATGAGCGGGGCGGTGTTGCTGTATTAATAGAAAGCGTTGTATTTACAGAGGATAAAATGGCAGCAATGGGTATTCCAGCAGGAACGCTGCCAGTTGGCTGGTGGATTGGATTTAAAGTTACGGATTCTGATGTATGGGAAAAGGTAAAAGATGGGACTTATACCATGTTTTCGGTGGAAGGAACCGCAGAAAGGATTCCAGTAGAATAAAAATGAAGTAAAAGGTCCATTTCTTGATTATTTTGACTGTCTAGTAGGTGCAGGGTTGGTGAAGCAGGAATCTCGCGGCTTTAGCCGTGAGAGGTTCAAAGAAAGGTGGTAAAGTACATGAATGATATTATCAAGATTAACAACCATGATATTTTAATAAAGGAGTATAAAGGTCAGCGGGTAGTGACATTTAAGGATATTGATGTTGTGCATGGCAGACCAGAAGGAACTGCAAAGAGAAATTTTAACGATAACAAAAAGCATTTCATTGAGGGCGAGGATTTCTTTACAATTTCCTATTCGGAGTTCTGTACGGAATACGTACCCAACCCACCGAAGGGAGGAAATCCGAACATTCCAGTAAATTTAATGACAGAAAGCGGCTATTTGATGCTTGTTAAGTCTTTCACCGACGATTTGGCATGGGAAGTGCAGCGTCAGCTTGTAAGTAGCTATTTTCGTGTCAGACAGCTTGTAGATGATTTATCCCCACAAATGAAATTGCTTTATGGATTATGTGATCAGTTGGCGCAAGCGGAAAGAGAAGCCAAAGAAGCCAAGAAGATTGCGGACAGTGCAAAAGAAGTAGCATCTAAGGCTTACGAGGTGACAGAAAATATAAAGGACGCTGTTAAACCAATACTTGACAACTGGCGTGAAGAAATTAATACAAAGTTTAATCGTATTCAAAAGAGCTGTGGAACCGAATTTAATGTGTTGCGAAATGAGATGTACAGTGAACTAGAGCGCCGCGCTGGTTGTGATTTAGGAACCAGACTTCGGAACAAAAAACAGCGAATGTCCGATAGTGGGTGCACAAAAACCGAGATAAAGAATACAAATCGTATGGATATCATTGACGAAGACAAGAAACTGCGAGAAATTTTCTCCAAAATTGTTTCAGAATATGAGATTAAATATTGCGCATAAAGACAATAACAAATGTAATTATATACTGATAATTCAAAAAGACATCTGAAAAGGTGTCTTTTTTGTATTATAAATTCTACAGAAAGGAGACGGGAAGGTGGCAACAAAGCTAAGGAATCTTAAAATCAGGAAAGTAGATTTTGTAGATGAAGGGGCAAATCCTGATGCTGACATTAAAATGAGGAAGAAAAAAGATAAAGAAGAACCGAAAAATTCCAGCAGCATACTTAAAAAGTTGTTTGGCTTTATTGGAAAAGCGGCTGGTATGAATCAAGAGGAAATTGACAGTGCAGTAGCTGAAATACAGAAAGGCGATTCCATAAGTTTCAGTGAGAAAGTCAATGAAGTCAACAATCAAAAGATTTGTGATGAGATATGGGATATCGGTTATGCATTGCAGTCTTCTCTTTGTTCAATCCTCAATGATGATGAACTGGACAGTGCCAGCGCGGCAGCAGCAATGCAGGAGAGTCTTGATGAATTTTACGCAGTAGTGCAGGAATCAATCAAGAAGTGGTCCAGCGGCAGGTCAGCCAGCATTGTAAAGAAAAATGAAGATGTATCAGAGGCAGAGCTGGAGATTATGAAATCGGCGGTAGAAAGGCTGAATGAAACAATTGAAAAAGTTGCCAAAGAGGAATCTGAAAAAGAGGAACCAGATAACAACCAAAAACCGAAAGGAGAAGAAAGGGAAATGGGAATGAAGATTGACAAGAGTAAACTAACAGATGCGGAGAGAGCTTTTCTGGAAAACATTGAAAAACGCTATGGAGTGGACGAGGGAGACAATACCGTTGATGGAGGCGCATCAGCACCTGTAGAACAGTTATTGCCTCCTGCATCTACAGAACCAACAGTAGTTAAGTCTGTAACCCAGCCTGTGCCTAATGTGGTGGCATCTGTTGCACAAACAGAGGAACCAGACAGCATCTATAAGGGACTGCACCCCGCAGTAAGGGCAGAACTGGAAAGCTTGAAGAAATTCCGCGAAGATGCCGAGGCTAGAGAACTGACCGAGGTTGCAAAGAGATATGTGATTATCGGTAAAAAGGAAGAAGAATTGGTGCCTATGCTGAAAAGTCTTAAAGCTGCGGGAGGAACTGCCTACAATGATATGATTGCTGTGTTGGACCAGGCAGTAGCAGCAGTTGAAAAGTCCGGCGTATTCTCTGAAATTGGAAAGTCCGGTCATGGTTCTACAGCAGGAGCAGCCGAGGCAAAAATTGAAACCATTGCCAAAGGGTATATGGAGAAAAATTCTTCCTTGGATTATGCTACGGCAGTAGCGAAAGCCTGGGAAGATAATCCAGAACTTATGAGTGAGTATGAAACAGAAGCAGGATTTTAAGGAAGGAGGATAACCAAGTGGGAAACAGAAATTTCAATGGAGTACAGGTGAACCAGAGTGTTACGATTGTGGAGCAGGCTGGAGATAACATTGAGGACGCAAGAAATCGGATTATGACATATGATAAGGACGGCAATGTTGTTCTAGCAACAGATGGCTCTACTGTCTTGATAGGAGTTGCACTGATTGAAACTGGAATGAATGATATTTCCGGTGTGGAATCGGGAAAAGTAACTATTGGTGATGATGTTGATATTCAGATTAAGGATATTGGCTATATCTTAGCTGGTGGCGAAATTGCCAAAGGGAATGAAGTCACAGCATCTAACGGTTTGGCTGTTAAGGCAGAATCCGGTAACTATGTAGTAGGTATCGCACTTTCAACAGTCGCAAAAGATGATTATTGCAGAGTGCAGATTGCCAAATATCAAAAAGCTTAAAGCAGGAGGGAATGAAAAATGGCGAAAAGAACAGCAGCGAGCATTCAAGCAGATATTGCAAAGGGTGCTTTTAGACCACATACAGCGTTGTCAAACATGGCGTTGGCATATTACCAGAGTGATGAAAAGAGCTTTGCAAAGACGATTTTTCCGATTTGCCCAGTGTCTTTATCCTCTGATAATTATTACATATTTGATAAAGAAGATTTACTACGGGACAACTGGCATAGAAAACCAGCATATGGCAAAGTCGATCCGGCAGTGCTTTCCGAACATATGGATACCTATGCTTGTGTAGTAGATCAAATGATTATGGGAATTGACCAGATTCGGCAGACAGACTTAAACCGGAGAATGGGACCAAGGATAGCAGACCCAAAGCAGCAGAGAACAAAGACAATGGCGTCACAGGCAAATATCCATCAGGACGCATGGTTTGCCCGTAGTTTTTTCAAAAAGGGTGTATGGGGACAGGAACTTACGGGTGTTGATTCTACCACGCTTACATCTGGGCAGTTTATTAAGTTTAGCAATGCCAATTCCGATCCAGTGTCCTTTATGGACGAGAAGAAAACAGCAATGGAAGAATCTACTGGACGTATGCCAAATAGATTAGCACTGGGAGTTAATGTATTTAACGCACTAAAGAAACACCCTGCAATTCTGGAAAGAGTAAAATATGGCGGTTCTACAGCAAATCCTGCCTCTGTTACATTAAATGTGTTGGCACAGCTTTTTGGAATTGACAGGATTACAGTGCAGCGCTCCATTATGAATAAGGCGGAATTAGGGCAGACTGCAAAGATGGAATATATTGGTGATCCAAATGCTTTCCTGTTAGCTTACGCGACAGATTCTCCATCAATTGATGAACCTTCCGCAGGTTATATCTTTACATGGGATATGCTGGGGAATGGTAATATTTTGCCAATTCTAAGTTATCTGGGAGAGAATGGTACACATTCCGAATTTATCGAGGGTCTTATGGCTGCTGATATGAAAAAGACAGCAGATGATTTAGCAATGTTCTTTGCAGATGCAGTATAGGGGGTGCGCTATGAGATTGATTGCAAATAAACCTTGCAGTTTTGGAGGAAAAAAATTCTATATTGGCAATGAAATACCAGAAAATCTTGTAGCAGATGCCAGGCTGCAAGAGAAAATGGGCGTAATTACGATTGTAAATGACAACATGGGGGTAGCAGATAAACAGTCTGCTACCCTTTTTACACAAGAGCAGGTTGACAAGATGCTTGCAGAGGCAATAGAGGAAGCTGTTAATAATACAATTACAGAAATGAAGCAAAAGCAGAAAGAATTACAGGAAGTTTTGCAGCAGTCGGCCGCAGAACTAAAGGAAGTCGATTCAGAAATATTGATGGAAACAGTCATGATCGATATAGTCATAGATTCTGATGGAGAAAATGAACAGCATATGACAGTTTGGGCAAAATCCGAGGAAATCCAGCAGGTATTTTCCATTATGCAATTGAATGCTGATGAAGGTGCAAAGGCAATTGCAGATGTTAAGAGTGAGAATGTATTAATACTTCTCCATGCAGCAGACAGCCGTAAAACGGTTAAAAATGCAGCCAAAGAGCAGGCAGATAAATTATTCTCCATTAAAGCAGCTTCAAGTGAATCTATAAGCAGCAATGAAGCCACAGGAACCAATACAGAGGGAGTTGATACCTAATGGCAAAGGGTACATACACATATGATCCAGGAAATGTTAAGGAACTTGGAAAGGACCGTATGCGATTTGAGCTGGGCGATGTCATGGTAGAAGGTTGTTCCGATACAACGGCGCTGACTGATGAGGAAATCCAAGCCGCCATTGAAACCTATCCAAAATCATGGAAAAAAGCAAAGCTTATGTTGTTGGAAAGTCTGTGCAGGCGCTTTTCTTATGAGGTCAGTACGAAAACGGGTCCACTAACGTTAGAACTGCAAGAAAGGGCGAAGTTATGGCGGGAAGATTACGACAAGCTGAAAAAAGAAGTGTCAGCAGAATGTAGTGTACCACACTTTAGTAAGCAGGCAGCTTGTAAGCCTCCATACTTTTATACTGGTATGCAGCGCAATGAAAGGGCAAAAAGCAGATGAACAATACAAGAATGATGTATGTGAGACCAGGGAATCTGTTTAAAGACTTTATTGTGGAAGAAAATAAACAGGTGGTGACAGGCACAGGAAGGGTGGCAAACAGTCATAGCGGTGATGGGACAAAAATATTGAAGGGGTGTCTTGCAGAAGCTTCCGACGAGGACCGAACAAACCATAACCAGAAAGACCATGTAGTTACTCATACAATTGTGCAGGCTGGAAGTCCCAAAGCAAAAAGAACAGATAAGCTGATACTTGGAGAGCGTGTATTCTATATTGTTGATATTGATGATACTGGTATGCTTGGCATATCGACAATATATTATGCAGAGGAAAGGCAAGATGTAAAATGAAATTATGGGAAAACGTTGAGTATGTTAATAAAGCGGGAAAGACTGTTCAGGTTGAAAGAAAAGTTCAGGCAAAGTTTTCCGAAATGACTGAAAATATTAACAGAAAGGTACGTTCAAGAGGAACTCGTGCAGTAAACGCTTTAAGAGATGCAGAATTGAGAGTATTAAAAGGACAACGTAGCGGAAGGGTGTATAAAGTACCAGGCACTGGTGGAAAAAGTATAAGTGCATCAACCAAGAAACTGGCAAAAGAATATGGACATAAATTAAGGGGAGGCGTACTATATAGAGCATCAGCACCAGGAGAAGCACCCGCCAGACGCACAGGAAATCTTCGTATGCATTGGAATGGTGAAGTAAAAACAAGGCATACATCTTGTGGAGTTGAAGTTGTTGCTGCGTTAGAAAGCGGTGAGAAATATGCAGGAATACTGGAAAACGGCACGAATGATGGCAAGATAGCGCCAAGACCATTTGTAGAGAAAATAAAAGAAAAGGCTATGCCAGAAATCCAGAGGATTTACAGCGAGCCTTATACATAGGGGGTAAACTATGGCACTAATAATGGAAAAACCAACAGCCGCCTTTGATATGTCCCAAATTAAGCGTGGAGATTTGCTTTGGGGTAAACATTGTACATGGAATGAAGGAAAAGCAGGTTTTGTTACAACAGCAACAGAACAGCAATTAATTGTACAGTATTATCCTGGAATTGGCAATGTAACAAATCACTTTGTTATTCCAGTGTCCGAGGTAATCGACGGACAATGGGAGATTCGATGGTCTACTGATATGACAGAGATAAAGGAATATGGCGTAGAGATAGATGAGGACCAACAGGAAACGGAAGGGAGTGGTGGACAATGATGTTAGAAGAATTGATTTATAAGCGGTTTACATGTTCAGAGAACCTTATAAAAAATCTTGCATTGTTTAGTGGTGCGCCTGCTATTTTTAGTTCAGATCCACCAGAGGAAAGTCAGGAAGGGTGGGGTGGAAATACACAGTATCCACAGATAGTTTATAACTTTGACCTTCTAGCAAATGAGGAACGACACAGTGCAGGTACGCTTTCAGTGTCCCTGCTTTGTCAGAATACGACAGAAGTCATGCCAGAACAGATTGAGCCGTTCATAAAGGACTGCCTTCGAGATGTAATATTAAAACCAGAAGGAGGAACACCATACTGTTTTTCATGGGCAAGGACAGACGCTTTCACCATAGATGAAAAGAAGGGAAATATTACGATTGGAAGTGAAGTGCGGTTTGATATCCTAGAATATCCGTCGCAAGAGACATCTGATCCAGATCCAATTATGGCGACGAATAAGTATATCAAAGAATTGTATCCAGAATGTTTCATTATGGGATATGACCAGATGGAGGAAATCACAGAGGCAACAGGGAAAAGACCAGTAATTTATTGTCGTTTAATGTCAGTGGATAAGTCTGAGGAAACAAATACAGTTGCATGGCTGGACGGCAGAATTGCTGTCCATATTTTATGTCCAGAGAGCGAAACAAGGCTCAAGATGGCGGCTGCGATTGCAAACCGTATGTCGTTAGATGGAGAAATTATCATGCTGGACCATTCGCCCATGTTCATTAAACGGTTACAGGCAAATTATAAATCGGACTATTTAAAAGATGGTCAGATTTTTGTAACAGGTCATTATGGGCTGTTGCGGTATAAGGCAAAATCACATTCTTTGGCAGCAGCCCATGTCAGGTATAAGTAGGAGGTATACAATGGCAAAGGAAATATTAAAGGAGACTAAAACTGTCGAAACCACTGATATCAAAGTGGAAGTAACGCAGGAGCAGGCACCCAAAAAAGAACAGAAAACTTTACAGGAGTCTGTCTACCCAGTAACCGAGCTAACAGCGAATGCAAGAAAGGTTTTTGGCGTAAGACAGGAGTGTGTTGAGGCAGCATTAAAAGCTGCTGGAAAAACAGAATGTACTGTTACTGAAGCAAAAGGAATTGTAGAAAAATTTATGAAAAGGGAGGTTCAATAAAGATGGCGGGGACGTTTATTTTAGGTGAGACAAAGGTACGCCCAGGTTCCTATTTTAATATCCAGAAAAAAGGCAGGAATGCTGTAGCTGGTATTATGAATGGAGTGACAGCCGTAATATTTAAGGCAGATTTCGGACCACTAAATACAGCAGTGGAATTAAATGCTGAAGATGGTTATGAAAAGATTTTTGGAACTGGATTAACCACAGATGCAATGAGAGAGGCGATTGCAGGCGGTGCAAAGACGATTATTGCTTGCAGAGTAGGTAATGGAGGCACCCAGGGAACCATTACTTTAAAAGATGTAAATGATTCAGATACACTTTGCATCACAGCCAAATACCCTGGAGAAAAGAATTTTATGGTTACAGTTCGGGAAAAACTGTCAGATTCCAGCTTGAAGGAATGTATTTTTTATGCTGGTACTACAGAATTTGAGAAGGTTGAATTTGCTTCTGGAGAAGGTGAGGCAAAAGCACTGGCAGATGCCTTGGCAACTTCTAAGAACTTTAAAGCAGAATTAAAGGAAAATAAAGAGAGTGTAATTTTGGAAACAATATCGCAAGGAGTCTTTACCAGTGGTACAAATCCAGAGACAACTACAGGAGATTACGCGAATGCCTTTGCCCAGATTGAGCCATATGAGTTTAATACGGTCTGTCTGGATACAGAAGATACGGAGATTCATCTGCTGCTACAATCTTTTGTGAATCGAATTTTCGATGCGGGTTCTCTTGCACAGGCAGTTGTTGCAGAAAAACATACTGTTGATTTAGAAACAAGAATGAAACATGCAGCGGCACTTAATGATGAAAAGATGAATTATGTTTTAAATGCATGGATAGAGGAGCAGGGAACAGTAATTGACGGATATCAGACAGCCGCACGTATTGCTGGCATGATTGGTGCTGTGTCTTCCGGTTCTTCACTTACCCATACTGTAATTACTGGATTTTCGGAGATTCTTGAAAAGCTTACAAATACAGAGATGATTTCCGCAGAGAAAAAGGGCTGTATTGTACTAAGTTACAACAAAGTAAAGCAGGTGTGGATTGATAATGCAATTAATACACTTATCACGCCAGCAGATAACCAAGATGACGGCTGGAAGAAAATTAGAAGGGTAAAGACACGGTTTGAGCTGATAAGGCGTATCAATACTACCACAGATGATCTGGTCGGCAAGGTGGACAATGACAACAATGGAAGGGCAACTGTTATCAGCCAGGTACAGGGTGTTGGTGATTCCATGCGTGAGGAAGGCAAGCTGGTAGCGTGTGCGGTAACGGAGAGCAGCGCATACAAGGCGGACGGAGACAGTGCATGGTTTGATATTGATGTGATTGACAAGGATTCGATGGAACATATTTATCTGACATTCTTGTTCCGATTCAGTACGAACGAAGAATAGGGGGATATAGACTATGAGAAATGAAAGAGCAGCCGGTGATTCCAGACATGGAAGAACTGGAAAAGATGGAGCTTTTTATAACAAAGATGGTGTATTGCTGGCAACAGTGGAACAGTTTACATCAAATGTTAGTTGGAACAATGCTAAGTATAGTGTTTTGGGCGACGCACAAGAACATGAGACAGCAAATACCTTTTCTGTGAGCCTTACCATGTCTCAAGTTGTGGTAGAAGATGATGCGTTTATTGAGGAACTCATGGAAGCATTAGAAACGCAGGTTATGCCTGTATGGGATTTTCAGGGTTCATTGCTTGGCAGAAATGGCTCTGAGGAACGTGTAATTTATCGTGAGTGTATCCCTTCAGGACAGGTGGACATTCAGAATGTTACAACAGGTGATGTAATTAAGCGTAACTGGAATTTCTTTGTGAATCGAGCGCCTAAATTACAGTCATTGCTTGGCATTGATAGGGATTAGATAACAGGATATTGAATTAAAGGGTGGCATAGAGCTGCCCTTTTTCTTATGCAGAAATAGGAGGAAATACAGATGTCAAAGGATTTTAGAAAAGGCAATTTTACAAAAGGTGTGACTATGGGAGAAAGCGATACAACCAATGAGGCAACACAGAAAGTAGAAGAACAAGAAATAACAGAGTATGAAACCAACGAGGAAGGGACCAAAATATTAATTCGAGCAAACGAAGAAGATTTTATTCAGGGGCTGATTGATGCGGCAGAGTATGCATCAGAGGAAACCCAGCGTATTGAAATTGTTCGAGAAGGCAGGCTGTATTTTGCATTTCACGTTCGGCCTCTTAGTTCTCAAGAGTACGAGAAATGTAAGAAAAAGTATACCAAATATGTACGTAATAAACAGTTTGGTATGAAACTGCCAGAAGATACAGACAGAATTAAATATCAATCTGCCATTATCTACGAGGCAACTGTAGAGGAAGACAGGAAAAATCTGTGGGATAACCACAAGGTTTGGAATGCACTGAATGCTAAAGAGGACCGTATTATGAACGGCTTAGACGTGATTGAGTATTCGCTAAAAGCTGGTGAAAAAGATAAGGTCTTGGAGGCTATTGATAAACTTAGTGGCTATGATGACAATCTGGAGGAAGTGGCAAAAAACTAATTAAGGCTGGTGGAAAGGCTTGTTTGCTCCATCACATTTTTCAGACAACAGGCATACCTCCAGATGAATTTTATCAGAAATCAAAAGGCGTACAGGCATTTATGCTTGCATCTATGAGAATAACTTTAGATTCGCGAACGAAAGAAGGTGAGGACAATAGCAGAGACACTTAGAATTGAAATACCCATTGAAACCGTGGATAAAACAGAACCAGAATTATCGAATTTAATCCGAAAGCTGGGAAATCTGGGAACAACGGCAGAAAGAACAGGAACTTCATCACAGCGGGCAGGAGAACGAGTGAGCCAGTTTGACAGGCAGGCACAGAAGACAGAAAAAGGTTTAGCAAAATGGGCAAAAGAAAAATATGAGATATTGTTGGAAGCAAAAGATAAAATTGCACCAGTTCTTTCTAAAATTGGAAGTGGTCTAAGAAGCTTTGCAGGAAAAACGTGGAATGTTACAATGCGAGCGGTTGACCTAATTACTTCACCAGTCAGAGGGATTATCAATCTGTTAAAGAATCCCATCTTTCAAGCAGGGGCAGTTCTTGGAGTCAGTATAGGACTGAAAGATACAATAGATACCTATAAGGGCTTTGAGGCTGCTATGTCCCAAGTAAAAGCGATAAGCGGTGCTACAGATTCAGAAATGACAAAACTGACAAATAAGGCAAAAGAGATGGGAGCTACCACCAAATTTACAGCCGCGGAGTCTGCGGAAGCATTTAATTATATGGCAATGGCAGGCTGGAAAACAGAAGATATGATGGGCGGTATTGAGGGAATCCTTAGTCTGGCAGCCGCATCAGGAGAAAGCCTTGGCACAACATCGGATATTGTTACAGATGCCTTGACAGCCTTTGGAATGAAGGCAAGTGAAGCAGGGCACTTTGCTGATGTTATGGCAGTTGCAGCGTCCAATTCCAATACGAATGTATCTTTGATGGGTGAAACATTTAAATATGCAGGCGCGATGGCTGGAACTTTGAAATATTCGATTGAAGATGTTGCGCTGGCAACGGGATTAATGGCAAATGCTGGTATTAAAGGCAATATGTCTGGTACTGCATTAAATTCCATATTTACCAGACTGTCTACCAACACGCATGGAGCTACTGATGCCTTAAAAAAATTAGGTATAGCATATTTTAATTCTGATGGTTCAGCGAGAGCATTTGGGGACATTATGAAAGAATTAAGAGATGCAACAGCAGATTTTACAGATGAGCAGAAAGCGAATCTTGCCAATACTGTTGCTGGAACTTATGCGCAAAAAGGGTTTCTTGCAATTCTAAACGCAACTACAGAAGATTATGAAAAATTGTCCAAAGCTGTAAATAATGCAGATGGAGCCGCAGCGAAAATGGCTGAAATTATGATGGATAATCTGCAAGGAGCAATAACCCTGTTGCAGAGCGCGGCTGATGGAGTAAAAATTTCTTTCGGTGGCAGAATGGCTCCTTATATAAGGAGTTTTGCGGAATGGTTAACTGAACAGATGCCTATGATAGAAAGTGCGCTTGATGAACTTATGGATTGGGTTGATACGAAAGTAGACCAAATGCAGAGAAAGTTTGATAAACTTACAAAAACAAAAAAATGGAAAGATGCAAATTTCTTCGGAAAAGTAAAAATTGCCTGGGACGAATTTATTGCAGAGCCGTTCTTAGAATGGTGGAACGGCACAGGGAAAGAAAAATTTGCACAGAATATTGGCAGTGGAATTGGATCTGGATTAAGAACTGGAATTATGACATTGTTAGGAATGAATATTAGCGAGATTTCGGACGAAGGAGTAAGTTTTGGTGCTGCATTTGCAAAAGGCTTTTCAGAGGGATTTGACTTTGATACAGTATCAGGTAAACTGTGGCAGGGATTTAAAGGCATGTTTTCTAGTGCAGGAAAGCTATTGCCAGGAGGCGAGTCAGCAGGGTTGTCCTCTGTCTTATCAGCGATTGTGCTTAGTAAAGTTGCCAAACTGTTTATTGGTATGGCAAAAGGAGGCGTAAGTATTGGAAAAGGATTGTTTGGCGTAAATCCAGAAACAGGGACATCTCTTGTGGGTTCCATTATTGGAAAAGCTACGCTTAGTGAAGCATTAGATGGGAGTGTCGTTGCTGGAGGAAGTGGATTACTGGGACTGTTTGGGAAAACTGGAATGGCGCTAGGTTCTGGTGCGACATCTGGAGCGGGACTTGCCGCTGCTGGAGGTGGTGCGATAGCTGGAGGCATTGCTGCGGGCGCAACCTTGATAAGTAGTGCATTAGATACATACAAGGCAATTAAGTCCGACAATAAGGAAGAGTCAAAAGCTTACGGAGAGTCAGCAGCATGGAAAGCCGGTGGAGTTGCTGCTGGAGCAGCTACAGGTGCTGCGATAGGTACTCTTATTCCTATTCCTGGAATTAGCACAGCGATAGGTGCTTTAATTGGTGCTGGTGTTGGAGGTATTACGGGTTGGATTAAGGGAAATAAGATAAAGGAAAAATACCAAGAAGAATATCAGGAAAATGTAGAAGAAATGCAGAAGGAGGCGCAAAAGGCACAAAAAGTCTTTGAGGCTACTGGATTTGCAATTGAAGATGTGACATTTAAAAATAAAGCGCTGGTTCAGGCTATGAATGATTCTGAAGTATCTGCAAGTCAGTTTGCTTTGATGTTTCAGGAGGAATGTGCGAATGTTGCCAAGAAAGCATTTGGTGACATTTCCCTGTCTTTGGCAGAGGTAAAGAAAGTTGCAAGTGAAATCACTTTTGGTAATATGGCAGAGGGATTAAATATGTTTGCACAGGTAACATCTGACGCAGAAGCAGTGCTAAACAGCCTGGAATTGTCTGTTTCCGATCTGAAAAAGGAGAATTGGAAGGTCGGTCTTAATATGGAATTATCAGAAACAGATAAGGACAGTTATAAAGGTGCAATTGAAAATTTCCTTAATGCAAGTCAGACCTTCATTGACGATAATCATTATCAGGCGACTGTTGCGCTTAAACTGCTGACAGGAGAGGAAGCAGATACTTCCAGTCTGGATAGCTATTATGAGGGAGTAAAAAATCGGGTAAATGATTTAAGTGCAGAACTGACAGATACAATGAATGCTGCATTAGAAGATGGAATTATTATGCCAGATGAGGCGAAGGCATTGGAGGAACTACAGAGCCAGATTGCAGAAATTACAGGAAAAATAGCAAAGGCAAAGACTGATGCAGAGTTTCAGGCTTTGCAGATTAAGCATAAGGGAGCTGCTCTTGATGCAGATAGTTTTAGTGCAGTTCAAGTGGAAGCACAGGAACAGAAGTCAGCTGGGGAAAAACAGTATTACAATGCATTAGTTGAAACAATCACCAATCTTAATTTGCAGTATACATATGGCACAATTACAGATGCAGAGTATCAAGATAAATATGAACAAGCAATGGCGGGATATCAGGCAAATATAGAGGAACTAGATGTAAATGTACGAACCTTTAATCTTGATAGTATTGCTACTGCGTTTGAGGAACAGCTTTCAGATTTTATGCCAGAAATGGAAGGTTCTTTGTCCGAAAAATTAAGTGAGGTTCTAAATAATACAATTATAGAACACCCAAATATAACAGCTTGGACAGACACAGACATTATTAAGTGGATTGGACTGGATAAGCTTAATATTGATTCAGCAGATCAGGCTACAATTGCATTGGATTTAAAACAGACAGCGTTAGCAGTACCAGAAGAAACAAAAAGGCAACTTATCGCCAACTATTTAAAACAGGTACCAACAGCAGAAGAAATTAGAGACGCTGTAGATTGGTCTTCTTTAACCAATAATGATGTAAGTAATATGCTACAACAAGTTGGCGTTGTGATACCAGATAATGGTATAAAACAAGTGGATATGCCTCTTGAGGAATGGGCAAGACAGTTCGGAAAAGATTACGATGAGTTAATAGACGATTATGCAGAACAAATGAGTAATTCTTTAGTTGACAATAAAAGTGTGGAAAATCTATCCGCTTTTACAAAACAGTATATGCCTAATTTTTCAGCTTCAGATGATGCTAGAAATATTAAAGATATTATGGCGCAGTATGGTCCAGTCTCAAATGAGCGTTATGATGAATTAATAAAGGAATGGGAAGATACAGGAGTTGATTTTGGCACAGCGCTTAGTCATGGTGCTTCAGCAACTTTATTAGATTCTTTACCTCTTTTAAGAACAGATATGCAGACAGCATTAGAGGCAGCTATAGCGGATCCGTTTTTTATTAATCCATCTATAAATATGACACCAACTTATAATATTACCACACCTACACTTCCAACGGTTAACCAAGAGACGGACGGTCATGCGGCAGGCGGTTATGTAAGCGGTGGTCCACAGCTTTCATGGCTGGCAGAGGAAGGATATGGTGAGTTTGTTATTCCTACAAATCCGAGCAGGCGATCCAGAGCATTAGAACTTTATAAGCAGGCGGGTGACGCATTGGGAGTGTCTGCACATGCCAGTGGTGGTTACGTAGGAGGCTCTATTTCTCATAATACAGCAAGTAGCTATAATTTATTCAATGATGCAAACAAATACGCTTCTACAGCCTATAACGAAACCACACAGGACAACTATAATGAAGAAACTGTACAGGTGTATGAACCTGTATCAGCAGAAAGACAAAGCAGTTTAAGCAGTTCTCCTATACAGGTAAATGTAAGCCTGGCACCAGAGTTTGTTATTCATGGGGGCGATGGACAGAGCGAAGAAAATATTATGCAGATTATTAGAAGGCATATGAAAGAATTAGCAGATGAATTAAACGGAGAGATTGCTGGAACATTGGAAGAGGTTTTTTCCAATATGCCATTAAAGGAGGCGTAGACGATGGACATAAAATTAATTCCTGTCGGAAGCGGTGCAAAGTTTACGTTTCCGGCACTACCAGAAAAAATACAGGGGAAATATGGCGCAAAGTACCAGAGTTTTGACATTATCTCTCAAGGCACAGTAAAAATTCCAAAAGGGACCGCAGTATCAGAGTTTTCATGGGACGGTGTTTTCTTTGGAAAATCTAAAAAGATGGAACCGATTGTAAGACAAAACAGTTGGAAGGAACCAGAAGAATGTGTAAAAATACTAAGTAATTTTATTAAAAATGAAACAGTATTGAATCTGATTGTAACAGGCACATGGATTAATATAGACGTTACTATTTCCTCTTTTCAAGCGCGGCCAATAGGTGCTTACGGAAACGTTGAATATTCTATAACTTTTGTGCAAAAAAAGCCTTTAGAAATTTATACAACAGAAGAACTTGGAATTGTAAAAACAGCGCCAAGAAATGATTCTGGCGATTCTTCTAAAGGAGGAAGTACCTATACAGTGGTAAGCGGCGACACCTTATGGGGGATTGCAGCAAAGAAATTGGGAAGTGGTAGCAAATGGACTGTTATCTATGATGCAAATGCTGACACAATTGAGGCAGAGGCAAAGAAACATAAGAAGTCCAGTTCTGATCATGGGCATTGGATATGGCCTGGAGAAGTGCTAACTATACCAGGATAGGAGGCACTGATGATTGATTTAGCGAATATAAAGTATTATGTTGTGGTAATGGATGCATCTGGAAATCAATATAACATTGGTGACTTTATTCAGAATTTAGGCTGGGAAGAAAATGGAAACGAAATTTCTATGCGTTTGTTCTTTACGGTACGCAATTATGAGACAGCAAAGGGATATTTGTCCAGTCTTATTAAGCCTGGATGCCTTATAGGAATTTTTGCTACAGATGGTGTTGTCAGTGAGGAAGTTGCCAGAGGATATGTAGAAAACTGGAACCAGGTGGAAAAGAATAGTGGGAACAGCTTGAAATGTACCTGCTATGATGAATTGTATAAATTGCAGAAAAGCCAGGATAACCGATACTATCCTTCTGGAACTGGAACAAAATCCGCAATTGAGGGGATTTTTAATGATTGGGAGATATTGCAGGGAGATTATAAGGGACCCAATGCCTCTCATGGGAAAACAGTGTGTAATAACAAGTATCTGTCAGATATTATACTGGAATTTTTAGATGATGCAGTTAAAAAAGGCGAGAAAAAGTGCATGATACAGGCAGCGAAAGGCTATACCAGTGTAATTCCGTGGGGCAGCAATAAAACTGTATATGTGTTTTGTGTAGAGAATACACAGTCCTTTAGCAAAAATATTAGCACAGAAAATTTAATTACTAGAGTGAAAGTAGTTGGTCAGGCAGATAAGCAAGGGAAACACAGTGTAGAAGCTACACTGAATGGAGCGGTTCAGTATGGGATTCGGCAAAGGATTTATACCAGAGGAAAAGAGGAAACATTAAGTGATGCAAATCTGGCGGCACAAAAGATACTAGAGGACGAGGGCAAGATTGAAAAGAAAATGGCAGTACAAGCACCAGATGTTCCATTTATACGAAAAGGTGATCTAGTCTACATTATAAGCAGTATAACATCAAGTTATTATTATGTTAAAAGTATTCAGCATAATGCAGAATCCTATAACATGTCCATGGATTTGGAGTACGCTGAACCAGAAGAAATAAGTGGAAATAGTGATAATAATGGACAGGAGAAGAAAGCATATCAGGTAGGAGATATTGTGAACTTCCACGGTGGTACACACTATGTCAGCAGTTATTCTGATGCGAAAGGATATTCTGCAAGCGCTGGAAAGGCAAAAATTACTATTAAAAATGGTTCAGGCAAAGCGCACCCATGGCATCTAATCCATACAGATAGTGGCAGTAATGTATATGGGTGGGTAGATGATGGAACATTTGATTAGAGGAGGGTATAGATGGAAGGATTTGACGGACACCCTGGCACAGCAAAACTAGCAACTGTCTTGAGCGAAAGAATGAGAAAAGAAACAGAATCACCTTTTGTTTTAGATTTTGGAGAAATACAGGGAAATTACAGTCTTGTAACAAATACTTTTCCAGTTCCAATACCAAAAGGTGATTACTCTGTTTGCAGGTCCATTAATGGGTATCCGCTAGGGACATCAGAGTCTAGCTGGATAGGGCATATACAGGGGGATAAACATATACATGATAATCCTTCAGGTTTTTCAAGACACAGCCATGATGTATTACTGCCAAAATTAAAAGCAGGAGATCGTGTTTTAGTGGCATGGGTGCAAAGTGAAGCGGTGGTAATAGATGTAATTGAGCAATCATAAGAAGGAGGCGAGACAGATGTCACAACCACTATTCCCAGTGGTGCAAGTACCAGAATTTACACCACAAAATACAAGATATGATATGGAATACAGGCGAAGTGCAAAATGGGACCCTGTAACCAATGATTTTGTTAGAGATGGTGCGAACCGTATTGTAGAATGTGATGGAAAAGAGGCTTACGCTATATGGTGTTTTAAGATTGCACAAACAGAGCGGTACCGCTGTCTTGCGTATCCAGGCTCTATTGGCGTTGAGATGGAACGTGCTTTGGATAATGACGATGTAGAAACAGTGGAATCTATGGTGCAGAGAACCATTACAGAAGCGCTTATGGTAAATCCTAGGACAGAGGACGTTCTGGATTTTGAATTTTCCTGGGAAGGTGATAGTATGCATTGTAAATTTAAAGTAAAAGGTGTTGATTGTGATAAGGAAATCACAATTACGATTTAAGAGGGGGAGAGGATATGCAGCCGGAATTTATAAGACCAGATTTTATCGAGAATAACAGTGCAGAGGAAATCCATCAGCGAATGATGAACAACCTTCCAGCAGATATTGACAATATGCCAGGAGGCTTTCCCTATGATTTTACAAGACCTGCTGCACTAGAGAAAGATGAATTTATTAATTACCATCTGGTAAGGGCTTTAATGATTGCTTTTCCCCAATATGCATGGGATAACTGGCTAGATCTTCACGGGCAACAGGTGCATCTTGAAAGGCACCCGCCAAAGTGTGCATCAGGAAAAGTGAAAGTTACTGGCACACCAGGAACAATTATAGCAGAGGGAACAATTTTTTGCACACCAGCAACGGACAGTGGACCATCTATTCTGTTTTATTCTACAGAAGAAAAAGAAATTGAGGCGGAAGGGACAATTCTTATTCCTATATTAGCGGTGGAAAGTGGTTCCAGTTCTAATGTGCCAGCAAATACTGTAACCCTTATGGCAAAACCAGATAAAAACATCACAGAGGTAATTAATCCAGAACAGATAACAGGAGGAACCGAAAGGGAGAGCAACGACAATTTCTATGATAGAATTGCGGTGGAATATGACAATAGTTTAACTTTCTTAGGGAATGATAGTGATTATATTCGGTGGGCAAAAGAGTCTGGTGCTGGTGATTGTATTGTGATTCCAACAGCAGAGGGACCAGGAACGGTAAAAATTGTTTTGGTAGATGCTAACGGTCAGCCAGCTAATGATGAGCTTGTACAGAAAGTATACAATTATATTGTATCCCCAGAAGATAGAAGTAAAAGGCTGCTGCCTACTGCCTGTGCGAAGTTAATCTGTGGACCTGCCACTACCGTAAAGATAGATTATGTAATTACAGGGCTTTTCTATGATGAAACCACCACAATAAAGCAGATTGAGAAGGACTTTTCAACAGCGGTGAAAGCGGTATATACAGTTGCAAAACAACAAAATATACTGCGGTATAATGATGTAAGACCGATTATCTCTGATATTGCTGGTGTGATAGATTTTGAAGATTTCCTTATGAATGGCGAAAGAGAGAATATTCAATTGAATAAAGAAGAATACCCAGAAACTGGCAGTTTTCATTTCAGTTAAGGGGGCAGCTTGATGAAAAAAGAGAAATTTGACTTAGAGCATTTTCCTACAAGTGGTAGTGCCCAAAAGATGTTAAGTTATGTGTCAGATGGTTTCTATGATAAATCTTATATTGGCAAATGGCTGTATCAGGTGATGGGCTTAGAGTATGATAAAGTGTTGGACATTATTGAGGAGCTGCCTGAACAGTTTTTTCCAGAAACGGCTACATGGGGGCTGATGTACCATGAAATCAAATGGGGATTGCCAGTGCGATTCAATTTGTCCGATGAAGAACGGCGCAGCTTAATTTATCAAAAGAGGGATTGCAGAGCGCCCATGACCCCTTACCGAATGGAAAAATATCTGGAAAATGTTACAGATTTTGAAGTACATATTGCAGATGCAAATGATTTAGGAGCGTATGGCTTTGTTCCTTCACACCCCAATGTTTTTAAGGCTTACTTTTTGGGGGAGGGAACATTAAATTCAAAGCTGGTGCATGCTGTATTAAACAAGTTAAAGCAGTCACATACAATCTATATCATAAATGACAGAATTGAGATTGGCTTTAATAATGTACATTTAGAGCAGCTTAGGGTTGTCTGTATATTTATTTTGTATATTCCATTCTGGGGAGATGATATTTATACTGGACCATACTGCTATGATGGCACACTTCTGTATAACGCTGTAAGAAAATATAAAATCGGGCTGTTAATAAGATATTTGATACATACACAGACACAACAGTATGTAGCATACAGGTACAACAGAATTAAGGCATTTATACAGGGGAGAGAATATACAAATCTGTCCCTATGTAGCTTTTACAGTATAAGTTTTTGGGGCTGTAGTGTATACAATGGTCAGGCGTGCTATGATGGCACACTTATGTATGACTCTGTAAGAAACTATAAGGTCTGTATTATAGTAAGAAACTATATAGGCATTTTGACACTACAAAGGATTGTATACAGTAGGAACTGCACAAAAGTGCTTATACAGAACAGAATGCAAACAGATATGTTACTGTATTTTCCTTACAGAATAAAGCAGAGAGAATTTATTCTTAAAGCAATAGCGCAATATTTAATAAAATTGAATGTTGTAGAAGAAATAAACCATAACAGCCAGATTTTGTCTATGCAGGTGCTACATAAAAATATTTTAAATATTTGGCACAGATACAAAGGCAAGGTTAAAAACAACAGACCTAAAGTAGTGGATAAAGTTAAGATACAAATGGATATAAACAGTCCGTGTGGACAAATAGGAAATATGCAGATCATAACTTCACGCAATGTTGCTTACTATGATGGAACATTACGATATGATGGAACGGCAAGATATGACGCATTATACGAAGAAGAAAGGGTGGAATAAGAATGAGTGCAACAAACAAAAATGTAGTAATAACGAAGGCAGCAAGAATGAAACTGGTAAAGGCTAGAGCAGGAGCGATAACTCTTCCAAAGGTTGTCGGTATGGCATTTGGCAATGGAGGCGTAGAAACAGATGGAACAGTCATAGAACCACCAGACAGTCAAACAGCTCTGAAAAATGAATTATATAGAAAATCGATAGATGGCTATAGCTTCCCAGAAGATACCATATGCCGTTATGAGTGTACACTTGCGGGCAATGAACTTGCAGGTAGCGAGATTAGTGAAATTGGACTGTACGATGAGGAAGGTGATATTATCTGCATTAAAAACTTTACTCGCAAAGGCAAAGATGATGATGTGGAACAAACCTATGTGTTGGAAGATATCTTTTAAAAAGGGGGAAAATGCTATGAAAGATTATACAACTGATAATCCAGTGTTCTCTGATAAGATTCCTATTGTAGAGCGGGCAGACCTTGTAAATTGGGAGAATAAGACCAAATCAGAAAAGCAGTTACTTCAAAATGATTTGGTATTAAAAGCACGAATAGATAAGTATCTTGGAAGTGATGATAATCCAGAGGGACCAGAATTTGCAGAAGGCATTCAGTCAGAAGATGTTATTGGTGCAATAAATGAGGTTTTTCAGCTTGGCAGTG
>CAJUAE010000021.1 GCA_910583965.1 uncultured Lachnospiraceae bacterium
AAAGTGGTGAAACCCTTGAAATAATAAGGTTTGTTTAAAAAAATATGGTAGTTAACTTGACACTACCAAGTTGTTTTAGGAGGAAAACATCATGGAAAGAGAAAATGAAATTGTTTGTGGTTTAGGTGGAATGATAGCAGGAGCAGTTACAGGAGCTATAAATGGTGCTCATATTGGAATTGCAGCAGGACCAGTAGGAGCGATTGCAGGTACAATTCCGTGTGCAGTTATTTGTGTAATACACTCTTGACAGAAAACAGTTTCAGACACACTTTATATTGCAAACAAATGTTTGATATGTCATGAAATTCATACAAATACAAAACAGTTAAGCAATTAGCATTCAGTATCATTGGATTTTTTCCATAACTCTCCCATGAATAATCTAAAATATTCAATAGGATCGTCGCTTCGGGAACAGTATAAGAAAATCCAATCATAAGCATTTCCGGCGTATAAATCTTCATAACCGTATTTTGGTTAACAATTATGGTCAATTCAATATTGAAAAATAAATATTATCTAAAATAGAATCGCTAAAATAAATTTTAATACACAATATTACTTTTCATAAAAAATTAGGCACTGGCCATCATCAGAATATGCCGCAAATTTATCGAATTGCGGAGTAACAATATAAAAATCTTCCAACAGTCCGTCAACTTCATTAAGCACATCAATGATACTATCAATATATCCTTCATAAACCCAACCATCAGAAAGAATTAGATAAATCTTTTTATTCCAATCATAAGATAACTGTTCTTTTATTTTTGCAAGCATACATTTCCAACCAATTGTTTCGCTAACGAAATCTATTTGCGTTAGTTCCTGTCGAAAATGCAACCAGCAATAACGGAGTTCAACTTCTGGATAATTCTTATAATCTACAAATGCATAATAAAATCTATTGATAACTTTTTGGTACTTTGTTTTTGAATATTCATAAAATCGTTTTCTGTCAATTGATTTTTCCTTTACGATTTCTTCAATTTCAATCCGAATCCAATATTTCAGAGGCTTATTTTTTAAATTTTCTCTCCAATGCTCCATTTTTTTACCTCCCAAAACAATACGAAAAGGTACTAAATTTTATCCGTCATTCTTTTGATTTATACTGATTGTTACATCTTAACCATAACAGATTATATAAAGGGTGTAAAGATTTATTCAACAGTTTGCTACCTGTGAGAAGTAACATTGCCTGAAACGGGATCCTGCAAAATCATAATAAAAGTATTTTGAAATCAATCTATATATGTTAAGATAAAAAGAAAAAGCGGTACTAAATTATATTTTTCTTATAGATAGGGGGCTTGTGGAGTGGGATGAGCCACATATAAAAATGGAGTTCTTTTCCACATCGTTTATCTGTCATAATGATAGTATAGAAGAAGCATAACTGACTAGATAAGAAACTATAAAAATACAATGGAGGATAAAACCAAATGATAAATATTCGTAAATTAGAAAATGAATTGTGGGAGTCCGCAGATTTATTGCGTTCTGGTTCTAAACTTACATCAAATCAATATTGTATGCCGGTACTTGGCCTTATTTTTCTGCGCTATGCATATAGCAGGTTTAAAATGGTAGAAACGGAAATTTTAAAAGGACGTCCTTCCCGTGGGGGACGTGTTTTGCCAGTGGAAGCAAGTGATTTTATAGCAAAGAGCGCGCTATTTCTACCCAAAGAAGCACAATATGATTATCTCTTAAATCTTCCAGAGGATATCTCTGTTATGGAACTGATAAATAAAGATGGCCATACAATGACAAGTCTGGGTGAAGTGGTGAACAATGCAATGTTGCTTATTGAAGACCAGAGTGAACAACTCACAGGGGTTCTTCCAAAGAGCTATACTAATTTTTCGGATGAAATTTTGTCAGAACTTCTTCGCATTTTTAATAATAGCGCGCTTGATGAAGTGGGCGGGGATATTATTGGACGCATTTATGAATATTTTCTCAACAAGTTTGCCAAAAACATTGCCTCTGATGACGGGGTGTTTTTCACTCCGAAATCATTGGTGAAAATGATTGTAAATATTATTGAGCCTTTTAGTGGTGTTCTCCTTGATCCAGCCTGTGGTTCCGGCGGAATGTTTATTCAATCTGGAGATTTTGTCAATCAATCTGGTATGAATGCAAATAGCACAATGACTTTTTATGGTCAGGAAAAAGTGGAGTACAATGCGCAACTTTGTCTGATGAACATGGCGGTTCATGGACTTACTGGGGTTATTCAATCTGGTGATGAAGCAAATAGTTTTTATCATGATTCGCATAATCTGAATGGTTGTTGTGATTATGTCATGGCAAATCCTCCTTTTAATGTGGACAAGGTAAAATCAGAATCATGTGAAAGTGCAGGTAGATTGCCGTTTGGTATGCCAAGTGTGAATAAAAATAAAGAAGTTGGAAATGCAAATTATCTCTGGATTTCCTATTTCTACAGCTATTTAAATGCGCATGGACGCGCTGGCTTTGTCATGGCTTCTTCCTCTACAGATAGTCAAGGTAAGGATAAAGATATTCGAGAAAAACTGATTAAGACAGGTCATGTAGATATTATGATTAGCGTTGGAAATAATTTCTTCTACACAAAGTCGCTTCCTTGTTCCCTTTGGTTTTTTGATAAAGGGAAAGATGAAACGAAAAAGGACAACATACTTTTTATTGATGCGAGAAATTATTATACAGTAATTGACCGTACCTTAAATGAATGGTCAGAGTGGCAGCTTAAAAATATCAATGCAATTGTATGGCTGTATCGTGGTGAAATAGATAAATATTCTAGCCTTATGGAAGAATACCATACAATTCTTAACAGTAAAAAACCTTTTGTGGAACAAGTACAAGTGCTTTTAGAAAAAGAAAAAAGTCTTAGAGCGGAAGCGAAAAAAGCTGTGGAAGAAGCGCAAAAGCGCGAAAAGAAAAAGATACAGGAAGAATATGATGTTAAGTTTGCAGAACTTTCTGAAATGCTTACAATTGCCAAGGAAGCAAACTGGCTGTATGAAAAATTTGGTGATGGCGTATATGTAGATGTTCTTGGGCTTTGCAAAGTTGCTACGATTGCAGAGATTGAGGCAAAAGGTTGGTCGCTGACACCGGGAGCCTATGTTGGTGTAGCGCCAGTGGAGGAGGATGGTGTAAACTTTGAAGAACGTATGACAGAAATTCACCAAGAACTATTAGCATTGCAGGCAGAATCAAATGACTTGATGGATATCATCTCAAAGAATATGAAGGAGATGGGGTTATGAGTTGGACAAAAATAATGCTGGAGGATATTTGCATTTCTATTGCGGATGGAGATCATCAACCACCACCCAAATCGGATAGTGGTATTCCCTTTGTAACGATTTCAAATATTACAAATACAAACAAACTTGATTTTACTGGTACAATGTTTGTTTCTCAGGAGTATTATGATAATTTGAATGATAAAAGAAGGGCGCATACAGGAGATATTCTTTATTCTGTTGTGGGGTCATTTGGAATCCCCGTATTTATAGATAAAGAACAAAAATTTGTATTTCAAAGACATATTGCAATTTTACGCCCAGATCCAAAAAAAATAGTGTCAAGATTCTTATATTATATGATGCTTAGTAGAGATTTTTATATGAAAGCTGATACAGTTGCACTTGGAGCAGCACAAAGGACAATTAGTCTCACAGCACTTCGGAAAATGGAAATAGAAGTTCCGCCATATAATGTACAGGAAAAAATTGTTAAAATATTAAAGCCTTTTGATGACCTTATTGAAAACAACCAAAAGCAAATCAAATTGTTAGAGGAAGCAGCACAGTGTTTATATAAGGAATGGTTTGTGGATTTGCATTTTCCGGGGTATGAAAATACGAAAGTTGTTGATGGAGTGCCAGAGGGGTGGATTAAAAATAGAGCAGACTATTTTTTTGATATTATGATTGGGAAGACGCCTCCTCGTACTGAACAGCAATGGTTTGTAGATGGGAAATCAGGTATTCCGTGGTTGTCTATATCTGATATGGGAAATTCTGAAATATTTACGTTCAAAACAAGTGAAGCACTAACAGAAGAAGCTATACAAAAATATAGTTTGAAGGTAGTTCCTGATGGAACAATATTTGTTAGTTTTAAACTTACAATAGGTCGTGTTTCTATTGCAACCACAAATATGTGTACCAATGAAGCTATTGCACATTTTTATATCAAAAATGATTATCAAAGGGCATATACGTATTGTTATCTTAAAAATTTTCAATATGATACTTTAGGAAATACATCATCAATATCAAAAGCAGTAAATTCAAAGATTATCAAAGCAATGCCTTTTATTATGCCAGATGAGAAAATGTGTTGGTTGTTTTCAAAACAAGTTGATCCAATATTGAATGAAATTAAGAATAAGCAATTAGTTTCTATTAAGATAGAAGAAGCGCGTGATCGTTTGCTTCCAAAACTTATAAACGGTGAATTGGAGGTATGAATAAGTGTCAAAAGATTTAACAAATTCCAGAATATCTTGAATAATGAAATTGCTATTGAAATCATTCGGGAAAAATCTGGTTTTAATGAAACATTATGGGAGGATAAAATGTATGTTACCTAAAATCTTTTATTTCAGCAATGAATGAATTTGGTAAGGACATAAATGTCCCTACCAAAATAACAATACTAGGGGGTGACCATATGAGTAACGATTATTCTGAAAATATTCTTATCCAAGAGAGTGCCTGCAATCTACTTCATAATGAATTAAAGTGGGATGTTGAACTTGCCTATCATGCAGAACGATTAGGAAAAGATGGCACTTTTGGCAGAGAAAGTTATCATGAAGTCCTTTTGCTTCGCTATTTTCGCAAGGCATTGAAAAAGTTCAATCCTTGGATAAATGAAAACCAGATTTTAGAGGCACAGAATCTTTTAGAGAACAGGATTTCAACATCCTCTCTTTTGCAGATAAACGAGGAAAAGTATTTTCTAATTCGCGATGGGATTCCTGTCACAGTAAAAAAACCAAACGGTCAAACAGAGACAAAGAAAGCGACTGTGATTGATTTTCAAAACCCAGATCACAATAATTTTCTAGCGCTTAAAGAGTTAAAAATTGAGGGTGATTTATATCACCGCAGAACGGATATTGTCGGTTTTGTCAATGGGATTCCGCTGCTGTTTGTAGAATTAAAAAACAACACAATAGATGTGCAGAATGCCTATGATGGTAACTATACAGATTATCAGGATACCATTCCGCAACTATTTTATTATAATGCTTTTGTGATGCTTTCTAATGGATTGGAGGCTAAGATAGGTACGCTTGGAAGCAAGTTTGAGTTTTTTCATGAGTGGAAACGTCTTGCGGAAACAGATCAAGGAAGTGTAGCGCTTGAAACTATGCTGCGCGGCATTTGCAAAAAGGAAAACTTTCTTGACCTATTTGAGAATTTTATTCTCTACGACCATTCTGATGGACGTACAGCAAAGATTCTTGCCCGAAATCACCAATATCTTGGAGTCAATGAAGCGATCAAGGCCTATGCTGCGAGAAAGTTGAACGATGGAAAATTAGGTGTATTTTGGCATACACAGGGTTCAGGAAAGAGCTATTCTATGGTGTTTTTTGCAAAAAAAGTGCGCAGAAAAGTAGAAGGCGCTCCTACATTTGTTATTCTTACAGATCGTGAGGAATTAAATACACAAATTAGTGATACGTTTGAAAACTGTGGCTTGCTGGGGAAAGATATAAAGGCTTCGCAGTATATTGCCACAAGCGGTAATGACCTGATACAGAAGTTGCATGGCAATCCAAGTTTTATTTTTACTTTGATACAAAAGTTTAACCAACCAAATCCAGAGCCAATTTGTTTAGAGCATGATGTGATTATTATGTCCGACGAAGCGCATCGCAGCCAAAATGGGATCTATGCCAATAACATGATGGATTTGCTGCCAACAGCGGCTCGTATTGGTTTTACAGGAACACCATTGCTCTCTAATGATAATATTACTGCGCGTACTTTTGGCGGTTATGTCTCCATATATGACTTTAAGAGAGCGGTTGAAGATGGCGCAACTGTACCACTTTACTATGAAAATCGCGGTGAGAAAATTCTCGATTTACAAAATCCAGAAATTACAAATCAGATTTTAGAGGCGATTGAAAATGCAGATATTGATGAAAATCAGCAAGGTAAATTAGAACAAGAATTTGCAAACGAAATCCACATCCTTACTGCAGAGCCAAGGCTTCGCGCGATTGCAAAAGATTTTGTTGGACATTATACTGACTTGTGGACAAGTGGAAAGGCGATGTTTGTCTGCTTAAATAAAGTGACTTGTGTTCGTATGTATGAATTTGTTCAGGAGTATTGGAAAGAAGAAATTAAAAGTTTAAAAGCCGAAATTAAGAAGGCTACGCAACAAGAAGCGCAAGCACTTGAGTGCAAGCTAAAATGGATGCAGGAAACAGAGATGGCTGTTGTTATCAGCCAAGACCAAAATGAAATTCAGACCTTTCAGAAATGGGGGTTCGATATTAAATATCATCGTGCAAAGATGGAAAAGCGTAAGCTAGACAAGGAATTTAAAGATAGTAAAAATCCATTTCGTGTTGTATTTGTCTGTGCAATGTGGCTTACTGGTTTTGATGTGAAATGTCTGTCTTGTTTGTATTTGGACAAGCCTTTAAAAGCACATACGCTTATGCAGACGATTGCGCGTGCAAATCGTGTGGATGAAGGAAAAAGTAATGGATTGATTATCGATTATATTGGTATTGTCAAGGCACTTAGAAAAGCGCTTGCAGATTATACCACAAACATAGAAGGCAATCCTGTTACAGACCCTACAGTAGATAAAGACGAGTTGATTGCGCGAATTGTGGAAACAATTGGCAAAGCAGAATCTTTTTTACTAGAGAAAAATTTTGATTTGGAACTGTTAATTGGCGCAACAGACTTTAAGAAACTTTCTTATTTGCAGAACGCAGCCAATGTGGTATGTGGTTCTATCCAAGATAAAAAGACTTTTACGACGTATGCTTCAGAATTAAATAGATTGATTAAGTATGCGAACAGAGCGGATGTTACAGGACATACACGAAAACAGTATGAAGCGATTGCAGCCATTTATGGAGAGCTTCAAAAAAAGCGCAAGAAAATTGACACCACAGATTTAATGATTGAAATTAATAATATTATTAGTTCTTACATAGAAACTGAGCCTATCTCCATGAAGGTTTGCGAAGAACCACATTGGTTTGATATTAGTGCTATTGATTTTGATTTACTTTCCAGAGAATTTGCAAAGGTTCACAAAAAGAATCTGGTAATGAAGGATTTGGAGGAGGTTCTTGAGCAGAAATTGAATAAGATGTTGTTTGCAAATCCTGACCGCATTAATTATTATGAGCGATATCAGCAAATTATTAATGATTACAACAGTGAGCAGGATAGAGCGACAATTGAAAAGACTTTTATGGACTTGATGAAATTGGCAAATCAAATGAATCAGGAAGAACAGCGTTATGCGCGCGAGGGTTTTACAAGTGATGAGGAACTTTCTCTGTATGATATGCTGTTTCGAGCTGATTTGAATAAAAATGATATTAAGAAACTGAAAGGGGTTGCGGTCACGCTGTTGCAGAAAATAAAAGCCAAAATTTCTGAGTTTGATCATTGGACGGATAAGCAAGATACAAGAGCGGAAATAGAGAATCTTATTCGAGATACACTCTGGGCAGAATTACCAGTATGCTATGACGAAGTTAGCATTTCAGATTACCGACAGAAAATTTATACGTATGTGTATACACGATACAAGAGAGGCGCTTAGGAATTGGATACAGTTTTTACAATCTTTTCTATGCTTCCTATATATAAAGATTGATTGAAGGGGGCATATCATTTTACTGAGAGCCCCTTTTCTTTGGTATATTTGGCCATGGCGGACAAATTTTGCCCTTTTTTTATGCATACGAACACAAAGCGGAACTATGCAGGCTACTCGCGTCCAGTGTGCAAGTAGGGAAGATTTATCTTCCCTGATCGATTTTTCCAGATTTATTTGGATTATACATTCAATAAAAACAGTGAAAATTTTCCCATTTTGTTCATATATTGCTTAAAATATTCAAAGTTTTTTCATATTTTGTTAAAAATTTTAACAGATTACAATAAATGAAACGGTCAGATGCTGTCAAAAATACCTGAATTTTCTCTTGAAATCTTAAAATATCTAACAAAATCTTAAAATATTCAATATCAATCATAAAATTTATATCTAAAATGAATAAAAAGTGTATAAATTTGTATTGTTTACTTGTACGAAATTATATAAAATGCACAAAACTATGTTGATTCACAAATTAAATTGCGTTAAAATTATCTTACAGAAGTTAAAAAGCTTCTGACAAAGATCATTTTGGGAGGAAATAAAAATGAAGAAAAAAGTAGTATCGTTACTCGTTGCAGCAATGACAGTTGCAAGCCTTACCGCTTGTGGAGGTTCTGATGCGCCAGCGGCAAATCAGGAACCAGCGCCAGCAGAGAATCGGGAAGCAGATCCAGCACCCGCAGAGAGTCAAGCGGAAGCACCCACAGAAAGTCAGGCAGAAGCACCCGCGGAGAGCCAGGCGGAAGCACCAGCGCCCGCAGCAGACGGTGAAACAATCAGTGTAGGCTTTGCGCAGGTTGGCCATGAGTCTGACTGGCGTGCAGCAAACACAAAAAATTATCAGGACACATTCAGCGCAGAAAACGGCTATGAGTTGTCTTTTGTAGACTGCGACAATGACCATGCAGTTCAGATTGAAACCGTTCGTGGATTTATTGAGCAGGAGTTAGACTATATCTGCATTGCTCCAATTCAGTCCGCAGGATGGGATACCGTTCTTCAGGAAGCAAAGGATGCAGGCATTCCAGTATTGATTGTAGACCGTGCAGTGGATGCAGATCCATCACTCTATACAACGGCGCTTGGCTGCGATATGGTTGCAGAGGGCGAGGCAGCAGGAAATTGGCTTGCTGAGTACCTAAATGGCGAGGATGCAAACATTCTTGTAATCGAGGGTTCTGTAGGTGCATCTGCAACACTTGGACGTACAGAAGGCTTTAACAATATTGTTGCGCAGAACGCAAATTGGAAAGTGCTTGATTCTCAGTCTGGTGATTTTACACAGGCAGGCGGACAGGAAGTTATGGAGTCCTTTATTAAGTCTTACAGCGATTTCAACGTTGTAGTGTGCCAGAATGACAACGAGGCTTACGGTGCAATGGATGCGATGGATGCAGCGGGCATTACATATGGTGTTGATGGTGATGTGACAATCATTTCCTTCGACGCAACACATGATGGTCTTCAGTATACTCTTGATGGAAAGATTACTTGCAACGTAGAGTGCAATCCTTTGCAGGCAGGTTTTGCGGAAGAGGTTATTAAGAAATTGCAGGCAGGCGAAGCGGTCGATGCGTGGACATTGGTAAAAGATGAAGCATTTGTGTCACCGGGAATCACAAGCAACTATGCGGTAACAATGAGTCAGGAAGTATTGGATGGTCGTGCTTATTAATTTGTTCCTATAGATTTATAACAGAAAAAGTGTGGTGGTTGAGGGGAGGACTTGTTTTTCTCCCCTCACACATTTGGCGCTGCAAGAGCATGTTTGAAAAGTGCTTTCTGTCGAATGTGCAATACTATTGTAACAGAATAGGAAACGCACATAAACTGATATATACGGCGCGCAGAAATGATTTTTCAAACATGCTCTACTGTTGTGTACATTCATTTTTACAGAAAACTCTGGAGAGGAGATGGCGATATGGACAAAAATATTGTTTTGAGTGCAAAAGGAATCTGTATGACCTTCCCCGGTGTAAAAGCGTTGCAAAATGTGGATTTTAATCTAAGAAAGGGCGAAATTCGTGCGCTCATGGGCGAAAATGGTGCCGGAAAATCCACACTGATTAAATGTCTTACCGGGGTCAATAAGTTTGAAGCTGGAGAGATTCATCTCGATGGTATTAGCGGACCTATTGTAAATCGAGATACCCTCGATGCGCAGCGCAAAGGAATTTCTACTGTATACCAAGAAGTCAACTTGTGTCCCAATTTATCCGTGGCAGAAAATTTATTTATCGGTCGGGAACCAATGACAAAATTTCACACGGTAAACAGAAGGAAAATGAATGAGATGGCGGCAAAATTAATGCAAGAATTGGAACTTGATGTTGATGTGACGCAGAATTTGGAAGAATACTCGCTTGCACTACAACAAATGATTGCGATTGCCCGCGCAGTAGATATGGATTGCAAGGTTCTAATTCTGGATGAGCCAACTTCTTCATTGGACGACAACGAGGTTGCAAAATTGTTTGTCATGATGAGAAGACTTCGTGAAAAAGGTGTTGGCATTATGTTTGTGACACATTTCCTTGAACAGGTTTATGAAGTATGTGATGGCATTACAGTGCTTAGAAATGGTACGTTGGTTGGAGAGTATACGATTGAGGAACTTCCGCGTGTGAAGTTGGTTGCGGCTATGATGGGGAAAGATTTTGATGACCTTGCCAGTATTAAACAAGAAGGAAACGGCGATAAATCAAAGGAACCACTTGTCATTGACGCAAAAGGGTTAAGTCATGCGGGAACGATTAAACCATTTGACTTGGAAATACATAAAGGTGAGGTTATCGGACTGACTGGATTGCTTGGCAGCGGACGAAGTGAGCTGGCACGTGCAATCTACGGCGCAGATAGAGCACAGACGGGTACATTGAAAGTAAAAGGAAAAGAAGTCACCATTAAAAATCCAATTGATGCTATGAACCTGGGAATGGGATTATTACCAGATGATAGAAAAGCAGAAGGGATTATTGGTGATTTATCTGTCCGTGAAAATATTATCCTTGCAATGCAAGCAAAACAGGGCATTTTTAAGAAAATTCCAATGGCAAAGCAGATTGAGATTGCAGACAAATTTATTGAGATGCTACAAATCAAGACTGCAAGTAGGGAAACGCTAATTAAACAGCTTTCCGGCGGAAATCAGCAAAAGGCAATTCTGGCAAGGTGGCTTGCGACCAACCCTGATTTTCTAATTTTGGATGAGCCGACTCGTGGTATTGATATTGGAACTAAGACCGAGATTCAGAAATTGGTGCTCAAGTTAGCAGATGAAGGAAAGAGCGTGATGTTTATTTCCTCAGAGATAGAAGAAATGCTTCGCACCTGCAATCGTATGGCAGTGCTTCGAGATGGTGCCAAAGTCGGGGAAATTAGTGGTGACGACTTGACGCAAGAAGGTGTCATGAAAGCAATTGCGGGAGGTGGAAAATAATGGATAAAGTTAAAAAACTTACAAAAATGAAGCTGTTTCTGCCAATTTTTAGTATGATTCTTGTCATGATGATCAATGTAATTTACGATATTGCAAGCGGGAATGCTCCATTTGGTTTCTTTTCGATAAGTATTAACAATGGTATTTTGTATGGGCGTCTAATTGACGTATTGAATCGCGGTAGTGAGGTGGCCATTCTAGCAATTGGTATGACATTGGTGGTATCCGCGTCGGCAGGTACAGATATTTCTGTTGGTTCTGTAATGAGTTTGTCCGGCGGTCTTTGCTGTATGTTGCTTGCAGGTTACGGTGTGACTAATGTGAGTGAATATGCTGTTCCACTCTGGGTAGGAATGCTTGCAGGGATTGCAATTGCTTGTGTATGTGGTCTGTTCAATGGCTTTTTAGTGGCTTATATGAATATCCAGCCTATGGTTGCCACGCTGATTTTATGGTCTGCGGGCAGGGCAATTGGACTGCTTTTATGTAACAGCAATATTGTGTATGTGCGTGTTCCTTCTTTTCAATTTTTTGGTGCATACTGCGGTATTATTCCAACACCCATTTTGATTGCAGCAATCTGTGTAGCAATCGCTTCTATTGTATTGAAATCGACAGCGCTTGGAACGTATATACAGAGTGTCGGCATCAACAAAAAGGCTTCCAGAATTTCTGGTTTTAATTCTGCAAAAATTATTTTACTATGCTATGTAATCTGTGGTCTGTGCGCAGGTATCGCTGGTCTGGTTGCAACTTGTAGGATTTATTCTGCCGATACCAATAACATTGGTCTAAATATGGAACTTGATGCAATCCTTGCAGTCGCGCTGGGAGGCAATAGTCTTGGCGGCGGCAAATTTAATTTGGCAGGTTCCATTATCGGTGCCTATACAATTCAGGCAATTACGACAACATTGTATGCGCTCGGTGTTTCTTCTGCACAGGCACCTGTGTTTAAGGCAATTGTGGTAATCTTAATTGTAGTTATTCAGTCGCAGCCTGTAAAGGATTATTTCAAAAAACTGTCCGCTAAAAAGGCAGGAGCAAAGGAGGCGGCATAAGCATGAAAAAATTAAAGCTTGGAGGAAATAATATATTATTGGCAATCACTGTAATTTTGTTTGTTGTTATGTATGCTGGTGGCTGCATTATTTATGCGAACAAAGGATTTACCCATCTTCAGACTTTTCTGAATGTACTTATCAATAATGCGGGATTGATTGCCGTCGCAGCTGGTATGACCTGTGTAATGCTGACAGGGGGCATTGACATTTCAGTTGGTTCTCTGATTGCTATGGATTGTATGTTTCTTGCAGTTGGCATGGAACGTTGGGGTATGAGTAGCCCAGTGTTGATGATATTGGTGTTGGTGATTGGTGCTATCTTTGGACTGGTGCAGGGGTATTGTGTGGCATATCTTGAGATTCAGCCGTTTATTGTTACGATGGCCGGCATGTTTTTTGCCAGAGGTATGACCGCAGTTATCTGTAAGGATCAAGTAAGTATTGTTTCAGACAAATTGTTTACGGCAATTTCTAATACTAAAATCAGCATTCCATTTGGCGGATATGTCAACAAAAAGGGAATTTATCAGACACCGTTTATTCGGCCGACAGTTGTTGTAGCACTCTTAGTTGTAATTCTTGTTTTCCTAATGCTAAAATATACAAAGTTTGGCAGAAGTATTTATGCAGTAGGTGGCAATCAGGTATCTGCAACATTGATGGGGCTGAATGTTAAAAGAACGAAATTGATGACTTATACACTGTGTAGTTTATTGACTTCTATTGGTGGTATTTGCTATTGTCTAAATACCATGTGCGGCACCACCACACAGGCAACTGGTTTGGAAATGGATGCAATTTCTTCGTCTGTTATTGGTGGAACACTCTTGACTGGCGGTGTGGGCAATGTTCTTGGCTCTTTGGTCGGTGTGCTAATAAACGGTACAATTTCAACGCTTGTGAAATCAAACGGAAAGCTTGTTAGCTCGTGGGCGAATATTATTACAGCGATATTACTTTGCTTCTTTATTCTGTTACAGGCAATATTTGCCAAAGTAAAAGAAAGTAAAAAGGCATAATGGTTTTATCCCCTTGTTCTCTAGTGATTGGTAGAGGGCAGGGGGATTTTTTTTGTATAGTTTGACAGAAAAAATCACAATTACAAATTGGTACAAGTTGTGTGCTATTATAGTGATGTAACAAATAACCAAATTAATTTAGGAGGGAATTATCATGAAGAGGACAGGCGAAGTGATTGGCAGCTATATTGGAACAGCAGTTGGAACATTGATAGGGGCTGCAAAAACTGCTCCTATTGTATATGTGATAGCACCAATTGGAGTGATTCCAAGTGTAGTTGTTGGAGCAACGATTGGTTTGTTAACTGGAAATAGAGTAGGAAGCGAGATAGACAGGCATAGACATTAACAATTAAGCGTGTAAGTTATTTCATTTGTTAAAATCACAATTACAAATTGGGATAAGTTTTTTGTTATTCTTAGGAAGAAATAACAAAAAATTTGATTTTTGGAGGTATGTCATGGGAAGAAAAAATGAAGCAATTGGTAGTGTGAGCGGAATGATAGCCGGAGCGGCTGCAGGAGCTGTAAAAGGTTCTCATATTGGAATTGCAGTTGGAGGACCCATCGGAGCAATTGCAGGTACAATTCCATGTGCAATTGTTGGTGGAATTATTGGCTTGTTGGGAGGCAACAAAGTAGGAAGTGAGATAGACAGACATTAATAGTTGCTTTGCCATAAGAACAAAAATAAGGCATAGAAAGACAGCCCATCTAGTTTGATGGGGCTGTTTTTTGATTTATTAAAGTTTGATAACTCCTATTCCATAAAAAATCACAATTACAGAATGGTACAAGACATCTGTTATTATAGTGGTGTAATAAAAACAAGTTTGTATATTTGGTGCACTGATGATTTGATAGGAGGAAAAAACAAATGAAAATGCCAAATTCTGTTTGTTGGAATATTACAAAACAGTGCAATGATAATTGTTTATTTTGTTATCGTGATCAGATTTCAGAAAATTTAAGTTTCAATAGCAGAAAATCGATAATTGAAAAAATAGCTCTTTCTGGAATTCGTAAAATAACATTTGCGGGCGGTGAGCCATTATTGGTTCCAGAAATACAGGAATTAATAAACTATTCCAATAACCTTGAATTAACTGTTTCTATGTCAACAAATGGTATATTGTTAAAAGGTGAATTGCTTGATTTTTGCCTTGAGAACTTGGATTGGCTTACATTATCTTTGGATGGGGCCTCAGATACTATTCAAAAGGAAATGACTAGAAATTCAGGACATTTAAAAAGAGTATTGGATATTTTGGATTATGCAGTTCAATATAAAAAAAGAAAATGCAAACTAAAAATTAATACAGTAGTAAGTCATGTTAATAAAGAAAATATTTTAGAAATTGCTGATGTGATTGCAAGTAGATCCGTAAATCGCTGGAAGCTGTTTCAATTTGTTCCACTTCGTGGGAATGCTGTCGTTCACAATGAAAAATTTGCGATTACTGATGCCGAATTTAATCAGGTTGTGACACAGACACAGAAATTTTTAAAAAATGAGAAAGTATTGCTTTCTATTAGTGGAAGAGAAAATATAGAAAGTGCATATTTTGTTATTTTTCCAAATGGAGATATAAAAATATCAACAGATTTGAAAGATATTGTTTTAGGCAATGCATTGACTGATGATTTGAAACAAATTTGGATAAAGGGTAATTATTATCGTGAGCTTCATGAAGAACGAACAAAATGCGTGGTTCATGCAAAAAGGGAGACAATAAATTAATGATAGAAAAGCAATTGGTAAAAAAAGCATATGTTTGTGCTTTAGAACAAAAATTGACAAAAGCGAAAAATAGTTATGAGATAGCCAAAAGGGATACAATTGAAGCAGAAGGACGTATGATTACAAGATATGATTCAATGAAAACAGAAACTGCCTGGCTGGCAGATGGTTTTTTGAAGGAGGTGAAAGAGATAGAACAATATATAAGCAATATAGAAAAAGAGAGAGAATTTGTGAATGTGTCAGATTTTGTGGAGTTAGATTTATTAGAAAAAGGGGAATATCAAGGAACATTTCGGTATAAATTATCACGGTATGGGAAAGAAAAAATTCCAGAAAGAATGTTTAATGAAGTGATTGGTTGTTTTAGAGAAGATTCTGTTATCATCGAAGAAAATAAACGCCAGATGGAATATCGAATCAAAACAATTGAAAAGAATCCTGACAATCAGGTGGTTTCGCTCGATTCTATAGTTACAATAGAAGATGATTATGGAGAATCCATGTATTATATTACAAATTACCTTGGAGGTATCGAGTTAGAAATAGAAGGGAAAGAAATTTTTTGTATCTCAAAACAGACACCAATTGCAAGGCAGTTATTGGGAAGAGGACAAGGAGAAAATATCATTATACCAGTAAATGGTGAGATGGAATGTATTATCAAAAATTTTGAATGAGGGAAAAATGTATATACTACCAGACAAAAATATTTACAAAAAATATATAAAAGGTTGTTCTGAGAAAGTACGTAGTTATTGTATATTGTGTCTAATGAATTTACCAGTATTGAAAAGTGTCATCGTTACTTATGATGAATTAAATACATTTGACGAAAAAGAGGTTGCAATAAAAAATTATTTTCATAGCAGTGAGTGCATGATTCGATATCTGTATAAAAAATCTTGTAACTTAATAAAAAATGGCGGTAAACTTATCCCGATTGCAAAGGATTTTTTTCTGAATGAATTGGAACAAAATGCTGATTTTTGGGTTTTAGAGCCTAGTAAAAGAGAGGAAAATATATATTGCTGTAATATTTGTCTCAATCGAGAACTTGAAAATATACATATAGAAATTTTGGGCAAAGGTTTTGATATATCAGACATTAACAAAGGAAAACTATGCCCACATCAAATAATTGATATGCCTTTTCCGATTCAATATGGAGCATATGGAGAATGGTGGAAATGGGCTCATTTTCACTTTTGTACACAGAGAGAATATGAACAAAGTATTCTTGTTAGAAAAAACAGATTAAAAGAGTTTGGGACAAAACAGGAAGTAGAATTTGAGGTGGAGTATAAATCAATCCATCTCCAATTTTTAAAAATATTGTTTTTTTATATCGAAAAAATAGAAGAAAGTAATATATATCGGAGTGAAAGTTTTTATAATCTGAGTTGTTCTTGGGGAAAAGATGGACGTATTATATTTTGGGATATACAGACACCAAAAGGGAAGTTGGAGGCATATCTAAACTTCTGAATACATATGCAACTATAATTATATCATGGTGTTGGGACAAAAGGTTAATTTATTGATTAGTTGTTGTAAAACTACATAACAGAATTAGATATTGCATTTCCTATGGAGAACAAATAGAATTAGCAAATTCTATAGTAAGATTGATAGTACTAATAGAAAAAGAGTTTTCGATAGTAGAAAAAGTTTTTCAATAAATATACACCACTTTACAATTGTAATGGTTGTCGTAAACTTATTATACAACAGAAAGCTCCATACGATATTTTTTATTTAAAAACTTGTAAAGTATTGTAACTATTATAGGATTTAAGTATTATAATTAATCATATGTCAACACAGAGAAGAATATTAGACTCATAATGCTTAAAAGTTTCTAAGTATAAAAGATATTGCTACTGGCGCGTTTTGCGTAGCGCAAAACGCGCCATAATATTATTTACCAATTGTCAATATCACAACTCTCCTATAAGTTCTCTAAAATATTTCAGAGGATTTTCACTTCGCGCAGAAGACAAAAAAATCCAATCGTATGGATTACCTGCATATAATTCTTCATAACCACACTGATACAAACAGGCATTTGTCTCTTCCACATAAGTTTCAGATAAATCGGATAGCATGTCCATAGAAAAGTCCGTGTATCCCTTTTTTAGTTTTTCGTTTGCCCAGAAACGATAAAAATCAAGCAGCACAATCATTTTGCGAATCGAATCATAGGATTTTGAAACCGAAATTTTGTCTTTTGAAAGAACGTCGGACATTGTTTTTCTGCTGGGAAAATTGTTGCGTATAATGTATGGTATCTGAATTTTGTTATTATCTCGACAAATTTTATCTGTTCTCAAGATACGCTCTAAGATAAAAGTATTTTTTTTGATGTTTCTGTCCTTTATCCCATCCCAAATATAAGCGGCAGGGGAGTCCGCAGGATTTTCCCAAGGATCTTGAGAATCGAACAAGAGTTCTTTTATTAGCAATCCACAATTTTGGTAGTCCGCTAAATCAAATGTCAATGTCTTTGTATGTTTATTTCGTTTTTCATTGATAAGTTGTTTTAACTTATCAATTGTTGCTTTACTTTCAGGTGGACCAATTAGTTCAAGAACTAATTGGTTGAGCGTTTTTGAAGCGCTCTCATTCCAAGTGTTAAAATTGTCTTTGTTTTGAATCAAAAATTCCTTTAGTTCTGCAACAGATTCAAACTCATGAATACGATCTCTGACAAACTGTGTGTAGTTTGCGGATTTTTCTGCATTGGTTGTAACTGCAGGAGCCTGTTCAATTTCCGGTATTATTCTTTGCGCTTCTTGATAGGAGAGACCATTTAAAAAGCAATAATAATAGACGGCTTCCTCTATCGTGTGGCAGTTAAATGCCCTGTCGTAATATACATGATGGAAAAACCATAAAGTTTCCTCGTATGTCAGTTCTAATGCAAAACAGATTTCATAGATTTTATTTCGGCTGCCCGCTTCAACTTTTGGACTGTGTATTCCTGAAAACCAAGAAATAACAGTTTCATTTCCAATAGAGGAATTTATTTTTCTTAATTTTGAGATAAGATATTCTGATAACTCTGTTATATTGTCTTTATCTCCAGGATACCCTTTTTTTATTAACAGTTCTGTCAATCCAATATTAAATGAGCGAAAAGAACTTGGATCAGTTAGATATTCAGCCGCATCTTCAATGTCGTCAATGGAAAAATATTCAAAGGTATCTTCTTGGTTGTATATTGTAAAGCTGCTTTGCATGATAAAACCTCCAATAGTCTATAAAATAGTAGTACTTTTTACATTATATCTGAAAATAATGTAAAAATCTACCAAAAATAATATCTAATTAAATTTACAATAGTTTACAATTTATGCACATAAACTATTAAAAATGACGGTCTTGTGTGTGATTTTCACTATTTTAATGAACAGGGGAAAACAAATTGCACAAAAACACAATTACAAACTAAGATATTTCAATTGCTATAATTGAAAGTAAAAATACGGTATGATAAATTTAAGGTTATAATTCACATCCATGCCAGTTTTTATTAGTTTATAAGTTAGTGAGGTGTGAATTATAACAGATTTTGCACACAAAATGCTAAAAAATGCAATTATATGTCTGTAGGGTTCATAAGCGGGGAGTAGTCATGAGAGATAATAGAGTTGCTTTAGAAATTGGATATAGGTTAGAGAACTCTGACAATAAAACAATTAAGATTAATGCGGAGGTTGGCCGCGGTGCAAGCTGTATTGTATATGATGCAGAATACACAGATTCGATAGGGGCAGCACACAATATTCGGCTAAAGGAATGTTATCCGGCATATCTGCTTATCGAAAGAAAGGATCGTGGCGCGCTTATACCATTTGATGCCAATAAAGAACAGTTTCAAGAAGAAAAGGAGAGATTTAATCAGGCTTATCAAAGAAATGTCACGATTGGAAATACCTTGGGATTAATCAATTCTACAATCAATTCAACAGATATTTTTTCCTGTAATAATACTTGTTATAGTATTATGGCGCTAAGTGAAGGAAGCGATTACAGTAAATATGAGGATGCGTCCTTGACAGAACTGCTTGTGCATATGAAAAGTCTGGCGCAGCTAATAAAAAAGTATCATGACAGAGGATATCTGCATCTTGATATTAAGCCAGAAAATGTATTTATTCTTCCCGAAACGCCGGAACATATTTTACTGTTTGATTTTGATTCTGTAATGACAAAGGAAGAGCTGGCATTAACAGGAAGATACCGCCTGCAATTTTCAGATGGATTTTCACCGCCGGAGCAAATTCAGGGAAAGATAAAGAAAATAGATACACACACAGATATTTTTGCAATTGGAGCATTACTGTTTTTCAAGTTATTTGGCAGAAAGGCAACGATAGAGGAATGCAGGATTTCCACCAGTTTTCACTTTCATGAAATGCGATATTTTAGCGAAAAATATCAGCCAAAACTTTTTTCTACGTTGGAGAAATTTTTAAAAAATACCTTGTCAGCATCGATTATTCCAAGGTGGAAGAATATGCAGCAGGTAATGGATTGTCTGGATGCATTAATTCCACTCTCAGATATAGATGCGATATATCTTGTTGATTCGTTTCAGTATCATACAGCCTGTTTTATTGGGAGAGAATCAGAGATTGATAAGATGCATTATATTATGGAAAAAAATCAATTGTTATTTCTTTCAGGCATTGGCGGAATTGGAAAAACAGAGCTTGCAAAACAGTATGCAAACAGATACCGGAATGAGTATAATACAATTATATTTGCTGTATTTAATAAAGATATTGTATCGCTGGTGAATGACGAAATCTTAATAAATCACATTGAAAAAGATGAGAAGGAAAGCGACATAGATTATTTCAAAAGAAAAATAGAGATTTTAAAACAGATAGTGACGGATAAAGATCTGATTATGATTGACAATTTTGATGTGGATTCGGACGAGCGGCTGGAAACATTATTTTGCTGTCCCTGTAAATTTATTGTGACATCAAGAATGGATTTTAGAGATTACAATTATCCGCAAATCACAGTTGACAGAATGGAAAATATAGAAGATGTTTTGCAGTTATTTTCAAGCTATAATGAGATTATTTATGATGCAGAAGATACAATCGCAATTGAAAAATTAGTAGAATATGTGGATTATCATACAATGACAGTTGAATTAATTGCAAAATATTTGAGAGTTTCTGGCGAAGCCCCCACATTATTACTGGAATGTTTTATGCAAAAAGAAGGAACTACAAACACGAAGGATATTAACGTTAAGCAAAGAAAGGACCATCGTCTTCGCGCAGAGTCTGTCAATCATCATTTGGAGACTCTGTTTGATGTATCGGGATTTGAAGACACAGAAAAAGAAGTAATAGGAAGCTTATCCTTATTGGCAAATATACGAATAAAAAAACAAAGGTTTGAAGAAATTTGCCCGATAGAGCATATTTCGGAAAAATTGAATCAGTTAATTAAAAGAGGCTGGATTGAATATAACGAAAAATTGGATAAAATTTCACTACATCAGATAATTCAAGATTTGATTTATAAGAATCTTAGGCCTACTGCAGAAAATTGTCCTAATATTGTCCGTGGAATAAATCAATATATTACTGCGGATACTGCTAATTATATAGAGCGCAGAATGAAGCAGAGCGTATTGGAAGTATTTATGAACAGGATAACAGGTTCAAGTATTCCTTATGCAAAATTATGTTTGCTTTATGGACAAAAAGATAAACTCGACGAGGCAGAACAAATATGTCTGCGCCAAGAGAATAAAGAGGTTTACGATATTTTACAGAGAATTTATAGAAAGAAAATTAAACTTATCAGCGATTGTGAGGATATGTTTGAATCGGAACTTGATTTGGAGGATTACTTGGCGGAACAACTGAAACGCATGGAAGAATTGCTGGATAAAGTGATATGGTATTGTCAGAATTATACTGATAATGTGAACTATAAAGTGAAGGAGTGTATCGATACCTGCAGCGAGTTAGATCATTTTCTTGCAGATAATGCGTGGTGGTATTCCACCGAACGAAATCCTAATATAGACAGAATCTATAATAAAATGGCTGATATCTATGACACAGTGACTGGATTGCTGCCCAAAACCACTTTTGCAATAGACGAAAAGGAAAGATTATATAAAAAAATAAGAGACTTTTATTCGGGTGAAGATTTGGGGGCACTGTATCGATGTGAATTTTTTTCCAATGTTGAGAAGGCATATTGGTATCAAGAACGCATTGATGAGCTAAGAGCGAAAAGGAATGCAGAAAGTGCAGATGAATTTGCTATGGATAGAGGGGGAACAACATATGATTATACAAATGATGTATCTTGCAGCGCATTGGCTCAAAAATATGAGGAGGAAGGGAATTATCAAAAGGCGATAGAATATTACCAAAAGGCATATAAAGATGGTGATGAATGGTACGAAAATTTTATACAGCGTATTGCACATGTTTACTTAAAAATGAATCAACCAGAAAAGGCAATTGCATATTTGGAAGAAATATTGGATCGCGATAAAGAAAATGAGAAAAATTCTAATGCTTATTTTGCTTATTCTTCCTATATTTGTATTGATCTGATAAAAATTTTAATAGAACTGCAGGATTATGAGAAGGCAAAAACATATGCGCTGGAATTAATACATTATGAAGAACCAGATGTTTATCAGGAAGATAATTCGTATGCAGTTACCTATGTTCTTGCAGCATATTATTATTTATATATCATTGAGAATGAACCCAATAAGAAAGCGTTGTTCTGGCAGCAGTGTATCAAATATTACAAAATGCTTCAAAATAATAAAATAGAGGAGGATATTTTTGATTTTATTGAGGAATATCTGATTAAAGAGGATGTTTGCTTTGAGGAAATCTTTGCAATATTAGATAGGATTGATAATTATAATACAAAAGATATCAAGGAAAAGCTTATTGTAAATTTTATTGCAAAAAATAAAAATGCAAACGAATTTGATAAGTATCATGTAATTTTAATGATAGAATATGCAAAGCTTTTTAACGAATATCCATATGAATTGATAAAAGAAGCGGAAAGTAACTGTGAGAAAGCACAAGAACTTTACTTGGAATATAAACTTCAAGACAAATATATTCAAAGTTTATTATATGAAACAAAGGCTGAAATAATGTCAAATGATAAAGATTATGAGTATGATCAGGTGTTAGAATTGAAAAGGAAATGTGACTATAGACTTTTGGCAGAACAGCAGTTGCAAAAAGCAGTAGATGATGAGAATAAAGTGAAAATCTGGAAGGATGCTGCAGATTCCTACAGATATGTGGAGCATTATGAAATGCAGATTGATTGTTTAGAAAAGTCTTTAGCAATTATAATCCTAGTATTAAATCAATATGAGTTTAGTAGATTTGATGGAGATTATTGGTTTTCAATGGTAGACTTGATTCGGGCATATATTCAAGTTGGGAATTTTGAAAAAGCAAAATATAATATTGATAATCTTTATAAAAATGCAATAGAATTTTATAAAAGTATTGGAAACTCTGATAATTCATGGGAACGTATTTGGAATATGGAATCTATTGCAGAGTTTTATAGTGAATGTGCTTTGAAAGAAAAGGCTGTTAATACTTATTTGGCAGCAATGTATATAGGATTAGAGAAAGATAGTAATCAATATGAGATACTCAAGGACAGAGATATGAAGATTAATATATGTAAAATAAGTGAATCTATCAATTGTCTTCTAGAAGGAGAGATAGAAAATAATATCATAGATAAAGTAATAGACTTAAAAGATACACTTGTTTGTTATAGAGATGATTATTTAGGAGATAAAAATACCTATGATGAAATCATATCAAAAATCAATGACCATTATCAAAATCAGGAGATAGAATTTAAAAAATAAAATAAGTTGTTGGGTTGTACGTTCTGACAGTTTATTTTGATTATTTCCAACAACTTATTTCATGTTGGGTATCTGCCCTATAAGATTAAGTGTACAAACTGCCTTATTTGAGCAAGCTACAGATATCAGTTTGTACATTCCATTTTGCATGGTTCAATGGTTACTATATTATTTCGTCACAATAATTCCTTGGCGATATGCTGTCAGCAGCAATTCTAAATCATAGATTGTCTCCTTGATTTCCTTTCCATTGTCTGTGTCCTTGACCATTACGCGCTCTGCCTCTGTCTCAAAAAAATTGGAGGAGGATTCTATATCTTTATTTTCTGACAGAACTTTTGCAATACTTTCAAATGGTTGGTGCGCCTTCAAACGCATACCATGAGAATTGTAAATTAGTGTATACCCTGCAATACCCGTTGTTTTTTGATAAGCCTGACAGAAACCGCCATCTATCACAATCAGACGATTATTTGCCTTTAATGGTGATTCGCCTTTGGATACCTTGATTGGGGTGTGTCCGTTAATAATATGTGCCATCGAACCATCTAATCCAAATTCATGAAGAATTTTTAGACAGTACTTTTCTTGTTGATAATAACGATAGTAGGGATTTTTAGGTTCATTGTAGGTGCTCTCGTCCACCACAAAAGTCCGCTCAAAAGTTTTCATTGTCCTGCCTGCTAGTGGGGATTTTTTTCCACACCATAAATACCACATAAAGTCGATATCTGACTGATTGAAATTTCCAAAAAAAAGCGCGCCTTGCAACTTTTGCGGCATGGTCCATATATGCTTTTCCTTTATATGCTTTGCCGTCAAGATTCATGCTTGCAAATGCGCCGTCTTCTGTCATAGGAATACAGCCATGAAATAAAAGATTGCCATTGTAACAAAGATAAGTGCTGCCTTTTTCATATAAGAATCGCACATGTTTTCTAAGCATATGGCTATTTATAAATGCTGTTCGAAGCTCTTCTATAACTTGTTGTTCTTCCACGGAAAGCGTATATGCATCGTTTTCCTTTAAAGTTGGAAAATAACAGTCTTTCAATTGATATTCCTGCGCACCGATTTTGACAACGCCGCGCATTTTGTCAATTTTGTCAAGCAGGAGTCTGTCCGCCATATCATATTCTGGATGACGCAGGATAATCTGTCCTTCAAGTTTAAATAGAATCACAGAGATTGCTTTCAGAGCAGCTTCCATTGGCGGCAAGTCTGGATAGGTCTGCTCTGCAAACAGAGTCAATGAGCGCAGACTGATTGCATAGGTATTTTCAAGGATTTCAATATTGTCATATTTCAGGTTGTTTCTAAGGACATTTGCAATACAAGCCTCATTTCCGCAGGCGGCGCCCATCCACAGAATATCGTGATTTCCCCATTCTATATCCACAGAATGATGTGATATCAGCAAATCCATAATTTTATCTGCGTTCGGGCCGCGGTCATAGATATCTCCTACAATATGAAGATGGTCGACTGCAAGATGTTTGATTAGCTTACTTAGTGCTTCAATAAAGGCATCAGCGCTGTCAATATCAATGATGGTATCCAATATTTTTTCATGGTAGACATACTGATTGTTATCCTCGTCTTGCTGTGCATGTAAAAGCTCATCAATAATATAACTAAACTCTGCGGGCAATGCTTTTCTGACTTTGGAGCGTGTATATTTTGAGGACAAAAATTTGGCAAGCTCTGTCAAATTCTTTAGAGTTGTTTTATACCATTGTGGGGTCAACAGATGTTGCTTTTTTAAAAGCTTCAGTTTTTCTATTGGATAGTACACTAGCGTACAGACTTCCTGTCGTTCCTTTGGCGTCATACACGCAGCAAAAATCATATCAACTTTTTCTTTGATAACCCCTGCTGCATTGTTCATAATGTGATAAAATGCTTCATATTCGCCGTGAATATCACTCATGAAATGTTCTGTCCCTTTGGGAAGATTTAAGATAGCTTTTAGATTGATAATTTCGCGACATACAGATGGTATTGATGGGTATTTTGTTGCCAGCAGTTTCAAATATTTCAGCTTCTCGTCAGTCAAATTCATAATTTCCCTTTCTCTTATCAGATTTTTACGAAAGCTTGTTTACTGTTAAAATTTATATTTATATTATTACCCTGTTTTCTATATTCGTCAATCAAAAAAGGTATTGTATGGTTACTTTTCGTATCCACACCATGCTGCGCAGCCAGCATCAATTGTTGTAATTTACACGAGCTCCTGTCTGCCCGTTTTTGTGGGCGTACAAATCAGGATGCGTGAAAAAGTTACGAGTAAAAACTTATTGCATGGAGAGCGCAAAAAAGTTATAATTTTGTAGTGGTTAATTGTCTAGAAATTTAGATCGGAGAACCAATATTAAAAAAATAGTGAAATTTTGATAATATATTAATCTATTTTTAATCGAAACAGCATTTTTGATTAATTTTGATTGTTTATGATAGTATCATCAACAAAACACAAAAGCGAAGCTTTTGGAGAACGATAGTATCGCAAAAGAAAATAATCAAAAGGAGAGAAAAGATATGGATAATTTTGAAAAGGTTGAAAAATTAAGAGAACACGCAAGTGTATCTTATGAGGAGGCAAAGCAGGCATTAGAGAACAGCAATTGGGATATTCTTGACGCCATGATTTACTTAGAACAGAGCGGAAAGGTACACGGTCCAGAGCAAGCAAGTTACACAACGCAGGCGGAGAAGGTAAAAATTGAGGTGGATGAGAAGGAGTGCAAATCGACTTTTTCTGACAATCTGAAACGATTTGGAGATTGGTGTCTAGGATTGATTGAAAAAGGAAACAATAATAGTTTCTGCGTGGAGCACGAAGACAGGGAGATTTTTCGAGTGCCGATTACCTTATTGGTAGTACTGATGTTCTTTTCTTTTTGGGTAGTTGTGCCTTTGCTGGTGATTGGATTATTCTTTGATATGAGATACCATTTTGCAGGACCAAATGTGAGAAGTGTTGACATTGATATTAACAAGGCGATGGACAGTGCAGCAGACGCGGCGGAGAGCATTAAGAACGAGTTTGGCAGTACTGCAAAAGAAGATGAGAAATAATTGGATAGAAATGGGACTGGCTATTGTAAATTGGCCAGTCTCTTTGTGTACTTTGTATAAATGTTTGATAAGACAAAAATAGGTAAGAGATTTTTAGAGATTATTTTATTTCGAGGAGGCAATAATGGCAGTGACAATATTGATTGTGGAGGATGAGGAAAAAATAGGACGCTTTTTGGAGCTGGAGCTTTTGCATGAAGGTTATGAAGTTATGAAGGCAGTAAACGGCAGAGATGGGTTGGAGAAGGCGCAAAGTGGCAAGGTGGATTTAGTCGTGCTGGACGTAATGCTTCCTGCGTTAAATGGTTTCGAGGTGTTGCGTCGGCTGCGAAAAAGTTCGGATATTCCTGTTATAATGCTTACAGCACGTGACGAGGTGATAGATAAGGTCGCGGGACTGGATGGTGGTGCAGATGATTATATGACAAAGCCGTTTGCAATTGAGGAGTTACTTGCCCGCATTCGTTTGGTACTCAAAAAGCATGGTGGTGCGGTTAGCTTGGACAAGAATCAGCTTTGTGTTGGAAAACTTAGAATGGATGTACAACGCTATGAGGTTTCCTATGATGGAAAACAGGTGGAATTGACACACAGAGAATTTGAACTGTTGCGTGTGTTGCTTGAAAATAAAAATATAGTAATTTCAAGGGATACCTTATTGGAGAAAGTGTGTGGATATGACTATATGGGAGAGACTAATATTATTGATGTGTATGTGCGATATCTTCGGAGTAAACTTGATGATGTATTTCAAGTAAAAATTATTCAGACAGTGCGGGGAGTGGGGTATTGTATTAAAGATGAAAGCTGAAAAAAAAGAAAATAATAATAAAAATAGATTTGCTAAAAAAAATAAGCCATTTGACACTGTGCGCGTGACTTCCATTGCCAGAAAAATTAATTTAAACAATGCAGGGCGTATGTTCCTTGCATATATAGGAATGGATATATTGGTACTGGTGATATTGATAGCTATTTTTGTGATTGGTATGGATTTGCAAATGACAGGAAATTTTTCCCTATCTTATAATAGAGAGTTTTTCTATAATAGGGATTTGTGGAAGATAGAGTACATTGTTTCGGATATTACAAATAATGTATTGTATCAAGTGCGGATTGGGATTTGGCTTGGGTTATTGCGCATTGGAGGTTTGATTGTTTTAGCGGCACAGATATTTGATTTAATTAGTATGGCTTTTTCAGGGACGGCACAGGTACGCAAAGAATTGCGACCGCTAAACCAGATTGCGGCGCGGGCACAAGAACTTAGTGAGCTAGCGTTTGACGAGACAAAATACCATAATCTGGAAGATGCAATAACAAACTTAAAGGTAGAGACAATGGAAAATGGAATCCATATGCACGATAAGGATTTACAAGGAATTGAAACTGCTCTAAATGGACTGCTTGAACGGATTCGGATATCCTACAAACAACAGACACAGTTTGTGTCAGACGCTTCACATGAGTTGCGCACGCCAATTGCCGTTATACAGGGATATGTCAATATGCTTGACCGATGGGGAAAAGAGGACACAGCAATTCTTGAGGAGTCTATTGAAGCGATTAAAAATGAGGCAAATCATATGCAAAAGTTGGTTGAACAACTTTTGTTCTTGGCGCGAGGGGATTCTAATCGGCAAAATCTTGATATGAAAATTCATGGATTGAATAGTATTATGCGGGAAGTATATGAGGAGTCCTTAATGATAGATGAAAAGCATCGCTATCGTTTTGAGGAGTTGGAAGTTGTTCAAGTATATGGAGATAGTGATATGTTAAAGCAATCTGCAAGAATACTGATTGACAATGCTGCAAAGTACACAAAACAGGGAGAGGAGATTCTAATTCGTGTGGGCGCATGGAAGGATGGATCGCCATTTTATGGAATACAAGACAATGGAATTGGCATGTCACAGGAGGATGTGGAACATGCATTTGACCGTTTTTATCGCGCTGATTCTGTGCGAAATAGCAAGACGGGCGGAACAGGACTTGGGCTTTCGATTGCAAAGTGGATTGTTGATAAACACCAAGGATATTATGATATTGTGAGCCGAGAAGCGTTGGGAACACGGTTTAGTGTAGTGTTTCCCACTGTGGATGGATTATATTTTTAATTGTTAAGAGTTTGAGGTGATATTTGAAGTTTAATTTTGCAAAAATAGATTTTCGTACTAAAATCAGATTCTTGTAGAATGTGCAGTATCTGTGTATTTTTGACCTGCAAAAAGCAACGAACTGTTACAAGTTTCAAAAATAAAAGAAAACTTGCCATTGGATATATCGTCATATATAATAAGAATAGAAAGGAAATTAATTATGTGGTTTATATTTGCATTGCTGTCTGCAGTGTTTGCGGCGTTGACTTCTATTCTGGCAAAAATTGGAATTGCGGGAGTGAACTCAAATCTTGCAACTGCCATTCGAACAGTAGTTGTAGTAGTGATGGCGTGGGGCATGGTATTTTTGACAAATGCGCAAGGAGGCATTGCACAAATAGAGAAAAAGAGTTGGATTTTTCTTATTCTATCGGGTTTTGCAACGGGTGCATCTTGGCTGTGTTATTATCGCGCGCTGCAACTTGGAGAAGTTTCTAAAGTGGTTCCAATTGATAAATTAAGTGTCGTCATCACTCTGGTGCTTGGATTTATATTTCTGCATGAGCAGTTTAGTGTCAAATCATTGATTGGGTGTATTCTAATTGGTGTTGGGACGCTGGTGATGGTACTTTAAAGAACACAAGATATTTTAGCAAAAGGATTGATATAAAAAGTACATCTGATAACAGGAAGTTTCACGTCAAAAAACGTAAAGGACAGCGTTTTTCATTTCTATTTGAGCCGTCCAAAGACGGCATGGGGGATTATTATGGCATTTACACATCTGCATGTGCATACGGAATACAGTCTGCTCGATGGCTCCAACAAAATTAAGGAATATGTCAAGCGTGTAAAGGAACTTGGCATGGATAGTGCGGCAATTACAGATCATGGTGTTATGTACGGCGTGATTGATTTTTATAAGGAAGCGAAAGCAAATGATATTAAGCCAATTCTTGGGTGTGAGGTTTATGTGGCGCCCAATTCGCGCTTTGACAAGGAAGTTGGCGGAGGGGATGACCGATATCATCACCTAGTGTTGTTGGCGGAAAATAATATTGGTTATGCTAATTTAATGAAAATTGTAAGTAAGGGCTTTACTGAGGGATATTATTATAAGCCACGTGTAGATATGGAGGTTTTAGAGCAATATCATGAGGGTATTATCGCGCTCTCTGCCTGTCTTGCAGGTGAAGTGCCAAAGCTCTTAACGAAAGGATTATACCAAGAAGCCAAAAAAATTGCACTCAAATATGAACAATGTTTTGGCAAAGGGAACTATTTCTTCGAGTTGCAGGACCATGGCATTTTAGAACAGCGAACAGTTAACACAGCACTATTGCGTTTAAGTAAGGAACTTGAGATACCACTTGTGGCGACAAATGATATTCATTACACATACGCAGAGGACGCCCAATCACACGACATTTTGCTCTGCATTCAGACTGCAAAAAAGGTTTCTGATGAGAACCGAATGCGCTATGAAGGTGGACAGTACTATGTTAAGAGTGAACTGGAGATGCGCGAACTGTTTTCTTATGCACAACAAGCGATCGACAATACAGCACTGATAGCAGATCGCTGCAATGTGGAAATTGAATTTGGTGTGACAAAGTTGCCTAAATTTGAGGTGCCAGAGGGATATGATTCATGGAGTTATCTCAATAAACTCTGCTTAAATGGGTTGAATGAGCGTTATCCTAATGATGATGGCGTTATTCGGGAAAAGTTAGACTATGAGTTGAATGTTATTCAGAAGATGGGATATGTGGATTATTTCTTAATTGTATGGGATTTTATCAATTGGGCGAGAGAGCATGATATTCCAGTTGGACCAGGACGTGGTTCAGCAGCAGGAAGTATTGTGTCGTATTGCCTTCATATTACAAATATTGATCCAATTCGTTACAGTTTGTTGTTTGAGCGTTTTTTGAATCCAGAGCGTGTATCTATGCCAGATATCGACATCGATTTTTGTTATGAGCGCAGGCAGGAAGTGATTGATTACGTCAGTGAAAAGTACGGACATGATAAGGTGGTACAGATTGTAACATTTGGTACAATGGCTGCAAAAGGTGTGATACGTGATGTTGGGCGTGCACTCGATCTTTCCTATAATTATGTGGATGGGATCGCAAAGATGATACCAAACGAAAACAATGCGCCAGTGAATATTACACGTGCACTTGAGATGAATCCAGAATTTCGGATTATGTATCAACAGGATGAACAGGTCCGATATTTGATTGATATGTGTAAAAGATTGGAGGGTTTGCCACGCCATACCTCAATGCACGCAGCAGGAGTTGTCATCTGCCAGAGACCAGCGGATGAGTTTGTCCCGCTATCTCGCGGAAGTGATGGTGCTATTACAACGCAGTTTACAATGACTACGATTGAAGAATTGGGACTGTTAAAGATGGACTTTTTGGGGCTGCGCACATTGACTGTGATTAAAGATGCTGTGGACAATGTGGAGAAGACAACAGGTATTCATATTGATATAGATCACATTGACTATAATGACAAAAAGGTGCTAGCCTCTCTCGGAACTGGAAGAACAGATGGGGTGTTCCAGCTTGAAAGTCAGGGTATGAAAAACTTTATGAAGGAATTAAAACCGCAAAACCTAGAGGATATTATTGCTGGCATCTCTCTTTATCGCCCTGGACCAATGGATTTTATCCCCGCATATATTCGAGGAAAAAATAACCATAACGCTGTTACATATGCTTGTCCACAATTGGAACCAATTTTATCACCTACTTATGGTTGTATTGTGTATCAGGAACAGGTGATGCAGATTGTCCGTGATTTAGGCGGTTATACATTGGGGCGTAGTGATTTAGTGCGTCGTGCAATGAGCAAGAAAAAGAAATATATTATGGAACAGGAGCGTAAAAATTTCGTGCATGGCAATGTGGAAGAAGGCGTTCCAGGTTGTGTGGCGAGTGGTATTTCAGAGACTATAGCAGATCAGATCTATGGAACTATGATGGATTTTGCCAGATATGCATTTAACAAATCACATGCAGCATGCTATGCAGTTGTCGCTTATCAGACAGCATATTTGAAATATTATTATCCAGTGGAATTTATGGCTGCCCTTTTGACATCAGTAATAGATAATGCATCCAAAGTGTCAGAGTATATTATGGTTTGTAAAAGTATGGGGATTCAAATTTTGCCGCCGGATATCAATGAGGGAGAAAATGGATTTTCTGTGTCGAATGGTGCAATTCGCTATGCGCTAAATGCAATTAAGAGCGTTGGAAAAACAGTGATTGACAGAATTGCACAGGAGCGAAAAGAACATGGAAAATATGAGGATTTAAACGATTTTATAGAGCGTACACAGGATGTTGATATAAACAAACGCACGATTGAAAATTTTATTAAGGCAGGTGCATTTGATAGTTTTGGGGCAACAAGAAAACAGCTTATGAGTGTTTATGCACAGATTCTTGACAGCATTGTGCATACCAAACGCGGTGTGATGGCAGGCCAGATATCACTGTTTGATATTGTCTCAGAGGAAGATAAAAAAGAACTTGAAATTCCAATGCCTAATGTCGGGGAATATGAGAAGGAACTACTACTTAGTTTTGAGAAGGAAGTGTTGGGATTTTATGTGAGTGGGCACCCAATGGAGGAGTATCAAATTTTATGGGAAAAGCGTATCACAGCCAAGACATCGGATTTTTATCTTGATGAGGAGACAGGGCAAACGCATGTGGAAGACAATGCAAAGGCAGTGATAGGTGGTATGATAACAGATAAAAAGATAAAATATACCAAACAGGATAAGATTATGGCATTTCTCACGCTAGAGGATTTGGTGGGCAGTGTGGAAGTTGTAGTATTTCCCAATGCATATGAAAAATATTCATCAAAACTTTTGGAAGAAAATAAGGTGTTTATTGAAGGCAGAGTGAAAGTGGAAGATGAGCGCGACGGCAAATTAATTTGTGAGCAGATCACCGCGTTTGATGAGATTCCAAGAAAGGTTTGGCTGAAGTTTCCAGATATGAACACTTATGTCAGCAAGGAAGCTACTTTGTTTGATGCTATCTATGAATCAGAAGGGATAGACAATGTTATTATATATATAGAAGAAACACATCAAAAAAAGACATTGCCACCAAATCGAAATATAAAAGCGGACAGAGCAATACTCGACAAATTGCGCAATTTGTTTGGTGAGGAGAATGTTAAAGTGGTAGGATAATATTTTTTGCAAGCCTGCATATAAAATGTCACAAAGCAGGCATTTTGGTGCTGGATGTGACATCATGCAACAAGTGTATGGCGCGGATGTGAAAAGTAATGAACTTCCACAAGATTTGATAAAAAATTATCAATAAATATTGTAATATAAGAAAAAAAGGTTTAAAATATTTATGATTACGCGAACAAATACTTTCGCGAATGATACGGATTATATAATGCAGAAGTGTTATAGGCTTGGGCAAAACAGGGGATATTTTTATTAATAGGAGGTAAAACGATGTCTAGTGAAATCAAGACGATAGGTGTATTGACAAGCGGGGGGGATGCACCGGGAATGAATGCTGCTATCCGTGCAGTGGTAAGAAAAGGTCTGACAAATGGTGTGAAGGTGAAGGGAATTAAGCGTGGCTACATGGGACTTCTCAATGAGGAGATTGTCGATATGAAGGCATACAGTGTGGCTGACATTATTCAGAAAGGTGGCACAATTCTCGGCACAGCAAGATGTCTTGAATTTAAGGAAGATAATATACAACAGATGGCTGCGGAAATTTGCCATAAACATGGGATTGATGGACTTGTTGTGATTGGTGGTGATGGCTCTTACAGAGGCGCGCAGGGACTTGCAAGACATGGTATCAATACAGTTGGCGTTCCGGGAACGATTGACCTTGACATTGCATGTACTGAATATACTATTGGATTTGATACAGCGATCAATACAGCTATGGAGGCAATTGATAAGGTAAGAGATACATCTTCTTCTCATGAGCGGTGTTCTATCATTGAAGTTATGGGAAGACATGCTGGTTATATTGCACTCTGGACAGGCGTTGCTAACGGTGCAGAAGATATTCTCATTCCAGAAAAGTATAATTTTGATGAACAGGAATTGATTAATAATATTGTTAGAAGTAGAAAGAAAGGAAAGACACATCATCTAATTGTGAATGCAGAAGGTATTGGTCACTCTACATCAATGGCAAAGAGAATTGAGGCAGCGACAGGAATTGAGACAAGAGCGACAATCCTTGGTTATTTGCAGCGCGGCGGTAATCCAACCTGTAAAGACAGATTTTATGCATCGATTATGGGTGCGTATGCGGCGGATATTCTCTGTGGTGGCAAGTCAAACAGAGTTGTGGCATACAAGCATGGTTCTTTTGTGGATTATGATATTGAGGAAGCACTGAATATGAAGAAAGGAATAGACGAATATCAGTTCGATATTTGCCGGAAATTATCGAGATAAGTACGTCTTTAAAAGTGAAGAACGCCAAACACAATTTTGTGTTTGGCGTTCTTCACTTTTATTGGAACAAGTATTCATGTAAATTATGATAATTAGGCGCATCTGATTTGTTCTGTGCATTATGTTTAATATCGTTTTTTATTTACATTTTATAAAATGTATTGGACTCATTTTCAAAAGAATGTTTTTCAATACATTTTATGATAAAAGAAATGATTTGATGATGCTCTTGTTTTATATAGTAAAAGTGATATAATTAACATTGGTCTGTAATATTAAAAAAAGATAAAAAATAAAGGATAAAAAATATCATGGTATTAGAATTAAACAATAAGAAACCAAAAGCCAAAAAGTCAACTACAAGGCTGATTGCATTTGGATTTGCAACGATTATTCTAATAGGGGCATTGTTACTTACACTGCCCTTTGCGAATAAGTCTGGTCAAGGAAATTTCCTGAATGCACTTTTTACGGCGACTTCTGCGACTTGTGTGACAGGACTTGTTGTGGCAGATACCTATCAGAATTGGACTACATTTGGACAGCTTGTTATACTCTGTATGATACAAGTTGGCGGTCTGGGGTTTATGACAATTGGTGCTTACATTTCGGTGCTTCTTAAAAAGCGCATTGGATTGCAGGAACGGGAACAATTGCAGGAGAGTGTTAACGCGCTGGAAATTGCAGGGGTTGTCCGCCTAGTCAAAAAAATTGTTCAGGGAGCACTTTGTATTGAACTTTTGGGGGCGATTTTGCTTGCATTTCGATTTGTACCACAGTTTGGACCAATAAAGGGAATTTATTTTTCCGTGTTTCATGCGGTGTCTGCGTTTTGTAATGGTGGTTTTGATTTAATGGGAACCAATGAGGCATATTCTTCTCTGGTTGCATTTGAGGGAGATGTGCTGGTGAATCTTGTGATAGTAACTTTGATTATAGTGGGGGGAATTGGCTTTATTGTCTGGGATGATGTGGCGCGCAACAAATGGCATTTTAAGCGCTATCTACTGCATAGTAAAATTGTAATTACTGTGACGTTTCTATTGACTGTGGTTGGCACAATTCTGTTTTTAATTACAGAAAAGGATGCGGCTTTTGTCGGTATGAATCCATTACAAAGATTTTTGGGTGCGTTGTTCTCCTCTGTCACCCCAAGAACAGCAGGGTTTAATTCTGTAGACACAGCAGCATTGTCAAACGCAGGAAAATTACTGACAATGGTAATGATGTTTATTGGTGGAAGTCCGGGTTCCACAGCAGGTGGAGTAAAGACGACCTCAATGGTGGTACTGTTATTTTATGCTGTGGCGATGGTATTAAATAAAGAGGATATTAACCTTTTTGGAAGACGCCTCACAGATGAAGTCGTTAAAAAAGCAAATGCAGTTGTGATTATCAACGCCACACTGACAATCGTAGCAACTGTTATTATAATGGCATTACAACCGTTATTAAATTTTGAAGATGTTTTGTTTGAGGTTCTCTCTGCCATTGGAACTGCTGGAATGACCGTTGGAATTACAAGAGATTTAAATATGATAGCACGAGTTATTATAATCGTATTAATGTATTGCGGGCGATTGGGAAGTCTTTCTTTCGCACTGGTGTTTGCACAGAAAAACACTTCTGCGTCTGTCCGTCAGCCGCAGGAAAAAATAATTGTGGGATAAAAGGAGATTGAAATGAAATCAATATTGATTATTGGAATGGGTCGTTTTGGACATCATTTGGCAAAAAATTTTTTAGAGCATGAGCATGACGTTATGATTGTGGATGAGGATGAGGAAAAACTGGAGGATATGGTACCCTATGCGACTAGTACTAGAATTGGGGATTGTACCAATGAGGAAGTGCTAAAGAGTATTGGAATCAGGAACTTTGATGTGGTGTTTATCTGCATTGGCACGAATTTCCAGAGTAGTTTGGAAATCACAAGTCTTGTGAAAGAGTTGGGAGCAAAACGAGTGGTCAGCAAGGCAACCAGAGATATTCAGGCAAAGTTTTTGCTGCGAAATGGTGCGGATGAGGTTATTTATCCAGACAAGGATATTGCGGAAAAATGGGCAGAGCGTTATAGTCTTGACAATCTTTTTGACTATATTGATTTGCCAGGTACTTTTGGCATCTATGAGGTGCCGCCGCTCAAGGAGTGGGTTGGAAAGAGTATTAGGGAGTCTGACATTGCTGCAAAACACAAGATTTCTATACTTGGTATTAAGAAAAAGCATGAGGATGAAATGAGTGTTATGCCTTCAGCAGATTATATTATCCGAGAGACAGACCATTTGATGGTAATGGCTGGAAATGAGGTTGCGGAGAATTTACTCAAACAGAATCGAAATCGGTTTGCGACTTCAACATGGCGCAAATAAACAAATATAGACAACAGTTTAGCCATGCAGAATTAATTCTATGGGGTGAATGTTTGTCACAAAAGAAGTCGATAGCAAAGACCTAATATTATGATGTTGGGGTCAAAAGGTATTTTGCCCCCTATGATACCACGGATTGCTCCGCATTTTATGCTCCCGCAATCCTAAAACACCTCAAATTCGCTCATTTTTCTGTGAAAAATGACTACTTTTCGGTGTTTTCGCGGGTCCCAAGTTCAAAAATCCTCTTGCAAGCAAGCTTGCATCGGATTTCTTGACCTTTTGACCCTGGTATCATATTATTAGTATTATTCTGGCGACTTATGAATGGCATGGCTCAGCAGTGACAACAGTAGCTTATAGGAAAGAGAGAAAGCGAATGATATCAAGCACAGCAAACAGCAAAGTAAAACGGCTGGTAGCGCTTACACAAAAGGCAAAAGCGCGCAGAGAAGCGCAATGCTTTGTCGTGGAAGGGACACGAATGTTTTGTGAAGCGCCAGCAGATTGGATTCAAGAGATTTATGTCTCAGAATCGTTCTTGCATCGTTGTGAGAACGAAGCAAACGCAGAGATAAGATGCATTCTGAACAGTCATTCTTATGAAGTGCTTACTGATACTGTGTTTCAGAAAGTTTCTGATACGCAGACACCACAGGGTGTACTCTGTGTTCTTTCCATGCCACAGTATGAGTTGACTGAATGGATTGAGAATTGGACTGCGGATAGGAAAAAGACATCATTATTTGTGCTTCTTGAGGATTTGCAAGATCCGGGAAATTTAGGAACGATACTGCGCGCGGGAGAAGGTGCAGGTGTGGATGGGGTGATTATGACTAAAAAAACAGCCGATATTTTTAATCCCAAAACAATACGTGCAACGATGGGGTCTATCTATCGCGTTCCATTTTTTATAGTGGACACGCTCATTGGAACAGTGGAACTTTTAAAGAGAAAAGGAGTGGCAGTTTATGCGGCGCATCTCGATGACAGTGTGACATACGATATCCCAGATTATACACAACCAACAGCTTTTTTGATTGGTAATGAAGGAAATGGACTTCGCCGAGAAACAGCAGCGTGCGCAACACAGTATATAAAAATTCCCATGGCAGGTCAGGTGGAGTCGCTTAACGCTGCTATGGCAGCGGCAATTTTAATGTACGAGGCAGCAAGACAGAAACGCAAAGTATTTATCTAAAAGTTGATTAATTATTACACATTTTTTACAGAGATAATCACTCAGAATAGAAAGTGGGAAAGGAAAGCATGAGAATTGGTTTTATAGGATTAGGGAATATGGCTTCTGCTATGATTGGTGGCATGTTGGATACAGGATTATTTAAACTAGGAGAAATTATTGGTTCTGCCAGGACACAGGAGACAGCCGATAAAATAACAAAAAAATTTGGAATTTGTACTGGAACAGACAATGTGTTGACTGCGCAGGAGGCAGATGTGTTAATCCTTGCTGTCAAGCCAATATTTTTGTCGGAGGTAATTACTGAAATCAAAGATATTGTAGATGGAAATAAGCTAGTGATTTCGATTGTTGCAGGAAAATCCATTTCTTGGATAGAACAAGAATTTGGTAAAAAATTGCGTCTAATCCGTTGTATGCCAAATACTCCGGCAATGGTAGGAGCAGCATGTACTTGCATTTGTACCAAAGAAGATGTAGATGAATCTGATAAGGCGACTGCACTCCAAATTATGAGTAGTTTTGGCAAAGCAAGTGTTCTTCCAGAACGCTTGATGGACGGTTTTATTGGGGTGGCTGGGAGTGCTCCTGCATATGTGTTTTTATTTATTGAGGCGATGGCAGATGCGGCTGTGATGGCTGGATTGCCAAGAAATCAGGCATATGAATTTGCAGCGCAGACAGTACTTGGCAGCGCTAAAATGGTGCTTGAGACAAAAATGCACCCAGGTGTACTCAAGGATATGGTATGTTCTCCTGCTGGAACTACCATTGAGGCGGTAAAGGTGTTAGAGGAAAAAGGCTTGCGGGCAGCAGTGATTGATGCAGTCAGTGCATGCGTTGAGAAATCCAAAAACTTGTGACAGACAGGCACACAAAGGACAAAGTAACAATAACATAACAATAACTATTTATTAAAAACAGGAGTTCGAGACTTGACAAGTCGCGAACTCTTTGCTATTATATAAAATCGTAATAGGTGTTAATAAATACGTAACATTTTGTTGCAAAAATGTAATGATGTAATAAAATATCATTATCAAGAAATGGAGCAGATTATGAAGACAAATTGTAAAAAGTGGAAATACTTGCTATGCGCTATGGCAGTTATGACCGCGTTTTCGTCCAATCCCTATAGTACACTGGCAGCCGATATGCAAGTGCGCCTTGTGGATAATGTGGGCAAAAAACAGGAAACCACATCAGACAAGATGAATTCAGCAGAGAACAATAGAGAGTTTGCAGTGACAGCGGGTGCAGCAGATGTTCTGGATACACAGGATTTCTATGTCGCGAGAACGGTTATTGCGGATGCAAGTGCTTCAGAGAAAGAAAGTTTGGAGAAAAGTATTATTAAGAAAAGTAATGCATTGGCTGCATTTACAAAAGGAATGATGGTTTTGCAGCCACAATTGTTGCCGGAGTCAAACTTTGTGATGGCGAAAGTCAATGAGTATGCCAATATCAGAAAAGATGCAGCGCAGGATTCTGAGAAGGTTGGTGTGCTTTACAAAGATTGCGGTGGAGATATTTTAGAGAAGAATGATGAATGGACAAAGATAAAGTCCGGTGATGTGACTGGATGGATTAAAAATGAGTATTTGCATTTTGGAAAAGAGGCAGAAGAACTTGCAAAGGAAGTGGGTGTTCTGACAGCATACTCCAATACAGAGACTCTTAGAGTTAGAAAAGAGCCAAATCTCGAGGCAGGGATTGTCGGTCTGCTTGCTGACGGTCAGGCCGTAGAAGCGATTGCAGAAGAAGGAGACTGGGTAAAAGTTAGTTATGAAGGTGCTACAGGATATGTTGCTTCAGAGTATGTGCGAGTAGAATTTGGTGTTGATACAGCAGAATCTATGGAGACAATAAAAGCGAGAGAAGCGGCGGAGCGTGAGCGCGCAGCAGCGGCAGCAGAAGCAAAACGTGTACAGCGGAAAGAGGCTGTGATGGCAACAGCAACGGAACTTGAAATCCTTGGAGCATTAATTCAATGTGAAGCAGGGGGAGAACCATACGAGGGGCAGGTTGCAGTTGGTGCAGTCGTAATGAACCGTGTGCGCAGCAGCGGTTATCCTAATAGTATTACAGAAGTAATCTATGCATCGGGACAGTTTGTGCCAGCGTCAGGAGGACGTATGGAATCCTTGATTTTGAATAAAACGACAAGAGCTTCTTGTATGCAGGCTGCACAGGAGGCGATCAATGGTGTATGTAATGTGGGTGATGCATTACATTTCAGAAGAAATAATGGTAGACCAGGACTTGTGATTGGAAATCATGTATTCTGGTAATCGTATCAGTTTATTTTCTTTGCATAGGTTTGTGTGCAAGAGAAGTTACTGTTCGTGTTTTGTTTGATTTTGGTATAATTTTATGCATTGAAGGCATAAACAGAATAAATCACGTACACAGAATGCTAAAGTGCAAGCATTTTGCGTATGTGATTTTCACTGCGTTAATGGACGAGTGAACTGTAATTAAGAAAAAGCGTAGTTCGCAAAAGAACTGCGCTTTTTCTTGCCCCTTTAAAAAAATTGTAGTAAAATACAAATAATTGATATTGATTTAGGTAAGTCTGTGCTCAATACGTAACTGTTCAGCGTGTTATCTGAATGGTTACGATAATTTTGATATAGGAGGGAATTGTATGGATTTAAAAGGACGGAATTTTTTGACATTAAAAGATTTTACGCCGGAGGAGATTATATATTTAGTTGATTTGGCGGCAGAATATAAGGATAAAAAGAAAAAGGGTATCTTGCATGATAATCTTCGCGGCAAGAATATTGTTTTGATTTTTGAGAAGACAAGCACACGCACGCGCTGTTCTTTTGAAGTGGCAGCACATGACCTTGGAATGGGAACAACATACCTTGATCTGTCAGGGTCTCAGATTGGAAAGAAAGAGTCTATTGCGGACACCGCACGTGTACTTGGCAAAATGTACGAGGGGATTGAGTATCGTGGATATGAGCAGGCGATCGTGGAAGAACTTGCAAAATATGCAGGCGTTCCCGTTTGGAATGGCTTGACAAATGAGTATCATCCAACGCAGATGCTTGCAGATATGCTTACGATTAGAGAGCATTTTGGACATCTCAAGGATATTCGATTGACTTATATGGGAGATGCTCGTTACAATATGGGTAATTCCTTGATGATAGTATGTGCGAAATTGGGAATGCATTTTACAGCATGCACAACAAAAGAGTATTTTCCAGAGGAAGCTCTTGTAGCCCAATGTAGAGAATATGCAGCACAGTCAGGCGCGACCATCACACTTACGGAGGATGTGGATGCAGGGACAAAAGAAGCAGATGTTATTTATACAGATGTGTGGGTATCAATGGGTGAACCAGAGGAAGTTTGGGAAGAACGCATCACAAAACTTTCGCCATACAAAGTAACGAAGTCTGTCATGGACAACGCAGGAGAAAATGCTGTGTTTTTACATTGTTTACCTGCATTTCATGATTTGAAGACAAAAATTGGAAAAGAGCAAGGAGAAAAATACGGTTTTACAGAATTAGAAGTGACAGATGAAGTGTTTGGGTCAGCCCAGTCACTCGTATTTGAAGAAGCAGAAAATCGTATGCACACAATAAAAGCAGTGATTGCGGCAACACTTGGCGCAGTGTAATATTTAATCACATCAATTGGATAAGTCTTTCACAGGGCAAGTTTGTATTTACGCCCAAATTCTCAGACTTTGGTAAAATGGAGGATTAGTGTGAAAGAAAGTAGAGGAAAACCATAAATTGGCGCACTTGAA
>CAJUAE010000022.1 GCA_910583965.1 uncultured Lachnospiraceae bacterium
ATTCTTTTTTAGAATTTTCAGGGTTGCATTACTGTTTATTTGTCAAGGTTCTTTTCTTTTTGTTGCTTGTCTTATCTGCAACAGCTTGTTTAGTTTAACATAGCTTTTTCTATCTGTCAAGCACTTTTTTCTTTTTTTGTATTTTTTATAAAAGCACTAAACAAAAGATTTTTTTAATTCCTTTTGTCATTGATTTGCTTTAATTGCTCAACGACGAAAATTATCTTACCACGTCATTTTTCATCTGTCAACAACAATTTTCAAATTTTTCTAACATTTTTATTTTTTCAAATATTCTTATAACTTTATGCGATTAGCTTACTTACGATACTTTACTACAAATCGATTTTTCAACCGCAAAAACTCATCTAATTGCATTAATGTATAAAATAAGAGTGCTCTCGCTTCAAATTCTTCCCTGCTTTGTGGAAGATTTTCAAGTTTCATATCAGAAAGCATTTTCTGTAATATATTTAAGAGTCCTTCCACATCATTTTCACGGTGATATTGTGCCTCTATCTCCTTAAAAAATGCAGCGACTTGCATTGTCTGTGCCGGAAGCATTTTTATCAAAATAATACTATCATAAATATTTCTTAAAACGCGATTTTGGTTTTCTCGCATTCTAATATAATCAAGTTCATAAGAAGACTGACTCCAGAGTGTATTGTTCCAATTTCTAAGCGCACATTCTTTTGCAAAATAAATTTTGTCCTCCAAGCGAATAAAACAGTCTGCATTGTATCCAGTCTTATCCTCCCGCATTAAATTTTCTGCCATTCTGTGAATGATTCCTTTGATTTCTTCATCAACCTGCATTGACAATTTGTCAAATTCATCTTCCTTTTTTCTCAAATGAAGATTGATTAAAATTCCAAAAAACACCCCCACTATCAATAGCAACAATTCATTCACAATCATTTCCACGCGAAAGTTTTGTTCTGTCAAAAAATGTGATATCAACACAGAATCCATTGCAATCGCTTCTCCCCATCCTGCATTGAGACAGAGAAATGCAAAAAGAAATAAATAAAGAATAAACGCGCTGACACAAAATCCTAACCACGAATAACATATATATGAAATAATCAATGCACACAAAAAAGCCAGACCTCGGTTTCTGGCAGTTTTTAGCGTCTCGCGCTTGGTATTCTGTATACTTAAAACGGTAATAATCCCTGCTGTCACGGCATACTTCAGCCCTAGCAGGTTTGCTGTCAAAATTGACAACACTGCTGCCAGAGCGATTTTTGATGCCTTGAGAATATGCGGTCCAAAGATTTTATTTATGTCTTCCCTCATTCTTTATGCCCTAATAAAATCTATAAGCTCCGGTTTTTGTTTTGTCCCAACTGACTTTGCTGCAATCTTTCCATCCTTAAATAAAATCAGTGTTGGAATAGACATCACTCCATACCTATCTGAAAGAGTACTTGCCTCGTCAATATTTACTTTACACACCTTTATATCCGTGTTCTCCTCTGCGATCTCCTCTATAATTGGAGAAAGCATCCTGCATGGATTGCACCATGGCGCCCAAAAATCAACTAATACTGGAACATCTGCTCCTAAAACTTCTTTGTCAAAATTTGCCTCTGTTAAATGTATTACTGCCATAATCAATTCCTTCCTTTCGTATCTTTACTTATTTTTAACGGAATACTCATAGTATACCACCTTTCTACAAAAATAGTAACCCATAAACTACTCTTTATTTTTTCCATTCAACACCATAGCAATAATATGTGCTAACGGATCACAAGCGTTCATTGCTTCCTCGACCGTATTTGTCTGGGAGCCAAGCTCAATTAACAGACTCTTTGGACGAAAATGCAAATTATATCGATATCCTTTTAGATAAATACGTCTAGTAAGTCCTGGATAATATTCTTCTGCAGTTAGTTGCATCTGAAAGGCAAAAGACAAATTATCTTGCACGTAAGGATTGGGCAGATTTGTGAGTGCCCCCAATGCATTTGTATAGCACAACCCATTAAAAAACATAAATTTTGCTGTCGGTTTGTCCTGCACTGTTGTGACAAGCTTAGTATCAGGATTTGTCTGGTCTCTGTGCAAATCAATCATAACTTCTATAGTAGGATGCTCCGCAAGTACTTTTTCTAGACCTGCCATTGCATTAGAATAGGCGTAATCTCTACTTTCCACATCATATTCTCCTGTATGATGCAACACATTAAATCCATATTGTGTTCTAAGAATATCACACAAGTGTTCTCCAACCCCAACAATCGATGTATTGGAATCTCCTCCTGTCGAATCTATGTATGTTTCCTGAGAGTGCGTATGATACACTAAAATCTGAATATTGCTGTTATCCTGTTTTATCCCCGCATCAAATCCCATCAACGTATTATACTGAAGTTGATCCGCTCGAATCTGCGTAGTCGGATCTTCTGAGTAAAATGTTTTCTTAATAAATCCTGGTTCCCCTAACTGTTGTTCAGAATACTTTGCAACAGGTGCCTGTACAGGCACAAATGTATTTGGTGATGCTGTATCTTCTGTTAATACAGCATCTTCCAATTCCTGCTGTTGTTGATTTTGTGTTATATTCGCCTCCTGATTTTCTGCCGCAACCTCTTTTGCAAGGCTATTTTGATATGCTAGACTATTTTCAGTAACTGCCATTTCTTCCAATATAGATGGCTGCCTATATTCTGTCATATGACCATCATCCTCTGCCTCTAACAACAAATACTGTTCCAAAGGCATATTTTTTGATATTTGATAGGACACTCCACTTTTCCCCCCACCACTCAAATATAACATATATGGACTAGAAAGTTTTATTCCTTGTTTTATGGCAGCACTGTAAAGCCTTTCTCCTAATGTTTCTCTATTTTCCGCACCATCTCCAATACTGTTTTCTATATCATTCGCTGCGCGCATCAAAAGTTGCACCAACACTAGCAGGAATATAAAAATAAATGTCCCATACTTTTTCAATTTGTAGCTGATATCCACACCTTACTCCTCCTGCTCCATATCCAAAGCGATATTAATAGCCTCTGACAGTGTAAAGCTAAGCCTCTTTGTTGTCTCATCAATATTCTTTGCTGTTACATACATATTATGAAGCTGAGTATCTGTACTATTCCTAAAATAATCTAAGGATGCTTTTCCGCCATCATATTCCTCTGACAATTTCTCAAGTGCATCCGAAACAATTGTACCAGCATCTACAACCATAGGAATACCAATCGCAATTACAGGGACACCGAGACTTTCTTGCGTGAGAGCATTTCTATGATTTCCCACGCCAGACCCCGGATGAATACCAGTATCAGTTATCTGTACTGTTCGATTCAGTCGTCTAGTACTTCTTGCCGCTAGTGCATCTATTACTATTACTATGTCTGGGGTTGTTTCCTTTATTACTCCTTTTATAATCTCCGCTGTTTCCATACCTGTCTTTGCCATCACACCCGGCACAAGAGCACTAATTTGATGGATTTTGGAAGCTCTATATGCTTGTCTGCCATATTCTCTTATAATATGTCTGGTAATAAACAGATTGTCAATAGTACAAGGTCCTAGAGAATCAGCAGTCACATCACGATTTCCAAGTCCTACTACCAAAATAGAACGTTCTTCCTGATCAATATTAGGTAATATACTTTTTAGCTGCTTTGCCAGTTCTTCTGATATCTCTCGGTGATAGTCCTCGTCGCTTTCTTGAAGTGCAGGCGCTTCTAGCGTAATATAAGTTCCTATCGGTTTTCCCATACATTTTGCTGCATTCTTTGTCATAATTACCACTTTTGATATATGAACATCCTCCATAATGTCATACTCGTCGATAGAAACTCCCCGCATCTGTCCTGATGCTTGTTTTCTAACACTTTCTGTTGCTTCCAATGCCAAGTCTGTTCGAATTTGAAACTGCTGCATCTCAATTCCCCCTATATCTTCTATTTTTTTCATATTGATTATTTTTTCTGATTTTTTTAAGAATATGTATTGACATATCAGATTCCATAAATTACAATATATAAATATGTTTCCTTTAGTTCGTCCGTGTCCGAATTTAATGGAACAAAGTTTTTTCTATAATTTTTAAAATGATTCATATCGAGAAAATAGAGGAGGTGTCAAGCATGGCAAATATCAAATCTGCAAAAAAAAGAATTTTGGTCAACAGAACAAAAGCTGATAGAAATAAAGCGATTAAATCTGGTGTAAAAACTGCAATCAAAAAAGTTTATACAGCCGTAGAAGCAAATGATAAGGAAGCTGCGACAACAGCTTTATTAAATGCGACAAGCGTTATTGATAAAGCTACAACAAAGGGCGTGTATCATAAAAATTATGCTTCCAGAAAAGTTTCTCGTTTATCCAAAACTGTAAATCAAATGGCTTAAATCAATATAGAATAAAAAATTGAGTAGGAAAAATTATTTCCTACTCAATTTTTTATATCTTATGTGTTCATAATTTTCATTCATCCAGTCAATCGCTTCTGCTAATCCTTCCTCACTGAACAAAAACAATTGTGAAATCTTTTCTTTCTCCGGTGTCGCTTCAAATCCAAACGGTTCACTCCAAAGGTAGACTTTCAGTTTTTTTCCTTCCTCTGTTTCCTCCTGATGAAGCATAAAACGCATTCCTTGAAAGCTTCCTGTAAAGTCTTCTTTTTTTACAAAGTTCAATGATAAAAAGTCTTCTCTTGTCAACACAACTACAACCTCCTAAATCACAGCGTAATTCCTGTCTGAACAAGCACTTCCAAAAGAGAACCATTAAGCGATACATATTGATAAATTGGTGCTTTTTCCTGATGAAATACCGCATAGCGATTGATATAAAATGCGTCGATTCCTGCCGCTGCTGCCCCCATCATATCGGAGTTTAATTCATTTCCAATCATCACCGACTGCGCTTTGTCAAGATGATACCGCTCACAACATTTATTATAAAATTCTGGGTCTGGTTTCATACACCCCTCATCAGAAGAAATAAGTATCCCGTCAAAATAAGGTATAAGTCCTGTCAGTTCCAACTCCTGCCAAGTAAAACTTCTCTGTGCATTAGAAAGTAGATAAATCTTTTTTCCGACTTTTTTCAATCCTTCAAGACACGCGATTGTATCTGGAAACAGGCTGAAATGAATCAATGAAATCCGCCGAAAATTTTCACACAAAAATTGTGTTTGTTCCTGAGAAAGCACATATCCCTTTGCAGCAAATACTTCTTGAAATATATTCTCCACCATAATTTCTGGATATGTATACGCGCCTAAAAATTTCGCTTTCTCTCGATGTTCTTTTTCCGTAGTAGTATATAATTTATAAAACCACTTCCACTCAAAATGATATCCTTGTCGTCTAAGCCACTTTGCATATTTTTTAAAAAAATTTTTACTAGTTTCATCTGTGTGAATATCAATTAAAGTTCCATATAAATCAAAAATATAATTCTGATACATTTAAAAATCTCCTTATAAATAATCTCCAACTTCATCAAAATTAGGAATAAAACTTTCTGTAGCAGTACTGCCTTCCTGTATCCATGCATTTTCCACGCCTAAACGGATTGCATAGTCAATCACTTTATCATACTCTCTTTTTGTCACTCGCCGATTAAGTTCTGGATAACTTTCTAGATTTTGCATTGGCGTATATTGATTCAAAATACTCAAATAGATATGATCTTTATAAGTATTATATAGAAATTCAATAATCATTTTGGAATCCTTTGTATGTCCAGGTAAAACCATATGCCTAACAATTACTCCACGCTTCATTATCTGCTTTTTAGAAAGTTTATTGTCATCAAAAACAGGGTTTCCTATTTGGCGCACCATCTCTTCAATCGCAAGTGATGCGTACTTAAAATAATCAGGCGCATTGGAATATCGCTCTGACAGCTGGCTGTTATAATATTTTAAATCAGGAAGATAAATATCGACTAACCCTTCAAGCAAACGCAATGTTTCTACTCGCTCATAGCCAGAGGTGTTATATACAACTGGGATCACTAGTCCTTTTGACTTAGCTATTTGCAGTGCCCTTGCGATCTGTGGCGTAAAGTGTGTGGGTGTCACCAAATTAATGTTTTCTGCTCCGTTATTCTGTAAACGCAAAAACAATTCTGATAATTGTATCACACTGAGTATTTTGCCCTTGCCACCAACAGAAATTTTTTGGTTCTGGCAAAATACACATTTAAGTGAACAACCTGAGAAAAAAACAGTCCCAGATCCTAACACCCCACTAATACATGGCTCCTCCCATCTATGAAAAGATGCTCTTGCCACTCTCACTCTTTCACTTTCTCCACAATATCCGTTGCTAATAACTCGGTCTGTATGGCATTGCCTTGGACAGAGTTCACATGTTTTTATCAACGTTTGTCTATCAGCCATTTGTTCAGACACTTATAAACCTCCTCTGGCTCTATTGGTTTGGAAATATGTCCGCTCATACCACACCGATAAGAATTGCGTACATCACTCTCTAATGCGTTTGCAGTCATAGCAATAATTGGTAACTCTCTGCAATCTGCCCTGTCAATCTGTCTAATTAATATAGCAGCCTCGTCCCCCTTCATCACAGGCATACTAATATCCATAAACACAAGGTCATACGTTCCTACTGCGGCATTCCTTATTTTGTCAACAGCTTCCTTTCCATTTCCCGCCTCATCAATAATAAGTTCAGAATCTTCTAAAAAGCCTTTTACAATTTCCAAATTAATATACTTGTCCTCAACAATAAGAATACGTTTTCCGGGATATTTATTGTAGATTTTTGGATTATCCGAATCACTGACAATCTGAGATTCTTTGCATATCATAAAGGGAAGACGCACTGTAACTTTTGTTCCTACGTTAACCATACTGTCAATCTTAATCTGCCCTTTCATAAGGTCTACCAGCTTCTTTATAATTGCCATGCCAAGTCCTGTTCCTTCCACGCGCTCAGACAAATCTGTATTTTCACGCTCAAAAGGTTCAAAAACACGTTCCACAAACTCTCCACTCATTCCAATTCCGTTATCTCGAATAATAAAAATAATATAGCACTGCAAATCTGAATTTCCTGTCTGTTCAAACACTTCCATACTGATTCTGCCAAATGCAGGAGTGTATTTTATAGCATTGGAAAGAAGATTGATAATAATCTGGCGAACTCTAAGTTCATCCATTCGCAGATAACGATGTGTAATCCGTTCGCAGTCAATCGCAAAAATCTGTTGATTTTCTTCACAGCGGCTACGTATCAATATTTCTATATCCTCTACCAACTTAACAATATTTCCATTCTTCTCACGTACCTCAATCACTCCACTCTCAATTTTATTCATATCTAACACATCATTAATTAATGCGAGCATGTTTTGAGAGGATAATAGTATCGTGTCCAAACAACGATTTACTTCCGCTTCATTGTCAATATGCTTTTTTGCAAAGTATGCCATGCCTAGGATAACATTCATTGGCGTGCGCAAATCGTGTGACATATTGGACAAAAATTTGCTTTTTGCATTGTTGGCATTCTCTGCCTGCTGTAATGCTTTTTCCAAATCTTTGCTTTTCTCTGCCAAAAGTCTTGTCATCTCAAGCTCTTTTTGAAGCTGTTGTGCCTCCCAAATTGCATGTTTTTTTGATTCATCAATATCTCGAATCAAGATCACCATTCTTGAACCTGAAAGAATGTTTACTTTGGCATTATATTGTCGATAATAATGATACTCCCCCTTTTTATCCTTAATTCGATATTCACACTCTGCTCGTCCGTCACGCGCAAATCGTTCATCTGATAATTCCTCGCAAAATTTTTGAATATCATCCTGATGAATATTGCGCAATATCAGCGCTTCCAAATCTGCATAAGAACCCTTTTCTGGAAAATCTATGATTTCCTCTAAACGGCGGTGAAGACACTCATATCGGTTGGCCTCAATATCACGGAACGCAACCAATGTATAGATATTGTTCATCGCTTCAGATGCCAGAACTTCATCGGTTCTCATCTGCATCTCCACATTATAATCTTTGAGTGCCAGAATCATTTTCTCGTTGTCAGCCCCATATTCTGGTATTGGAAAGCACTCAAGCCTTTTCCACTTCTCATCATAAGACTTATAAATGAACTCTATCTTTTTCTCACCTGCACTAAACCGTCTCTTAATCTGATCTAAGTTGGTCAACTGGTTAAACCGTTCCCGATAAGGCGGTTTTGGCCACGAGACAATTGCCTTATGCATTAGCTGTGCAAAATCACCTGTCACTTTTTGGTCAGAATCATCATGCTGCTCCGCTGACCGGATTATCTCATAAGAACCTTGATTTAAATCAACGACGTAGATTTCAAAATACTCCTGACTAAAATACATCAATATATTATTTAGATATTTTAACGAAGCAATCTTTTTATTTTGAAATCTCTGCATCAGTTTTTTTATTTGATTTTTCATTTGAGTAGTATCTTCCTTAGAGTTTAAAAATCAAGTCATGGTTTATTTGCTTTGCATTTTTTATAATACTTTTTTCCTGTTCTTTTAAATACAATTGTAACTGAGCAAGCTCGCCTTCATCAAAGCCTTTGGAATTAACGATTGTTCTGCTGGGCAACACAATCTCTGCATAATCGTTCCTGTCATCTGTCTTTCGTTCAAAAGACACATGAATCACTTTTCCTTTCTTCCCCGGAAGCAATCCCGTATGTGTCATTGTGATTTTGTCGCTGTCATTTATTCTAATATCCATTATGATACTCCCCTTCTATTTATCCTAAGATAAAAACTGTTAAAAACAATTTGTAACAACAACCCAAAGAATATTTTTATTTGATATAAAGTATTCACTAAAAATTGTTTTTGAGATGCGCCAAACAAAAAAGTTTGCACAACCCAACTACCATACAAATATAATATGCTCATTTCCACACAGTTTCAGTGCAGAAACCAAAGAACCTACTCCTGCTGTCATCCCATCACTGGCATCTGTCATTATAACAACAATGTCATATTTGCGCAAATTGTAAACATAAGTTGTTCGTTTACTGTCGTATAAACTTGCAAGTTCATATCGTACTTGTAGCGGGTAATTTTCTTCGGTGCTTACTGCTATGGGACTTCTTGTTGTGGCGTGAAATCTGACTTCCTTTCCTTGTGCTTCTAGTTTATTGGCTGTGTAAAGAGCCGGATACATATATTCTTCTGTTCCAAGTACCAATATATTGTTGTTATCTCTTAAATTTATTTGGCTGAATACTTCCTGATACAGAGATTCACAAAACTCACAATATTCTGTACTCGAAACAACTCGCCGTGTATCCATGTGTTTTGTCACTTTAAGGTATGTTATCTTTGGCATTTTATCCCAATAAATCTGTTCCGCTGGTTGATTTTTGTCGTCAATCTGATGCTCTATCAAATTTCTATTGGATACACTATCTTTCCATTTCGTTTGTTCCAATATTGTACTTTTTGCTTCAGGATTCTCTTTTGAATTGTCATCTTTGCAATTGATATAGATCCCATCTCCTTTAAAGTGTTCTGCTATTTCTGTGTATGCAAAATGATTTGTTTTTACAAGCCAAAAAAGATCAATTCCATATTTGTTATAAATATCTAGCGCTTCCTGATTCATTCCATTTAATATGGAGGCAACGGAGAACTGAATCTTTTGCGGATACTGTTTTTTCAACACATCAATTATGTTTCGGATTGTTTTTCCTGTTGTGACCTCATCCTCCACAAACAAAATTCTATTTATTGTTTTAACAGCACAGTCAATATCATTTTTTACAAGTTTCTGTTCCGTGGCGTGGCTGTGTTCCTCTGAAAAATATAAATATTCGACATTTGGAACAATCTCTCTTGTCGTCTGTATATAATCCGCATCAAGCGCCGCTGCCACTGCCGCGCCAATTGCTGTTGCTGTCTCTGCAAAGCCAATCACCAACAGTCTTTCTTCATTGTACTGTTCTCGCAATTGGTTTGCAAGTGCCTGAAACATTGCAAGCGCTTCATGTGGTTTCACTGGGATATGTTTTCCTTGAAGTCGATTCATCACCAAATATTTTCTTTTTTGATTATTTTCTCGCTTGGCAATTCGCACCAGATTACGTTCTGTATACATACCAATTTCCTTTCTATTAAAATACAGGAATTTCGTTTATTTTACTTCTTTTTTGGAACAGTTTTTCCTCTACTCTTTTTGAAAATCCAAGAACCAAGCAAATTGCATTTACAAATCTCTCCAAACGCCTACCTTAGATTGAACAATGTAATTATAATCTATTTTTATCAAATACACAATTCCGAAAAAAGAATTATTAAAATGGATTTCGTTTTTTCTATGATTTGTAAACGTTGAAAAAGAAAAATAAGCATGTTATACTATATACGTTTACACAATGCATTCATTAAATAAACCATTTATTGTCTTTACTGACAACATTTTTATGCACACGAGCACCCAAGTGAAATTTGTCAGCAAAAGCTAACGGGTGCTCGGCGCAGCGAGTAGGGAAGACGATGAATTTTCTCTATTCGATTGCATATATGTATTATAAATAAATATATAAAATCGGAGGATTTTCCAATGCAAAAAAATCAATTGATTGCACCAGGTGCCCATATTATAGGCGCGGTTCGTCTAGGTGAAAATGTAGGAATTTGGTACAATGCCGTTGTGCGCGGCGACAGCAATACCATCATAATCGGGGATAATACAAATGTGCAAGACAACACCACAATTCACACAGACACAGATTTTCCAGTACAAATTGGAACAGGGGTTACCATTGGACACAACGCAATTATTCATGGTTGTACTATTGGAGACAATACAGTGATTGGTATGGGCAGTATTGTTTTGAGCGGTGCTGTTATCGGCTGTAATTGCATTCTTGGTGCTGGTTCTCTTGTCACTGGAAAAACACAAATTCCTGACAACACGCTCGCCTTTGGAAATCCTGCAAAGCCAATTAGAATAGTCACCACTGAGGAGAAAAAAAACAACTGGGAAAATGCAATGCATTATGTAGAACTTATAAGCCATTAAATCGTTGGTGCTTCTTTCTTCCAATTGAAATTGTGTTCCTTGCTCAATGCAACTGCCCGGGCAACCTGTGACACCATCTCACTAAAATAACGTGGCGGAAAGTAATATTAAAGTGTTATTAACTTTGCGCTCTCCCGCCAAGTTTCGTCTCGCTGCGCATTTGCTGGTATCACCTTGGTCAGTTGTAGTATTATCTCGCTAAAATACCGTGCAGAAACATCTTTTAAGAAATATGCCTTCTCTTTGTCCGCCTCATCATAAATATAACTGCCATGCGCTATTGTTCCCGCCTTATAAAAACGCACATCATAGATTGTCACATTATCATTCATGCCTCCGACATATGCCCCTGAAAAATGCAACTCTACGCCAATCCCAATCTCTTCCTCTTCGCGGTAATAACTATAAAAAACTCCTTCATCCTGCACGGAACCACGATACCAACCAAGTCCTGTCAGTTTTCCATTTAGAGAAAGGTCATTGACAAGATACCCGCCGAAACGCTCCAATCCTTTTTTGTCTGCTTCTTCCTCAGTCCTAACATAAACTGCCCTGTCCAACTGTTCGATTGGCTGTGTAATTTCATAATCCTCCAATTGCTCCTTCCATGCAGCTTTCTCCTCATCAGAAAGTTCCATAGGGTGCATCAAACTGATGTGCGCATCTTCTGGCAATGTGTACTCTTCCTCGTCCTGTGTAGTAAAAGAACCATCCTCCATATAACGAAAACTTTGAATCAACTTATCTTTATCATAAACGCCCCAGATTAAACCAATTGCAAACTGATGCATCAGCGGATTTTTTACAAACAGATTCTTCCATGCATCTACAAGCCACTCCCGTCGAACAGACAGCGCATATTCCAATCGTGCTTTCTGGCTGCTAACAGTTATTTTCATCTGCTTTTTTAGTTGTTTAAAATCCTCATAAGCCGCTGCTGCCTTGGCTTCATCATCTTTCTTTCCTGGTGCAGGCAGATTTTTTAACTTTTTTTCGTTCTCATCATATATTTCAAGGTCAAGCACTGGCGAAAGCTTAACAATAAACTTATGTTCTCCATAGTCAAATACTCTTTCCATATTTGCATCAAACCCTAAATCAGGCACTATGTGGTCAGAAAGTTCTTCGCGTGTAATATTAAGTTCGGAAGCCGCAAATTCAAGCGCTTCTTTGGCGGCTGCTTTTACTTGTTTGAACTTGAATTTGCGCGCAATCTCATCCACAAGAAGTAATGCGCGCGGCGATGGACTCAAAGCAAGTGCTCTCACCGCTTCCGCAGCAAGTGTTCCCCTTGCTGCCCGAGGCCATTCCTGTATCTGATGCTGTAACTTTTGCACCATTTGCTCCCCGCCATGAATCGCCGTTGCATAAAGTACCCAACGCCTTTTTGACTCAGCACCCGCCACAAGCCATCGGTCAAACAGCTCATTCATATAAAATGTAAGCTCTGTAGGTTGCAAATCCTTTGTAAGCATTTGTGCGTTTTTGCTAATACCATTTTTTTCCTGCGAAATATAGCACAGTAGAATTGCTTGCAAATGTTCCACAGAAACCTCCTTGCCATCTATTCTGTGCACTGGAAAAAATGGCTTTTCATAAGCCCACGCCAGACTTTTCTTTTTGTTACCTTTATGTAGTTGCTTTATCAATTCATCCTGCGAAAACGTCTGTTGTGGTAAGTCGGACTCCTGTATATTAAGTGTACTTTGTATCAAGGACCGAATCTTTGCATTTTTCTCCTTTTCCATTGCATGTAAAAGCACATCTTTATAATTGCTCCCCTCCTGCTGCCAGTGCACCAACACTTGCACTGCCAATTCTCGCTGCGCTGCTTTCTTTGCATCCAAAAGAGCTTTTATATCATTTTCCCAGTCTCTCTGTTTATATAAAATATCCAAAAGTACCTCTCTGACAATCTTTGTGTTGTCCGATGTATAACTTAAAATTTCCTGTTTGTTTCGCGCAATGTCTTTGCACATTGCAAGCAGCGCCAAATAACGCCCTTCTGCCTTTGCATTGGAAAAAGCTGCAAGCGTCTCCTCTCGCCGTTTACTGTCCAAATACCGGGCAAATACATTTGTTGCCCCATCTACAAATGTTTTAATTGTGCATCCTTTTGGGCCGTTATATGCCTTATATGATGCCACAAAACCATTGATTTGATGGGCAATATCCAAATTCTCATTCTCAAGTATCTGGAAAAACTGTTCCACTTGTTTTGTTTGTTCCTTGTCACGCTTCTCAACAATGGTTGTGCGGTCGGAACCAATCAGCACGAGAAAGGTCTTACACCGATGGAGAAATGCGATATCTTTCCAATGCTTTTTATGATTCTCTAAATAGCCATAGAAAATATGCGCTGTAGAAAATTCCTCCTCATATGGATACAATTCCGAAATCGTTCCATGTCCCCGCAAATACTCTCTTGCTAACTCTGCGTGCGGTGTGTCCTGAACCAAATACGAAATAATTTGTTCGTAATTTGGCTTTCCTGCACCAATCTTTTCATACAAAGCCGGATTCTCCTTCTGCAATATATCTTTTAACACATTAATAGAACTAATTGCTTCATCTAATCTGTATCCCTTTTTTGCAAGAAGAGTTGTGTATCCTTTTTCACCTAATGCCTTTAAATAACTTTCCTGATTTTTTTCAAGCTGTCTCTTTAAAATTGGTATCTGAACCGAACATACATATTCTTCATGATATCTACACACCGTATACGCATATGCAATCTCAAAGGCAGCCCATCGAATATATGTTTCTGGTTCAATCCAAAACAATTCACTATAATCTTGTCCAATTCTATCTTTGGCACCTGGCGATTTATCTATCGCATCAGACATTGCAAGAAGTATCCATTCCGCATCCACGGCCAAACATGTCCTGACAATATCCAATAACATTTCAGACAGCATAACATTTAAATATGCCATACTGCCAATAAAACAAAGCTTTTTACGATCAGAATCTGTAAAACTGCATGGTTTCACACCAACAAGTAATTCTGCTGTAAGCTGCTGTGTATGGATTGCGGTCACAATTTTTTCCCGTGTAGGACAGTTTTGCTGCGCCAGCCATTCATCAAGACAATCTAACATTCCCTCCTCATATACTTGCATCAACTCCGTATCCTCTGCCGCTATCAATTTTGCATCTATATATTTTTTATAAAAATATGCTGCTAAAACTGACAAATAATATTTTGCGCCCTCACCTTTTAACTGCTCTATCATTTCCTGTACTTTTTCAGGCTTATTATCAATCTCATGCATTAGTCCACCCATATCAAAACAAGTCCTGTGATGATTATTTAGATATCCTGTTTCCTCAGAACATTTTTCTATATAAATTACCATCGCTTTATAGCGCTCACCGTTCACACAACTATGAGAAAACAAAACACTGCTCGTATTATGACCAATTGCAAACAGCACATTAAATAGTCGTATCCACAATGGATACCCTTCGCCTCGTCCAATATCCCACTCAATCGCATCAAGCTCTTGCAGCACTTCATCTGGAATTTGGACGGCCATAAAATCAATTCGCTGGAATTGGTCTAACACCTCGTCACCAACTCCGCCATCCAAATACTTTTCTGCCAATGCGCAGTCTGGTCCAGAAATACCCAGTTTTTCCAGAAAGGTCAGCATTCTTATAATTCTCTTGTCCTCTGCGTTTATTACCATGACAAAATCTCTCCCTTTTCATATTGTCTATTTTGTCCTTAAAACCGCTTTCCTTTAAATAGGCTTCTAAAAACTATATCAGTCTCGCATCCTTACGCCAGTCTTCATTCCGTTCTCCACACGATGCAGTTAATCTTGCAAGCTGCAGCACAATCTCGCTAAAATACCGCGGTGGAATATCCTTTAAGAAATATGCCTTGTTTGCATCTGCCTCGTCATAGGTATAACTGCCGTGTTCAATTGTTCCCGCCTTGTAAAAACGGACATCATAGATTGTCACATTCCCCTCAGAATACCCAACACAAGCGCCTGAAAAGTGAAGCTCCACACCAATACCAGCCTCTGGATCTTCGCGATAATAGGTATAAAAACAGCCCGCATCCTGTACAGAACCACGATACCAGCCAAGTCCTGACATTTTTCCATTTAGGGAAAGGTCGTTGATAAGATATCCGCCAAAACGCTCCAATCCTTTCTTGTCTGCCTCCTCCACTGTCATATAGTAAATTGGTCTGTCAAGTTGTTCTATCGGCTGTGTAATTTCATAGTCCGCAAGCTGTTCCTTCCACGCCGTTCTCTCCTCCTCTGAAAGCTCCATGGGGTGCACCAAACTAATATGCGCATTTTCTGGCAGAGTGTATTCTTCCTCGTCCTGTGTATTAAAGGAACCATCCTCCATATAACGGAAACTCTGCACCAGTTTTTCTTCCTCATAGACACCCCAGATTAAACCAATTGCAAACTGATGCATTAACGGATTTTTTACAAACAGATTTTTCCATGCCTCTGTACGCCATTCTCTCCGAACAGACAGTGCATATTCCAACCGCGACTTCTGGCTGGTAACTGCGGTCTTCATCTGTTTTTTCAACTGCTTAAAATCTTCATAAGCCGCTGTTGCTTTCGTCTTGTCATCCTTCTTTCCCGGTACTGGCAAATTTTTGAGTTTCTTTCCATTTTCATCGTATATTTCAAAGTCAAGTGTCTGTGTAATCTGTACTTTGAAAATGCGCTCACCATAGTCAAATGTCCGTTCCATATTTTCGTCAAAGCCAAAGTCAGGCACAATACGGTCCGATAATTCTTCGCGTGTAATACCAAGCTCAGAAGCCGCAAACGCAAGCGCCTCTCCCGCCGCAGCCCGCACCTGTTTAAATTTAAACTTTCGCGCAATCCCATCCACAATTAACAACGCACGCGGCGAAGGATTTAGTGCGAGCGCCTTCACTGCTTCCGCCGCAATCGCTCCTCTTGCTGCCTGCGGCCACTCTTGTATTTGATGTTGTAGCTTTTGTATTATATCCTCGCCGCCATGAATTGCCGCTGCATACAAAACCCAGCGCTTTTTAGATTCTGCACCCGCTGCAAGCCATCTATCAAACAATTCGTTGACATAGACAGCAAACTGTATTGGCTGCAAATCATCTACAAGAAGCTGTGCAGTTTTATTGACACCACTCTTTTCCTGTGACACATAGCAAAGTAAAACCGCCTGCAAATATTCCTCGGAAGCCTCCGAACCATCTGTTTTATACACTGGTGAGAATGGCTTTTCATATGCCCATGCCAAACTTTTCTTTTTGCCGCCCTTATGTAACTGTTTCACCAAATCTTCTTTGGAGAGCGTTTCCTCTGACGCTTCGCTTTTCTGTATATTCAGTACACTTTGCAGCAAAGTCAGCACTTTTGCATTTTTCTCTTTCTCCATCGCCTGTCTAAGCACTTCGTTGTAATCGCTGCCTTCCTGCTGCCAGTGCGACAATACCTGTATTGCAATCTCCCGCTGTGCTGCTTTCTTCGCCTGCAAAAGTGCCTTTATCTCATTTTCCCAATCCTTTTGCGCATATAAAATAGTTAGCAGTTCTTCTCGCACAAGCTTAGAACTGTCCGTTGCATAATTTAAAATCTCCTGCTGATTGCGTGCTGGGTCTCTTTTCATAACAAGTAATCCAAGATAGCGGCCCTCTGCCTTTGCTCCTGAAAATGCCGCAAGGGTTTCTTCCCTCCGCTCACCGTTTAGATAACGTGCAAATGCCTCCACAGTCCCCTCCTCAAATGTACTCAAGGAGCATCCAATTGCATTATCATAAGCACTGTAACATGCTACGACACCTTTAAACTGATAAGCAATATCTAAATTTTCATCACAGAGCATTTGATAAAACTTCTCTATTTCTTCCAATGAATCTGTACTCCAACAATCATCTACCACTGTTGTATTTTCCGAACAAGTCAATACCATAAACGCCTTACATCTGTTAAAGAACCCCTTGTCACCACAATGTTTCCTTTGCTGTTCCATATAATTATGGGAAACATATTGCCCCGAAAGTTCCTCTACATATGGGTATAATTCTGTAATGTTACTCTCTCCCCGCAAGTATGCTTTTGCCAATTCTGCATGGGGTGTATCCTTGACAAGATAGTCAATCACTACATCATAATTAAAGTTTCTGGCAACTTGTTTGTATAGATTGGGATTTTTCTTTTGTATCACATCCTTCATCTGATTTGTCACATATGGCGCGCTTGTAAAACTTCGGTTTGTCTTCGCAAGCAGCGATGGAAACTTATTTTCCTCCATAGCCTTTAAATAGCTCTCTTGATTTTTTTCAAGCTGTCTTTCTAGGATATGGGTATATTCTTTAACTGCTGCCCAGCGAATATAAGTTTCTGGCTCAATCCAAAACAAAGTGTCATAGTCGCCGCCTTTGCTTTTTATTCTGCGGCTTGCATCCAGCGTTCCTATCGAAACCTCAGATATCGTGCATAATACCCACTCCGCATCCATAGCCATACATGTTCTAAGCACATCTAACAGCACATTAGAAAGCATAAAATTCAAATACGCCATACTCCCTAAAAAACAAAGCTGCTTGCGGGCAGGCTCTACAAACAACCGGCTCTGACGCACCTGACGCACTTCATCCAGCAGTTGACTTGTAAGCTTTTGTGTGCGAATTGCAGTTACAATTTCCTCCTGCGTGACACATCCTTGCTGTGCAAGATATTCCTTTAACCAATCAAGCATCTCATCTTCATATGCCTTCATAAGCTCTATATCCTCTGCGTCAAGCGGTCGTACTTTTCCATATTTCATGCAAAAATACACAGCAAGCATTATCCGATAATATTTTGTGCCCTCCTCCTTAAGTGGTTCTAGTGTTTCGCGCAATATCTCAGGGTTATTTTGTGCCATTTCCATCAAAGTCTGCAACTCATACACACGTAGATATCCCGTGTACTCTATTCCTAATTCTATAAATAAAACAATTTGTTTGTAGAGTGCACATTCCTTCGCATCCTTAATAATGCTTCGAGACAATAGTGTACTGCAAGAGCCATGACCAATTGCAAACAACACATTTAAAAACTGGATACAGGTCGCCCGCTTTTCACTTCTATTCAGCTCCTTCATAATGGAGTCAAATGCCTCTCTCTCTGAATATGGAATAGTCATTGCTGCAAAATTTATCTGTTGAAATTGTTCTAACGCCTCCTCTCCTACTTCATGATTCAAATATCTTTCCGCTAATGCACAGTCTTGTGTTGACACACCACACTTTGCCAAAAATGTTAGCATATTATTGATCTGTTTGTCGTTTGCATTTACTTCCATTCTTATAATCCACCTTTCATTAATAACACTCAGAATCTTCTTTGCATCTGCTTTTGTGACAGATTCTCCACTATATGTACACATATTTAATCAGCATATGTTTCATATACTATTTTATTTTTATCAGTCTATTAAATCTGCATCTACTTTCCAACCTTCATCGCACTCTACACTTGACGCCGTAGCATCTGCAAGTTGCAATACAATCTCGCTAAAATATCTTTTAGGAATGTCTTTTAAGAAATACGCTTTTTCTGCGTCCGCTTCATCATAGAGATAACTGCCATGCTCAATTGTTCCTGGCTTGTAAAAACGCACATCATAAATTGTCACCATACCATCCATATCACCTACAAACGTGCCAGAAAAATGCAATTCCACGCCAAGGTTAACCTCTATATCTTCGCGATAGTATGTATAAAAACCCCCTCCATCTTGCACAGAACCACGATACCAGCCAAGTCTTGTTAATTTTTCATTTAGCGAAAGTGCATTGATTACGCAGCCACCAAAACGCTCTATTCCTTTTTTGTCTGCTTCTTCTTTCGTTTGGTTGTAAACCATTCTATCTAGCTGTACAATTGGCTGTGTAATCTCATAGTCCTCAAGTTGCTCTTTCCATGCTGTTTTCTCCACGTCAGATAAATCTAACGGGTGTATCAAGCTAATATGCGCATCTTCTGGCAGTGTATATACTTCCTCATCCTGTGTATTAAAAGAACCATCTTCCATATAACGAAAACTTTGTATTAATTTTCCCTTCTCATAGATACCCCAGATTAAACCAACTGCAAATTGATGCATTAATGGATTTTTCACAAACAAATTTGTCCATGTATTTGCAAGCCACTCCCGCCGAACTAACAACGCATATTCCAAACGTGACTTCTGGCTACGCACAACCGTTTTCAACTGTTTTTTTAATTGTTTAAAATCCTCGTAAGCCGCTGCCGCCTTGCTTTCGTCATCCTTCTTTCCTGGTGCAGGCAAACTTTTCAATTTCTTTCCATTTTCATCATATACTTCAAGGTCAAGTGTGGGAGAAAGCTTAACGGTAAACTTACGTTCACCATAGTTAAATACTCGCTCTATATTTGTATCAAATCCTAAATCAGGTACAATGTGGTCCGAAAGTTCTTCGCGTGTAATACCAAGCTCGGAAGCTGCAAAGATAAGCGCTTCTTCTGCAGCAGCTCGCACCTGCTTAAATTTAAATTTTCGCGCAATATCATCCACAAGCAACAGTGCACGTGGCGATGGGCTTAACGCAAGCGCCCGCACCGCCTCCACCGCAAGCACTCCTCTTGCTGCCTTTGGCCACTCCTGAATCTGATGTTGCAGTTTTTGAACGATATCTTCACCGCCGTGAATTGCCGCTGCATAGAGTACCCAGCGTCTTTTAGATTCTGCACCTTGCGCAAGCCATCTATCAAACAGTTCGTTCATATAAACAGCAAGTTCTGCAGAATGCAAATCATCTGCAAGCAACTGCGCATTTTTGCTAATGCCATTCTTTTCTTGTGACGCATAACACAAAAGAATTGCCTGTAAATACGCCTTGGAAACCTCCTCGCCATCAATTTTATGTACCGGAAAATATATTTTTTTGTACGCCCACGCTAGACTTTTTTTACCGTTACTGCTATTGAACAGTTTTACAAACGCCTCTTTTGAGAGCGTGCCCAAAGAGGAACTTCTTTCTTGAATACGAAGTGCGTTTAATAAAAGCGTTAATACTTTTGCATTTTTCTCTTTTTTTACTGCCTGTAACAACAGTTCATTGTAGTTACCGCCCTCCTGCTGCCAGTGTGTTAATACTCGCGCTGCCAACTCTCGTTGTTGTGCCTTCTTTGACGCTAATAATATTTTAATATTCTCCAACCAGTCCTGCAAATCTTCCACTTGTATATGACCTGTGTGCGACTTTAACGGCTTACTTGCAGCACACAAAATATCAAAAAGTTCTTCCCGAACAATCTTTGCGCTATCCGACGCATACTGCATAATTTCTTGTCTATTGTGTGTTATATCTTTTCGCATTGCATGCAGTCCAAGATACCGTCCCTCTGCCGCAGCATTAGAAAATGCTTCAATTGCTTCCTGTCGCCGCTCGCTATTTAGATACTGCGCAAATACATTGGCAGCACCCTCCACATACGGTTCCAGTTTGCAACCACGCCATTCGTCATTCGCCTTGTATGACACTACAAAACCATTTAGCTGATGCACAATATCCATCTTTTGTGCGTCTAGCAATTGAAAAAACTGCTCTACCTGCTCTACTTCATTTGTCTTTTTATCGACAACTCTTGTGTACTTTGAGCCAGTTAATACAATATAAGCCTTACATCTATCAAAAAATTCGGTGTCATTACAATGCTTCTGATAACCATCTAAAAAATCATAAGAACTATATCTTGTCTTACATGCCTTCTGATAAGGATACAATTCTGAAATACTGCACTGCCCTTGCAAATATGCTCGTATCTGCTCCTCGTGCGGAGTATCTGGCACCAAATAACAAAGAACTTGCTCATAGTATGGTTTGGCGGCACCAATCTGTTCATACAAAGAAAGATTTTCTTCTTTCAACACATCTTTTAAGACATTAATAGTATCAATCCAATCTTCTATAAACCCTTTATAGGTGATGTATCCCTTTTCTTCTATCGCCTTTAAATACTCCTTTGGGTTTTTCTCAAGCTGTCTTTTTAAGATTGGTAAATTCTTCTCAACTGCTGCCCAACGAATAAACGTATCTGGTTCAATCCAAAACAAATTATCAAAATCGTCGATTATTTGTTCCTCTGAAACCTCACTAAAAGCAAAAAGAACTTTTTGCGCATCCACTGCAAAACAAACCCTTAATATATCACGCAATATATTAGAAAGGTTGAAATTTAAGTATGCCATTTTGGCGATTTGACAAAGTTCATTGCGCTGTATATTGGTAGGATTGCTACCAGATACTGTATTTTTCAGTAATTCTTTTGTTAATTGATTATCACGGATTGCAGTGATAATTCTGTCGCGCCCAAAACACGATTGCTGTTGCAACCATTCATAAAGACGTTCTAATAGGTATTCTTCATACTCTTTTAAAAGTGCCATATCTTCAGAAAGGTCAATCTTTCTAGTCGGATTATTACTTTTTAAAAGTGTTGTCTGTCCCGCGTATTTCATAGAAAAATAATCTATCAATACTATCAACAGATAATCGCTTCCCTCCTCTCTAAGCGGGTTTATAATTTTGCGCAGATTTTCAGGATTATTTTGCGCAATTTTTCGTATACTTCCTAATGTGTGCTTACTGATAGAATGAAACCATCTTTCAATAAATATAATAATTCTTTTATAAAGTGCACACTCCTGTGCCTGCTCAAAGGAGCTTGCAGCAGCCCCACCAAAATAAAACAATTCAACACAGGAAGCATGTCCAATTGCAAATAGCAGATCAAACAGTCGGATACATACTGCTCTATTTTCCTTTCTATCCAATCTTTTGAAGACTCTGTCCAGTTCATAACGCACATCGCGTATATCTGCTACCGATTTGTAATTAATGCGCTGAAATTGGTCTAACACCTCGTCTCCTACTTCACCATTTAGATACTGCTTCGCCAGTTCGCATTCCTGTTCTGAAATTTTTAACTCTGGTAACATTGCAAACAATTCCTCAATTGGCGAACTATTTTTATTTGATTTCATAGTAGCATCTCCTTTTCTATCAAAGCCTACAGTTAATTCGTTATTGTGTCAGTCCTGCCTCTTTCTTCCAATCTGTATCTTGCTCATCGCTTGATGCAGTTGCCTTTGTAAGTTGCCGCACTATCTCACTAAAATATCTTGGCGACACATCTTGTAGTAAAAAGGCCTCTTTCTTGTCCGCATCCACATACCCATAGCTGCCATATCCAATCGACTTCGCTTCATAAAATCTGGCATCATACACTGTCACATCTCCTTGATGCCAACCTACACAGCTACCTGAAAAATGTAACTCCACACCCATATTAACCTCTGCATCTTTACGGTGATATGTGTTATAACTTCCTGCGTCCCCGATAACGCCGCGATACCAACCAAGATTCGCCAATTTACTATCTAGTGTGAAATCATTCAACACAGATCCTCCAAAGCGCTCCATACGCTTTGTATCCTTTTCATCCTCCATCACACGATAAACATCCCTGTCAAGCTGCTCAATTGGCTGTATAGTTTCATAATCTGCAAGCTGTTCTTTCCATGCTTTTTTTTCTGTCTCAGAAAGTTCTACCGGATGTACCAAACTAATGTTTACTCCCTCTTGTAGTGTATACGCATCTCCATCCTGCGTGTTAAAAGAACCATCTTCCATATAACGAAAACTTTGAACCAGTTTTCCACTTTCATAAATACCCCATATCAACCCAATTGCAAATTGATGCATCAATGGATTTTTTACAAATAAATTTGTCCATGCATCTGTACTCCATTCCCGCTTTATAGAAAGTGCATGTTCAAGGCGCTCCTTCTGACTTGTAATCGCCGCTTTTATCTGTTTTTTCATTTCTTTAAATGCTGCATATGCATCTACTGACTTACTTTCATCATCTTTCTTTCCTGGCGAAGGTAAATTTTTTAATTTCTTTCCAGATTCGTCAAATATTTCAAGGTCAAGCGCTGATGTAAGTGTTACTTTAAAAATACGTGCTCCATAATCAAAAGTCCGTTGCATGTTCTTGTCAAAACCAAAATCTGGCACAATACGGTCATCAAGCGCTTCACGGCTAATCCCTAACATCTTAGCGGTCTCATCAAGTGCTCTTAACGCACCACCCTTCACCTGCTTATGCTTAAATTTTCGCGCAATGCTATCCACCAGTAACAGCGTATTGGGAGATGAATTGAGCGCAAGTGCCATTACCGCTTCCGCCGCAATCGCTCCTCGCGACACCTTCGTCCATTCCTGGATTTGATGATATAACTTTGGTACTATATCTTCCTTGCCATGAATCGACGCCGCAAAAAGCACCCAATCTTTTTTCGCCTCTGCCCCCTGCGCAATCCATTTGTCAAACAATTCATTGACATAAACTGCAAATTCGTCCACATTCAAATCGGCCGCAAGAAGCTGTACATTCTCGTTCATTCCGCGTTGTATCTGCGCCGCATAACACAAGAAAATTGCCTGTAAATACTCCTCGTCTGCAATGCTTCCATCTGTCTTATGCACAGGCGAAAATGGCGTCTCATATGCCCATGCAAGTGTTCTTTTTCTTCCTCCCTGATGTAATTGTTTTACCAATTCTTCCTTGGTAACTGATTTTTTAGGCTGATCTTTCTCCTGTATTTTTAACACTTTCTCCAACAATGTCACCAATTTGCCACTCTTTTCGTTCTCAAGCGCCCAAGAGAGCAACTCATGATAATCCGCGCCTTTTTCCTGCCATCTTAATAGGATCCAAATTGCCAGTTCCCGCTGTGATGCTTTCTTTCCATTTAACATTGTCTTGACATCTTCTTCCCATTCTCTATGACTGCCAATAATACGGACAAGTTCACGCCGAACAAGACTCGAGCTATCCTTTGTGTAGTTTAGAATTTCTTGCTTGTAAAATTGTGGGTCTTTTTCAAAAAGGCACAGACCGAAACAACGCGCCTCTGCATCTGCTATAGCAAACATTTGTATAGCTTCTTCTCTATTTTCTTGTAAAAACTTCGTATACTTTTCTTCAACACACTTTTTCAGCAGCTTTATCTCATTATCATATTGAAGATTTTCTTTATATAAGAGGGCAAATGCCTGTAATTGATGCGCAAGATCCAATTCTTCTTTGTCAAGCTTTGCAAAAAATTCACTTAATCCCTTCTCACCTATGCACTCTTGCATCTCATATTCAATATGGGGAAACTTCCTCAAAATTAAAAATACGCGGCATCGGTCTATAAATGCCTCATCAAAATTGTGTTTTTTAAATTTGTCTAAAACTTTTTTTACCTTATACAAACCATCCTCAAATCTATCACCAAACTCTTTATCATAAGGATATAACTCAGAAACTTTGCAGTTTCCAAGCAAATACTCTTTTGCCAGCTCCGCATGTGGTGTCGGCGGCACAAGCAGCTCTATCACTGGTTCATAATCAGGTGCTGCATTTCGCACGACTTGTTCATACAAATCAGGATTTGCCTTCTGCATAACATTTTTTAATGTAATAAGCACATCCTCTGTAACTTCAGACACAACCCGCGGAATTCCATTCCTCCATGCACGCATATAAATATGAACCAGTTCCTGGCATTTTTCCCGCTCCATAACTTTTCTGTAACTTTCTTGGTTTTTTTCTAACTGTCTCACTAAAATCTTGTCATAATTGTTTATTGCTGCCATACAAATATACAAAGCTGGTTCAATATGAAACAATTCATCATAGTCCATTCCACGAAAAGCGAAATGTGTTCTGCATCCATTGTTCCCTATAAATACATATCGTATGGAAACAAGCATTAATTCCGCATTTACAGCAGCACATGTCTGAATCACCGCCAGCAGCACATCCGAAAGCTGGAAATTCAGGTATGCAAATGTGCATAGAAAACAAAATGTCCGCTGCTCCTCCATCTTCATACTTGTATGCTCAATCCTGCCAATGAAATCGCCCGCCTGCTTTTTTTTCCGCAAAGTTGATATTACTTTCTCATGCGCAGCACAGCCTAATCCTGCAAGCCAGCTATCAAAACATTCTAGTACAATGTCTTCATATTCTGCCATATATGCCTCGTCTTCTGCTTCCACTATGCCAGGATTTTCGTATTTTCTGCAAAAATACATTGCCAGCCCTGCCGCCGCATACAATTCTGATTCCTCCTTTAAATAAGGAATGACTTCTATCAGATTTTGTGGATTGTGCTGTGCCATCTTCATTAACTGACTATATTCATTATACTGAAAAAAGCTTTCTTCATCTTCTGTTACTCCCGACATGTATGTAACCATCTTTTTATAAAGCGCATATTCCTCAATATTTAACGCCTCATACCAGAACAAACGATGTCCTGTGCCATGACCAATCGCAAAAATTATATTGAAAAAGCGCACAAACACAGTTCTATTAGCACTTTTGTTTACCTGCCTTGTAATTGTCCACCCCTCGGAATATAGATTATAGGACGGCATACTTAAATCTTTTCGCACAAACTGCTTTAAAACCTCGTCGTCCACTTCCTCGCGCAAATACCTCTCTGCCAAGTCACAGTCGCGCTGTGAAATACCTAACTTGTTTAGCAGATCAAGCATCCTGCCAATTAATTTGTTGTCTGATGTCACAGTCATAATAATTTACCTCCTATGTTTATTTATAATGCATTTTATATAGAATTTTCTGTAATTTCTATTCAAAATCCAATATTTCTCTAAACATAGTATACACATTCCCTTTTATTTTCGCAATACTTAGGAACTGTCTCGTTTTAATACCTTGACAAATGAATAAAACATACAAGATACCGCAAAGCGGGTATTTGGGCTCCGACTCCCACACCATGTAGCAAGTGTATGGTGTGGTGGTGAAAAAGAACTGCTAATTCTAATAAGGCAGAAACTATATTTATAAGTATTTGACATATTAACCTCCAAATAATATAATAAAATTTAAGTGGTAACAGGAAAAAGATTGATAAAAGAATGGAGGAACAATGAAGAAAAAAATATTAATAACAGCTTTGGCAACGATACTCTTGGGCAGCTCACTTTCTGTATATGCTGCTCCGCAATATATGGATGATGGTGCAATATTTGACGCAGAATGGTATTTGGAACAAAACCCTGATGTCGCAACAGCGTTTCCTGCAAATGTTTCCCCAGAAACACTCTATCAGCACTATCTTATGTTTGGAATGAAAGAAGGCAGAACTCCCTACAATACCGCCACCTTTGATCCTAATAATGTACTTCCAAACACAGGTCCCACAACAATTCCCACACCAGTAGCACCATCTAATCTAACCCCAACCACTTCCAATAATCAAAACGCGCAAAACTATCGTTGGTACAACAATTATAACTGGAACTGGGCACAGACTGTAAAATCGTATCTATATGAAAATCCTGATGGCGGCGTTACTCGGGTAGAATATATTGATGACAAAATCATAGTGGAGGATTACGACAGTCATCTCTATTTGCGTTCAAACCGTACCATTCCTATGGAATTATCCTTGTGGGGCGGATTTTTTGCCGGAGAAAAATATAACTTTTTTATATTTGGTCAAGAGAATCCTTCCCAAAATAACGACACCGAAGTTATTCGCGTCGTAAAATATTCTAAAGACTGGAAACGTTTAGGACAGACAAGTCTACGCGGCGCCAACACCACTATCCCGTTCGATGCTGGCTCTTTGCGCTGTGCTGAATATGGCGACTATTTATATATTCGTACCTGTCATGAAATGTATGCATCATCGCGCGATGGAAAAAATCATCAGGCAAATCTAACACTTACAGTACGCCAAAGTGATATGCGGCTCACAGACACTTACTACATTGTTATGAATAATAGTGTTGGTTATGTTAGTCATTCTTTTAATCAGTTTGTGCTGATTGATCAAGAACGAAATATTGTCACGCTTGATCACGGTGATGCCTATCCGCGTAGTATTGTACTAATGCGATATAATAATACAAAAGCGGGTGAGGACAAATTTAGTGGAAGTGTAACTTCTAGTTCACTTCTAACTTTTGCTGGAACAGTAGGAGATAATAACACAGGAGCGTCGATAGGAGGTTTTGCTGAGACTACAAATGGTTATGTAACTGCACTAAACTATGATACTACAAATACTGGTATGCGTGACATTTACATAAGCTATACTACCAAAAATGGACTTAATTCAACCTTAACTGGTGTTACATCACTGACAGGAATGTTTACTCCTGTTCTTGCTCCTACAGGTCTTGACGGTGGTTATCTAATGTGGACCGATGTTAACGGAGCCTTTTATTACACTAGGTATGCAGACGGCGGCGTAGTTGGAACAATCAGCACAGCAGATGCAGCATTGTCAGACTGCCAACCCATTTGTTATAACGGGGAAGTTCTCTGGTATGTCACCTCCAATACGAGTCCTATTTTCTACAAAATAGATGCCGCAGGAATGCTTTCTCGAATTCCTGCAAACGGACAATAAAAATTTCTCTACGCACGCACTGGACACGGGCTGCTCTTGTTCTATTGTTTCTTTCCGCGCCGTGCGGAAAAATAACAGGTAGTTGTTATTAAACAAGCTACCTGTTATTTTTCACTCAGTCTATGTAGTAACAAACGCCCTTATCGCACTCAATTTTTCCTTTGCACAAATGCACATATTGATTCACATTTGTATAAACATTGATTAAAGAATCCTCTTTCTTTTTTATCTGATGACGACGCATTGTCAAACCATTCGCAAGCTGTAAGAGCATATCTGATAATAATTGCATACCATATGCTGCTGTCTGTTTCTGCATAGTTTTTATCGCCTCAAGGGTACTGTCGTGAACAGTATCAAAACCACTCTGATATAAATCTTCCATGAGATTTTCCACATCACACATCAATTGTTGTAGCACCGCTTCTTTGCTGGGAATCTCCATCTCCGCCACTCCCTTTCCTAGAGCGTGTTTGAAAATTTATTCCTATCACCTGCACGCCCCATTTTGCGTGATATTCGCGCCAAATTCAGGTTACATAGCCCGCTATGCGCCCTTCATTTGGCACAAATCTCCCACAAACTGTGACGCACATCTGGCAGAAAGCATTTTTCAAACATGCTCTAGCACTAATTTTAAATTTCTCGCAGTTCATTCTTTTTAAAAACAGTAATTGGATACATGCGAATCCTACCATCGCGCAAATATATTTTTCCAAAAAAATATGGTAGATTATCATTTGTAATTTTTTCTAAATAACGGATTCCTTCCGCCTCATTTTTAGAATAAATAAGTTCTATCACTACCATTTTTCCTCGTTCATCATATAGATTCATAGAAAGCTTTTGTTCTGTTTCCAGAAAAACTGCTGAATCACAAGATGCTGGTTTTAAAAATACAAGTTTCATCTGTGGTGATTCTGTCAAATAAGAATTATCTGTATCAGAATTATTGTAGACAGATGTATCACTTGTCATAACAGTATCTATATGTTTGTCCGCATTAAAAAAATCTTGAAAAATTTGTACAAAATCTTTGTAATACCATTTTCCTAGCATACCTGTTGTCAGCATATTTTCGCCTGTTCTCTCTCCCGTCAATTGCCCTTTTGTCTCCTTGCTAGAAGATAAGCGACCTCTGTTATCACACTTCGCATCCACCAAATGAATATATGAAAATGCAAAATTGCGAAAAGGAACCGTCAACCCCCAAGGAGATTCCTGCGAGTGATACTGCGGCGTATAATATGTTACGTTTGCATCATTATCATAAAAAATGGGTCGCGCCTGTGTGAATGTATACCATGTTTTCGTATTCTGTTCTAAAAAATAAACTGTATCTCCCTCATATCCACTCTTACTTATAAAGTGTTCTGTTGCAATGCCAATTAAATCTAATTCGAGTGCAGACATATACTCTGCTCGAAACGCTCCTGCCAACTTTGATACAGCAAATGCATTTTGTGCCTGTTTTAGCAGCATAGTCTGTCGATTAAGTTTGGTAAGTTGATGCATCAAAGTTTGTATTCCAAGTGACGCTACCCGTTTCATATACTTTTGATAGGAATCCTGCAATCGTCTCCAATCATTCTCAAAATTGGGTAATTTTGCATTGTGGCAGATGATTGCCATTCGTTCCATATGGTCCAATGCGTCTTGTGATGTTCTGGACAATCCTGTATCTAATAATTCCTCCAAAAATCCTTGCATCTCCAAGGTAACATCTTGCACTTGCTCCATATTATATTCCGTGTCTGCACCTTTCATCTGCTCTAAATCGTCAATTTGCAGTTGTCCCAAATCCAACTTACACCATAGAACTGCCTCTGCCTTGTGAACACAAAAGTCTTTTTTGTGACAGGTACATGTCGAATACTCCAACGGAAATAAAAGTTTGACACTCATTGACTTGGCTAAGGGTTGTACAATTGCAACACTTGAGTAAGTAATTTGTGGTTTTCTGTTTGCCTTAGCACATCTTACAAATTCTTCCAATTTTCTTGTCCCCAATGCTTTACAAAGCTTTTCCACTGGGTAATCTGCAATCTGCTGTGTCACCTTCTGTATCATTGTACTGCTTGATGATTGGTCATGATCAGTTGATTTCTCAAATTCCTCTGATGTACAATTTGCCAATTCCTGCATGTTTTCTTTATTGGTACTTTCAATTTTTCTTTTAGATGCTGACTCACTTCCCACTTGTTCCTCTGCAACTATTTCTTTGGAAGTTGGCTTGCTCGACTGGTTTTCATTTACGACTGCTGCCTTCAATGCCAAGATTCCTTGCACAACATGGCGGCATATACTTCTTGACGGACAAGAACAAGTGCTCTCTCCAAGTGGCAATTTAATCTGCACAGTCTCCTCACCGACATGCACTTTTACTTCGTTCTCCTCAAAAACTGTCTTTTGCGAAATCTCACAGGGTATTGTCTCCATGTCTTTATATGCCCGTTTCACAATTCCCTTGTTGGAAATGCCAATTAGATAATCGTCATCAATTTCCTGTAATACTGATTGCCAATCACTCATGTTTTTCCTCCTAAGCCAAAACTTTTGCGATAAATCCTGACAGTTCTTCTGGTGTCATGGCTCCGACTGACGCTCCCATATCCGCAAGTACAGACGCCGCGTTTCTATCATAATTGGGTACAGCGTCGTGGTCAAGCGCAGGTAACACAATCAATTTTGCACCACTTTCTATAATTCCTTGACTCACTTGATACATTTTGTGATAACCACCACCTTCATAGAGATCTGTCACTAGCACCACCATCGTTCGGTGCGGTGTCTGAATAAGTTGTGTACAGTATGCAAGCGCGCCACTAATATCTGTTCCACCACCAAGCTGCACACTCATAAGTGTCTCAACTGGGTCACTCACATAATCACTCAAATCAACTACATTCGTATCAAAAATCACAAGTTTTGTGTCCAACATTGGAAGGCGCGCAAAAATCCCTGCCATAATAGCACTATGTATCACCGAATCTAGCATCGAACCGCTCTCATCCACACAGATAACCACACGCCACTGATTATACTTTTTCATGCGAGAACTAAAATAGACCTGTTTCAATACCAACTGTTTTGTATCTATGTCATAGTTTTTCAAATTTCTGCGGATTGTCTTTTTCATATCAATATTTCGTATTGACTTTACTGGACTGCTAATATTACGATTTAACCTACCAGAAAAGGATTTTTTTATTTCTTGCTCGAGCTTTTTGGTCAATTCATCCGCCACTTTTCGCACAATCTGGCGCGCAAGCTCTAACACTTCCCCCTTCATCATATGTTTAAACTGCATAACCGTTTTTAAAAGTTCCTTATTTGGCTCAAGTTTTCGCAGAACTTCAGGGTCAGTCAGAAGCTCCGTCATCCCGTATTTTTCCAGTGCATGGCGCTCCATAATCTCAACGGTTTTTCGCGGAAAAAGCGTTTTAATTTTCGTGAGCCAATGTGGAATCGTAAGCTGTGAGTCCCCGCTTCCGCCGCGGCGATCCTGACGGATTTCCTGCTCCTCACCATACTCTCTTGAATATAAGTAATCCAGCACATCTTCCATCTCCATCACTTTCAGCTTCTCTCCGCCATCTCCCTCTGAAAATAAAATCTGCTCTGCTGCATATTTTCCCAAGACCAACCGCCACCGATTTAAAATTTCCTGTTCCTCTACCATACGCTCCTGACTCCCTCCTATGCATTATAACAGGCTCTTTTACTGCTTTATCAAATCCTTATTATAATATCTTTTACTCCTCTTTCTACCATTTACTGTAATAAAATACATATAATCCTGATTATTAAAATGCCATCCAATCTCTCGAATCACACCGACTATTTCTGGATGATTGACAGGTGACACTAGCTCACCATTAAAAAATTGAGGAGGATTTTCCAACTTTCTTATCTTATCAGCAGCAATCAAAAGCCCCTTGACAGGATAAACAATATTAACTGTAGTGCTATCTGTACAAGTTTCATATTCAACAACACATTGAAAGAGTTTAGAATCAAAACAGATTCCCCACATTTATTTCATTACTCCTTCTGATTCATTTACCGTATAAAATTATCTAAACTTTATAATCAAACACCACGCAAAATGCTATTTCTATCTCTATATTTTGGCTAACTTCCCAACACATGTCGCACATACATGTCTAATTCTCTACCATAAGTATACCACTCAGGTAATACCTCTGTACGTTCCATTAATTCACGTCCCGTCTTGTGATGTAGACTTGCTGCTTGCTGCGCTATCTTGTTTATCTCAGCAGGCGTAAAATAGGCAAATGCCATGCGAAGCTGCGGCAATAATTCCATAAATTCTTCTGCCTCCACTTGACCGAGAAAAGCATCAATTCTCTCAAGCATCTGGCGCTCGATTAAAATTAAATCCCGCGCTGTAAAAAACAGTCCTCGAAAAAATACTGCGGTCTTTAACAATTGCTCTTTTGTACCTGTCAAATACCCTTGGCACACTGCACTGACCGCCTGCGCATCTTCTTGTCCACCCCCGTAAAGAATACCATGAATACAACCATTCAAACCCGCATGAATCTGTACATCCTCCTGCATCTGTTGTAGCACTTCATAAAAATCTACACGTTCACTAGCATACTCTTGTCCTTTTCTTCCAGTAATCTGATATAGCAATTTTAGTGCATTCATCCCCGCATCTAACGTGTCATCGCTCATCCGCGTAATACTTGGAAGAAGCGTGACTAGCTTTCTAACACCTGTGTGCAAAAGTTCGCCAAACTGCAAGTTGGAATTGTAAAGAGTCCCTAGTTCCTCCATCATAGTCAAAGATTTAAGTGCATCCGCAATTGAATAGAAATCCATATCTTCTAATATTAGTTCATGCACACGCTCATAAACCATTTCCAACTGGCTGGAAATTCCCATCTCAAACACTTGTGTTAGTAACAGCGCTGCATCATTCGCTTTCATATCTTTTAAAAGCTGTTCCTGCACAATGCTGCCAATTGCTTCCTCTATCGTCGCTCCATGTACGGACACATCAATCAGAGCAGCAAATACCTGCGCACTATACTTGTATTTCCAGATTTCACGAATTAAATTACGATTTGTTCGCAACTGTAAATTTGGCCCTTTTAACCGCCTTGCAAAATCTGTGTGCAAAAAATTTAACCGATGAAAAAACATACTCATACATCTATGCTTTTTGCTGGAAAAAATGGAGAGCGTCACGTCTTTTTCTAATGTATTATCTGTTCGGATACCAAAGATACCACACTGATTCTGAAAATCCAAAATAATCGGTGGAACATCTGCCATTGTGCAAAGTGCACCGGAACCAGTTCCTGTCATCAAGCGCCGTAAAGCGCGAACTGGCATATCCGACGAAAGATTATACTCGCCTTTAACGTAAGATGTTAACACCGCATCCTGTAACTCGTACACACCAGGCTGCGGCTTTTCACGCAGACTGCTAAGTCCTTGTGCCATCTGCCACGCACAGATTTCATCATATGTGGAAAGTCCACCGTCATCCTTACGCACATTTTTTCCAGTAGTGACAAGAAATTCCAACACTGCTGCCTCATAAGGATTCGATATCTGCTCAACAATTCCTTCCCATATTTTCTGGTAAAAACCTGTGTAGGGCATCCCACTTGCATAACCGTTCAGTGCATCTGCTGATTCCATAGAATAAGGCATCAAATACACACTCTCATCCTGCCCTGGCACATAATGCGTTATACTTTTTGCATGGCAAACAGTTTCCTGCCATTGCGCATCTGATAAACGCTCGCGTAACCCTGATGTATGAAATCCACCTGTAATTACAAGAATACGCTGCATTTTCTGTTGATTGCTTGCCTTCTTTGGGCTATCAGCATCTTCTTGACTTTGCGACAACTCGCATCCGCGCAACACCTGCAATGCAATTCGCGCCGCCATATGCTCCTCTCGCGCAAGACATCCTTCTCTCTGCATCACCTCTTTCGGCGTATTTTCTCGCGCAAGTGCGCAATAAGTATTTAAGTGTGAAAACCAAAGGTCACTATCCTCATAAATACCATTTATCTCAAAATACTTTTCCCAAAACTCATCAAAATTACGTAGTCCCGTTTTTTCACATAATTTTTCAATATACTCATTTCGCGCGAGCAGATAATCGTCATTATAGTTGCGCGGCGCCTCTCCATCTGACAGCTTATCCGCTGATGCCGCCAAAATGTCACCGTAGGATAAATCAATAAATGACACTTGTGTCATATTTTTGTCTGCCTCACGCAGCGCAGTTAACTCCGGCGAATAGTCTAAAAAAGGATAATAACACTTATAATGTTGTTGTTCCTGTGATATTTTTTTCGCCTTATCATGATAGGCATAATAGATAGCAAATGGCGCGCGCGTGTCTTTGTGCACCATAACTTGAAGCAGCGCATTTGCATTGTCTGGTCCCTCTACCAAAACTGCGTCTGGCTTCCACTCTGCAAAAATCTTCTTAATATGAAAAGAACATGCCGGACTATGATGACGCACTGGTATTAGCATTATTTCAGCCATTTCCGCGCTTCGTAATATTGTCTCCATAATCCACCCTCTTTATCGCTTTTTGCACGCACAACTGTATTAAAATATCCCTTTACTTTCTCTAAATCCTCCTTGTCTTCCTTAGAGATAGCTCCAACAAGATTTTGAACAAGGCACTCTACATCAAGTTGTTCGTCACCATAATAATACCCTGTAAGCATCGTTTGATAATAGACCGAAACTGCCTCCGCTGTGCTCATCACCGCATTGGGTTTATCAATTCGATGTCCGTAGGAAGAAACACCTTCTCGTAGCTCGTGATATGTAGAAGCCAAAAGCTCTGCCACATCCTCATCCACTTTCATATCTACATGATTTTCCTCGGCAAGCATACTGACCTCATTCAATATAATTTGCTTTTCTAGCGACACTTTATTCACTGGCATAACGGTCTCAAAATTAAAACGTCGTTTTAATGCACTACTCATCTCATTGACGCCCTTGTCTCTTGTATTTGCTGTCCCAATCACATTAAAACCAGGACGCGCAAACAAAAAACCCTCGTCACCCAACTCTGGCACATTCAACACTTTATCACTCAACACACTAATAAGACTATCCTGAATCTCTGCCGGCGTTCTTGTAATTTCTTCAAAACGAGTAAGGATTCCTTTTTCCATTCCTATGTAAAGTGGCGCAGGTACAAGTGCTTCTCTGCTTGGCCCTTTTGCAAGCAACAACGCATAATTCCAAGAATATTTAATCATATCCTCTGTTGTTCCGGCTGTTCCCTGTATCGTATTTTTGCTATTTCCGCTGATTGCAGCAGATAAAAGTTCAGAGAGCATTGTCTTTGCCGTTCCCGGCTCACCGACTAACATTAGTCCACGGTTTCCAGCCAACGTAACAATGCAGCGCTCCACAAGCGCGTCATTTCCAAAATACTTTTTCTTGATTGAAATGTTTTTTCGCTTATATTTGATAGGTTTTTCACTCCCTAAAATAAAAGTTCTAACGGCTTTTGGCGACATCTGCCAATTGTCAGGTTTTTTGTTTCCTTGTTCCTCGTCTACCTTTTTTAGCGCCTCAAGTTCTTCTTGATAACGCAACTCTACTGGGGGCTTTATTGTTTCTTGCATTGTTTTGTCCTTTCTAAATATTATACTATTCAGCCATGTCATTATCCATAAGTCGCCTAAATGTGTGTTTTATCAATAATATTTGATGTTTACTGACGAATTATTTCAATCGTTCTCTATCTACTATTATAAACACTATTGATTCTAGTAGGCAAGTAAAATTACATAGAAAACACTATAAACCGGTCACTATTTATCGCATGAGAATTTTATAATTTTCCACTGTACTAACCAAGGGCGGTTCATGCAAAACAAAGGGGTAGGCAAAACAGATGCTAATTGCAAAAAATATTTCAGCTAATTTAAATTCCCGTTTTGAATCTTCTTTCCTTTTTCGTAATGATTATCTTAACCAATGGGCACTTTAGTATTCAGCTAATTGCAGACCGCGGAATGCGCCTGTATTGCGCATTCCTGACCCGTGAAAAGTAACTTTAAATTCTCTGGTAAAAAGCAATAATACTATCTCAACTATCGGAAATATTTTTATCCTCCTCAATCCACCACTTTATGATTTCTGGCGTACCATCTTCCTTCCATGTAATCAAAAACTGTGCAGTCGCAACATTATGTACGTTTCCACCCTCACCATTTAAATATTCTGAAGCCTGCAATACCATTTTTCCATTGTACTCTACTGCGCATAGGTTATAAAACCCTCGTACTTCACTGCCCACACAGCGCGCTGTATTTGGCAAATCCTCCCCCATATTCTCAGCTTGGAAAGAAATCGTCTCATCAAAATATGGGCAAAAGGCACTGTACTGATTTTTTTCTGGCTCCTGAAACACTTCTATTTTAATTCCACAGTCATAATCCTCATCAAAATCGGAAGGTAATTGCATTCGTTCAATATTATGCTTTTTGGAATTGTCTGTCAATGAATTTCTGTATTTAAAAATTGCCTTATAGGAATCTCCTACAGCGCCACAGCCTGTCCCTTGCGCACTAAATACAATCTCCACATTTTCATCATTGTCAATATCCTCCCAAAAAGTATCAAACCAACCATAATACGAACACATTTCCTCAGAAAAGCAATAAGGCACATCATCATTCATATAAAACCATAGACCACCAGAACCATAAAACGGCATTTCTTGCGCATCGAGCACCATAACCAACATATCTTTCTGCCCATTTTTGTCAATATCGTCTATCCGAATCCCTGTAAGTGCCATTTCTCCATCTTGAAAGAGATTGTCTTCAATTAAAGTCTGAAAATATTCTTTTGCCGTTTGTTGGTCAATGCCTTGTTTTTCCATCTCCTCATAAAATATTTTCTCATTTTGTTCCATCTGCCTTTCAGAAGAATACACTTCTTGAGTTGTTTCCTCCCGTGATTCCTCCTGCATAGAACTTTCCTGTTCTTCCTCTTGATTTGAAGTTTGTACTATTTCTGATTGGTCCACAAAAATATTTGTGGACGTTTCCAAAGGTAAATTTGTATCCTGATCAGATACGCAACCAAAAGTAACACCCACACCCAACAACATCATACATATATATTTAATTTTTTCAACTCGTTTTTTCATGATTTTTCCTCCTGTGTATGCTCCTATATCCCGAAAAATTCTTTGTCATAATAAAATAATGGAGCTTTCTCTCCTATTTGTACATAGGACATCTATTTGCTAACATAATTCACTAAAATGTCCATATACATAAAACGATTTCGAGCATACATATCAATATTATTTTACACAGGAAATGCATCATGATTGTATCGAAATTGCATCAAAGTTGCATCATAAATCCAGAACTTATGCTTGAATATCTTTTTTAGAGCAAAGCAGAATTTCTTTATTCCTTTTTTCTAATTGACATCGTTTCCTTATCTGCACGATTCTCTCTTTGTTTGCCGCATAATTCATTGCAATCAATCCAATATCTGCTCTTTTCCAAGTTTCTCTTATTTTGCCATCTTCTGTATAATAATAACAATGATGCTGCCATTGTTCCCCCTCTTCCAATACCCATATCTCCTGCTGCTTGCCTTGTTCTGTATAACTGTAAAAATCTATAATATAATACTCATCAATTGCAGTTGCAATATTCATAATCTGACCATTTTTATAATACTCAATTGACAATCCATTGTTTCTGTTTTCTTTTACTTCTCGATACATTTCCAGACAATCTTCAAAATCATAATATATTTTTTCAATCCCCTCCATAATTCCATTCACAATATCACATTCTCTTGATAATTTTCCCTTAAAATATTCCTCAAGATGACCAGTAAACAGGATTCTACAACCCTTATCTACATAATATGTCGGATTTCCATTTTTATATTCTCCCTCATATAAATCATTACAATTCATTTCCTATTTTTCTCCATTGCGTCATCTGTAGTATACGCACGACAGATAAAATTTATTGTATGTATCACATTCAAAATATTGATTTTTTTATTCACCAAACTCTGATTTCATAAATTCTAAATATTCTGTGAGATCCAATCCCTTATTCATCTTTTTTGCAAGTGATATATACTTTTTTGGAGGGCTATCTTCCTCAATATATGGAAAGACATAAAATTCCCTGCCATCATGTGTTGTTAAAAGCTTCTCCTGCCTTAATTTTGCCACAGTTTCAGCAAGTATTTTTTCTATCTCCAATGGCTGCCTTGCTATACTTTCATACATTTGTTCCCGTTCGTCAAAATTCTCCAAATCTTCACATTCTTCGAGATTAAAGCAGTTGGTATATAAATACTCTTGCACTATCTGAAACTTATCAAGCCCATCTAAAGAATATTTATACTCATCTGGTAAATACTTATAGTAGAGCAAAATTTCTTTCCGATAATCATTCTCTGTATGCTCCTCCATAAATCTTTGTACAGCTTCCTCATACCCTTTCTGTGTTTGCACTATGATTTCACATAGAAAACGCGATTCTATATCTGCACTGTCATAATGCATCCAAAAGCACATTGCATACAGTCCTTCTTTGCTGTATTTTTCCAAACAAACTTCTATCATCTGCCGAATCGCCGCTTCTAACTTTTTCTTTAACTCTCGCTTATTTATTTTTCTAATTTGAATTTCCTTTGTCTCATTTTCTGTTGATTTCGGCTCAAATACATCTAGATTAATGTCATTCGTTTGTTTCATATATTTTAAATATTCCGTGAGATCTAATCCTTCATTCACTGCCTTTGCAAACAATATATCTTCTTTTGTACAATGATCATTTTCAAGATATGGAAATACATAAAATTCTTTGTTGTGATAATCACTTGTTAAAAATTGTTCTTTCCTCAACCTTTTTATGCATTGAAGCATTACCTCTTTTATTAACAAGATCTGGTTTTTTATATCTTCCTGCATCTTTTCTCTTGCTTCTATGTCATCTAATGCTTCACACGCTTCAAAACAAATACAATTCTCTGTTAAATACTCTTGAACACACTGAAATCCACTGAATCCTTCTTCCATATATTTATATTTTTTGGGTAAATATTTAAAATCTTCACAACTCTCTTTTGTCTGTATCATTGTTTTACAAGAAAAACGCTTTTTAATATCCTTATTATTGTAATCCATATGAAAAGACATCGCATAGATTTCTTCTGTTCCCCAATGTTCTGCCCGCCATTCACTAACAATTTGTCGAAATGCAAAGTCAAGCTTTTTCTTTAATTTTTGTTTGTCTATAGTACTAATTGTTTCTAAATCTAATACAATCATCCTTCTGATACTCCTATTTATATTGATCTTCTGGAAACCATTCAAAAGTACTATCCATCAATCCAAATGTTAAAACTGTACAAATGGTATATATCGTTATTATGAGAAACTTATGCGTCAATAAATTCTCATCCAACTTAAATCTACTTTTTTCTTATACTCGATATTCTTATAAAATATTAATGTATTCTTTTTATATCTGGCACTTTTTATTTCATTTTCATATTTAAAATCATAAATTCTTATTATAACGTTTAAATCCTGTTCCTCATTATCATTCAATATCTCAAGAAATTCGTTTTGATAAGATGCCCCCTTGAATAATTCTTTTATTGTATTCAATCTACTATTCTTAAATACACTTTCCACAAGATCTCTATCATAATACTTCAGTCCAAAATCTTTTTCAAATTGGGAATCAAATGTTTTATCAAATTTATGTTCTATTCTAATGTAAGATTGAAACTCGTTTGGTGCGTTAAATTTTCCAAGCCAAACTGCTATATATCCTTCTCTATTATTTATACTCATAATAATCCATCTCCCAATTGTTCCAAAATTTCCGACCAAAAATTTCCAACATTATCGAACACACTTTTATCAATATTACTTAATTCTTTTCTCATTTCCATAACAATTCCAATACGTTCTTTTTCATGAGAATCATCAAAATCAAATACTACCTCTAATTTGTTATAATAGATGAAACAAACAGCATATATTTAAGAAAACTTTGCAAATTTTTATTTACATATTGTATTGGTTCCTTAAACCATAAATCGATTGATACAATCTCATTATTCTCACCAATACAAATAGGTAACTCATAAGAATCCGCAATAACGATAAATTTATAATTAAACTGCCTTTGAACATTATTATTCAAAAAATAGCACAATTTCTATTGAATGTAAGCCATGGTAAAATGTCTTTCTGATATGTCTGGTAGTCCTTCTTCACATAATATCGTTTTTTCATTCTCTGACAAACTACATTTTTTGTATTCCTTTCTTGGAATCAATTTATAACTTTTAAATATATCTTTATACATATAATTCTTTCTCACGCCACTGTTATTTCTCAAATGTACCAGACAAAATAATTTTCAGTTAATAACGCCAAGATTACTTTATTCTATTCCAAACAATGCACAGATTTTTTCTGGCATTCCATGTATACTTCGCAGTTTC
>CAJUAE010000023.1 GCA_910583965.1 uncultured Lachnospiraceae bacterium
CTGATATAAGAGGGGGGCTGTTCATTGCATCCCCCAAGTAAAGTTACACTATCAAGATAAAAGAGAAGCTTGAAAGATAATGAAAAAATTGTTAGAATATTGGTGAGTAAAAACGGACAGGCAGTTTTCTCTGCCTGTTTTTCAGTATGTCATAATAAATAAAGTTGGACAAAATACAGAAAGATGAGGTTAATATATGGCTGGAATGACACCGATGATGCAACAGTATTTGGAGACGAAGAAGCAGTATGCAGATTGTATTCTTTTCTACAGACTCGGTGATTTTTATGAAATGTTTTTTGAGGATGCGAAACTTGTTTCAAAGGAGTTGGAGCTGACTTTAACTGGAAAAGATTGTGGCATGAAAGAGCGAGCACCAATGTGTGGGGTTCCTTATCACGCGGTTGATGGTTACTTGAGTAGGTTGGTATCAAAGGGATACAAAGTTGCTATCTGTGAGCAGGTGGAAGACCCAAAACTTGCAAAAGGATTGGTAAAGCGTGAAGTTGTCCGCATTGTTACTCCTGGTACGAACTTGAATGCACAATCACTTGAGGAAACAAAAAATAATTATATTATGTGTATTTCACAGTTTCCAAACAAGATTGGAATTTCTGTGGCAGATGTGACAACTGGGGATTTTTATATGACAGAGGTTGAGGGTCTTTCTAAACTCACAGATGAGCTTTATAAATATATGCCAACAGAAATTGTATGCAATGATGCGTTTATGATGAGTGGAGTCGATATAGACGATTTAAAGAATCGCTTAAAGATAGTGATTTATCCTTTGGAGCCATGGTATTTTGATGAAGATGGTTGTCGAAAATGCTTGATGGAACATTTTAAGGTCAACACACTCACGGGACTTGGATTGGAAGATTTTCCGTCAGGCTTGATTGCATGTGGTGTGCTAATGCAATATCTGTTAGAAATGCAGAAAACACAACTTACACACATTACACACATCACTCCCTATTTAGCAAGCCGTTTTATGCTGCTTGACAGCTCTACAAGGCGGAACTTGGAGTTAACAGAAACACTTCGGGAAAAACAGAAACGCGGTTCTCTATTATGGGTGCTCGATAAGACAAAGACCGCGATGGGCGCAAGGCAATTGCGCACTGATATAGAACAGCCGCTTGTCAATAGGAATGATATCAATGACAGGCTTGACACAATTGAACAACTTTGTAAAGATACTGTATCGCGGGATGAGATTAGAGAGTATTTGAATCCAATCTATGATATGGAACGCTTACTTGGGCGTATAAGTTATAAATCAGCGAATCCGAGGGATTTGATATCGTTTGCCAATTCTATGGAGATGCTTCCACACATTAAAACAGTTCTAAGAGTTTTTGATGCGAAATTGTTAAAAGAGATTGATGAGCAGATTGATGGACTTGCGGATTTATATGCATTAATAAAAAATTCAATTTGTGAAGACCCACCTATATTGATTCGAGATGGAGGTATTATTAGAGAAGGCTTTGATGCAGATATTGACCATTTGCGAAAGGCAAAGACAGATGGGAAGAATTGGCTTGCACAGCTCGAGGAAGAGGATCGAGAACGGACAGGGATTAAAAATCTTCGTATAAAATACAACAAAGTGTTTGGTTATTATTTTGAAGTGAGTAATTCTTACAAAAATCAAGTGCCTAGTGATTATGTGCGTAAGCAGACGCTTGTCAATGCAGAGCGGTATACAACCGCAAAGTTAAAAGAGCTTGAAGATACAATTTTAAATGCGGAGGACAAACTTAACGTATTGGAGTACGATATGTTTTGTAAAATACGAGACGATCTTGCAATGCATTTGGAGCGTATTCAGAAGACTGCAAAGGCAGTGGCAAGACTTGATATGTTTGCATCGCTCTCTGTTGTGGCAGAACAAAATCATTATGTCAGGCCAATATTGAATGATAAGGGATTGATTGATATCAAAGAAGGAAGACACCCTGTTGTGGAAAAGATGATTGACCATGATATGTTTGTGTCGAATGATACCCTTCTCGATAACAATAATCATTGTATTGCGGTCATTACGGGGCCTAATATGGCGGGAAAATCAACTTATATGCGTCAGTCTGCACTGATAGTATTAATGGCGCAGCTTGGCAGTTTTGTTCCAGCAAAAAGTGCGAATATTGGTATTGTTGACAGAATTTTTACAAGGGTAGGTGCGTCGGACGACCTTGCAAGTGGACAGAGTACTTTTATGGTGGAGATGAATGAAGTTGCAAATATCTTGCGCAATGCTACGTCAAAAAGCCTGTTAGTACTTGACGAGATAGGACGTGGTACTTCCACATTTGATGGGTTGAGCATTGCATGGGCAGTGATTGAACACATTAGCAATAAAAAGATTCTTGGCGCCAAGACTTTGTTTGCAACCCATTACCATGAGCTTACAGAGTTGGAAGGAAAGATGAACAATGTCATTAATTACTGTATTGCAGTAAAAGAAAAAGGAGATGACATTATCTTTTTAAGGAAGATTGTCAAAGGAGGGGCTGACAGAAGTTATGGTATCCAAGTGGCAAAGCTTGCAGGTGTGCCAGACATGGTAATAGACCGTGCCAAAGAGATTGCCGATCAGTTGAGCGACAATGATATCACAGAAAAAGTACAATGCATCACAGTGGATATGAAAGGAGAAAAGAAGCAATCAAAACATTATGATGATGTGGATTTAGGGCAGATGTCTTTGTTTGACACGGTTAAAGACGAGGATATTTTGAATGAATTGAAAGAGATCGACATCTCTAATCTAACACCACTCGATGCGATGAATACATTGTATCGACTACAAAATAAGTTGAAAAATCGGTGGTAAAGTGATTGTAGGTGTGCGAATTGGTTGTATGTCAGCAGAGCTAACTTACACGCTGTAGAAAGAGTGTCAATGGCATTCTTGAATATAGGGAAAGGAAAGATCAAATATGGCAGAAATACATGTGCTGGATGATGCAACGATAGATAAGATTGCGGCAGGTGAAGTGGTGGAGCGACCAGCTAGCGTAGTTAAAGAACTAGTGGAAAACGCTATGGATGCAGGTGCAAACGCAATAACAGTCGAAATTAAAGATGGTGGAATTGAATTTATCCGTGTGACAGACAATGGATCAGGCATTGAACATAACCAATTACGAAATGCCTTTATGCGTCATGCCACAAGTAAAATCAGTTCTGTTGTCGATCTGATGTATCTGCACAGTATGGGGTTTCGCGGGGAGGCACTTTCAAGTATTGCAGCGGTGGCAAAAGTCGAGATTGTCACAAAGACAAAATCGGATATGACTGGAACACGTCTGTGTCTGGAAGGTGCAAAAGAAACTTCATTTGAGGAGGTTGGCGCGCCGGATGGGACGACTTTTATTGTGCGTAATTTATTTTTTAATACGCCTGTGCGACGTAAATTCTTAAAGACAGCAATGACAGAAGCAAGTTATATTACAGATTTGCTTGAACACATGGCACTGTCAAGACCGGAGATTTCTTTTAAGTATGTTCTAAACGGTCAGACGAAATTTTACACGAATGGTGATGGAGATATGAAAGCGATTATCTATCGTATTTTTGGTAGAGATATCGCTAATGAGATGTTAGAGTTTCAGGCGGTTGATGAGGAGATTGTATTGGAAGGATTTTTGGGAAAACCGACACTGAATCGTGCAAACAGGAATTTTGAGAATTATTTTGTTAATAGACGATATATTAAAAGCAAAGTAATTTCCAAAGCGATTGAAGAAGGATACATGTCTTATATGATGCAACATAGATATCCGTTTTGTGTGTTACATATTACTGTGCCACCGGAAAGTGTGGATGTCAATGTTCATCCGACAAAGATGGAGGTGCGCTTTTCGGATCAAAATAATCTTTATAAGTTGATTGCTGAAAATATCACTGATTTTTTGTCTCAACAGGAAATGATTCCAGACACAACTCTTGGACCTGAAAAAAAGGAAAAGAAGGACAAGAAAGCGAACAAAATAGATGCGCCAGAACCCTTTGAGAAGGAGCGGCGTCTTGCAGAGCAAAGCTCACAAGCGGATTCCAAACAAATTTCAAATATATTAAAAGACGAAAACAAGTACGATTCGTTTAACAGTAGTTTTGATAAGGAAATGCAAGGAAAATCCGATGTTGTTTCCAAGGACCTTTTTTTTGTGGATAACAGAGAAAAAGATACAGGAATTGGGCAAGCAAAGCAGAATACATTGGTTGGAAAAATCTTGGGTGCATCCTCCAAGGAAACAGATATTAAAAATCTTGGTGTGATTAAGAGCAAAGACCATATTCTTGTGGAGAAGCCAGAACAATTAAATTTTTTTGATGAAAAAATACTTACTAGAGAGGCAAAACAGGAATATAGAATTGTTGGACAGGTATTCGATACTTATTGGATTATTGAGTATCGAGATAAGATGCTAATGATTGATCAACATGCAGCACATGAGAAGGTAAAGTATGAGCAGATATTGACTAAGGCAGAACACAACGAGATTTACACACAGATGTTAACTCCGCCAGTCGTTATTAGTGTTACGCCTAAAGAGGCGGCATTGATCAATACTTATATACAATATTTTAAGGAGCTTGGTTTTGAAATTGAAGATTTTGGTATGAACGCATTTGCAATTAGAGGTGTGCCAATTGACTTGTTTGGTCACAATATAAAAGAGCTTTTTGAGGAGGTACTGACGCAGATGTCTGAGAGTCCAGTGCGTGGTGTACCTCAGATTATACGAGAAAAGATTGCATCTATGGCATGTAAGGCGGCTGTAAAAGGAAATCATTCATTGACCTATGAGGAGGCAGATAAATTGATTGAACAATTGTTGGAATTGGAGAATCCTTATAATTGCCCACATGGAAGACCAACAATTATCTCAATGTCAAAGTACGAGATAGAAAAGAAATTTAAAAGGATAGTGTGAAATCAAAGATTTCACCCATCTTGATTAAAAAGCCCGCAAAAGCGGGCAAACGGGAGTTAGTGTGAAATCAAAGATTTCACCCATCTTGATTAAAAAGCCCACAAAAGCGGGCAAACGGGAGTTAGTGTGAAATCAAAGATTTCACCCATCTTGATTAAAAAGCCCACAAAAGCGGGCAAACGGGAGTTAGTGTGAAAATGATAAAAGTAAAAAAATCTCCGATCGAAAAGGAGTTAGAGCGGATTGCGCGCGACGAGAAAAAGCTTGAAAAACAAGCTGTGGAGTATCATGCTGCAAAGTGGAAAGAGACTCTAGAACAAAGGATTCCATCCAGAATACATACAAATTTACAAAAAGCTTTTTGCATGGCATTTGAGTTGATTTTTGAAAGAGGAACAAATTTGATTGAGAAAACATACTCCAAAGATACAATAGAAAAAGAGTTTCAAATACATGATTTTGCGGTCAATTTAAAAGGTGGAAAAAAAGAGTTGCGTCATCTAAAAGCGGATGTAAATCGTGGAAACCTAGTGAATATGGCAGTCAGTACCGTTGAGGGTGTTGGATTAGGTATTTTAGGAATTGGACTACCAGATATTGTACTATTTCTGTCAGTGATTCTGAAAGGAACTTATGAAACAGCATTACAATATGGATTTTCTTATGATACACCGGAGGAGAGAATGTATATTTTAAGGCTTTTAGAGACAGCGATGTCTAAAGGAGAACAATGGATAGCATGTAATATGACAGTCGATAATTATTTTTCCGCTACATATCTTCAGGAGGTGAAACTTACAGAGCAAATTAAGAATACGGCAGATGCGTTTGCTATGGATATGTTGCTTGTTAAATTTATACAGGGACTTCCTATTGCAGGGATTTTGGGTGGTGTTAGCAATCCCATTTATTATAAACGCATTATGAATTATGTACAGTTGAAATATCACAAACGATATCTGCTCTCAAAAAAGTAAGTGTGCAGCAGGATTGATGTGTGCCAATTGGTTGGAGGTGAGAAAAACGAATTGGCACATTATAATAGGAATGTCGATAGTATTCCTGAATACAACAATGAATAGAAAGGAGTGCAGTGTCATGAATCCATTAATCATATTGACAGGTCCTACGGCTACGGGCAAGACAAAACTTTCTATAGCACTTGCAAAGGCCATAAACGGTGAGATTATCTCTGCTGATTCTATGCAGGTATATAGACATATGAATATTGGTTCCGCCAAGATACGACAGGAAGAAATGCAGGGGGTAAAACATTATTTGGTGGATATTTTTGAACCAACAGAGGCGTTTCATATTGTTTTGTTCCAAAAGTATGCAAAACAGGCAATTGCAGAAATCTATGCGAAGGAAAAGATTCCAATTATTGTTGGGGGCACTGGATTCTATATTCAGTCAGTATTGTATGATATTGATTTTCAGGAGGGAGAGGAAGACCCTGCGCTTCGTGAAAATTTAGAACAGATTGCGCGGGAAAAAGGTACAGAATTTCTACACAATCTGTTGAAGGAATGCGATCCGAAAGCAGCAGAAGAAATCCATGCAAATAATACGAAGCGTGTAATTCGTGCCATTGAATTTAACCGGCAGACTGGAAAGAAAATTTCAGAGCATAACAAAACGGAACGAGAAAAGAAGTCCGTGTATGACTCGCGATATTTTGTGCTTACAGACCAAAGAGAGAGACTTTATAAAGCAATTGACAAACGTGTCGATCAGATGATTGCAGAAGGGCTTGTCGACGAGGTAAAGCGATTGATGGAGATGGGATGTAAGCGAGATTCAACAGCGATGCAAGGGCTAGGATACAAAGAGATAATCTCGTATTTAATGGACGAGATTAGTTTGGAGGAAGCGGTTTATACCATTAAGAGAGACACGCGCCACTTTGCCAAACGACAGCTTACATGGTTTCGTAGGGAACGTGATGTTATCTGGATAGAAAAGGATAAATTTGCATATGATGAAGAAAAAATGTTACACTATATAGAAACAAAGTTATGGAAGGAAACTAGAGGAAATGATTGAATCGACAAATGAGGAGAATGTAACCATACAAAATATATACAGACAGTTGGGCATCTCAGATCAGGTCTACGGTTTTAGTCAAGAGATTTTGGCGCAGTTGAGACCACGCTTTGATGAGATTGATAAAAACGCAGAGTACAATCAACTAAAAGTATTAAAGGCAATGCAGGACAATAAGGTTAGTGAGGCTTGTCTTTTAGGAACAACAGGTTATGGATATAATGATCTTGGTAGAGAGACATTAGAGGCTGTTTATGCATCTGTTTTTCATACAGAGGATGCGTTAGTTAGACCGCAGATTACTTGCGGAACACACGCGTTGGCATTGGCATTGATAAGTAATTTGCGTCCTGGTGATGAATTGTTATCTCCAGTGGGAAAACCTTATGATACGCTAGAAGAAGTAATTGGAATCCGTCCATCAAAAGGTTCCCTTGCAGAGTATGGTATTTCATATAGACAGGTGGATTTGCTTGCAAATGGTGATTTTGACTATAATGGCATTCGGGCAGCAGTGGGTGAAAAGACACGGCTTGTCACAATACAGCGTTCCAAGGGTTATCAAACGCGACCGACGCTTTCTGTAAAAAGAATTGGTGAACTGATTTCATTTATAAAATCAATTAATCCAGATATTATTTGCATGGTTGATAATTGTTATGGCGAGTTTGTGGAGCGCATTGAACCTACTGATGTAGGGGCAGATATGGTTGTCGGCTCACTTATTAAGAATCCTGGAGGCGGATTAGCACCGATTGGCGGATACATTGCTGGAAAAAAAGAATGCGTGGAAAATGCAGCTTACAGACTTACATCGCCTGGTCTTGGCAAAGAGGTTGGAGCTTCACTTGGCATTTTGCGCGATTTTTATCAAGGTTTGTTTCTTGCGCCGACAGTGACAGCAGGAGCGTTAAAAGGAGCAATTTTTGCGGCGAATATCTATGAAAAGTTAGGTTTTCAAGTTGTTCCAAATGGCACAGAATCAAGACACGATATTATACAGGCTGTCACATTTGGAACAGCAGAGGGCGTGATTGCTTTCTGCAAAGGAATTCAGGCAGCAGCGCCGATTGACAGTTTTGTTGCACCGGAACCTTGGGATATGCCAGGATATGATGCGCCGGTAATTATGGCGGCGGGGGCATTTGTCTCAGGCTCCTCAATTGAACTGAGTGCAGACGGACCAATGAAACCACCTTATGCTGTGTATTTTCAGGGAGGATTGACTTTTGATCACGCGCGGTTTGGCATTATGAAGACACTGCAAAGTGTCGTTGACGCAGGAATTGTAAAGATTTAAAAAAAGTATAAAAAATTTCATAAAACTTTCCAAAATAGGAAATATGTCGAAAAAAAACTAATCTTTTTTATGTACAGACGCAAGATGGTGTGGTAAGATAACTAAGAAAGCTGGAGAAGATGGCTGTATGGCACAAAAAGGCTATAGAAATACAGTTGTCTGATACGCTTAAATGGAGAGCAAGGCGTAAATACATGAGTCTTTTTAAAGAATTATATGCTAAGGATGAGCTGCCTTATGACAAATTTATGAGGCTTGGGCCGGAATGTCTTTCGGATGCCGAGCTTCTTGCTATTATGCTCAGAACCGGAACAAGAGACAAGACTCCTATTGAACTGGGCAGAGAGATTTTAAAGCTGGCTGGTGAAGGTATGGGGCTTTTGGGCTTGTATCATTTTGGAATTAGAGATTTAATGCAAATATCGGGAATTGGTGAGGTCAAAGCAGTGCAGCTACTTTGTATTGCTGAGATTGCCAAGCGGACTTCTAATTTGCAGGCAAGACCAGACCTTACTTTTGACAAACCTGAGACAGTGGCAGCTTACTATATGGAACAGATGCGACACAGAGATACAGAGCAGCTTTTGCTTGTGCTTCTTGATGCCAAACGGCATATAGTGGACGAGTCTGTATTGTCAACAGGTACATTTAATGCAACCTTGATCTCACCGAGAGAAATCTGTATTAGAGCCATGCGCAATGAAGCATCCTATATCGTGATTCTGCATAATCACCCTAGTGGTGATCCGACACCTAGTAGACAAGATGTGCTGGTGACACAGAAGATAAAGGAAGTATCCGATTTAGTTGAAATTCCATTGCTGGACCATATCATTATCGGGGATAACAGATATACCAGTTTTATTCAAAAAGGACTTTTATGAGGAAAGGAGTTGTTATGTTGGCTAACAACGCATTTGGTATCGATTTGGGTACTAGAACAATTAAAATTTACAACGCTCACAGTGACAATGTTATTGTTGAGAAAAATATGATCGCGATTGAGGACAAAAAAAATTTATTTGCATATGGTGACTCTGCATTTGAAATGTTTGAGAAGGCACCATCTAGTATTGAAATATCCTATCCGCTGTGCAATGGTGTTATTGCGGATATTAAAAATATGCAACTGATTCTTAAAAATTTTATACTGGACTGTAACAAGGGCGTCGTAAAGCCTGCAGAGTTTTATATTGCAGTTCCATCAGATATTACGGAGGTAGAAAAGCGGGCATTTTCTGATTTAGTGAAAGATGCTAACATCAAGGCAAAGAAAATTCTGCGTGTGGAGAAGGCAGTGGCAGATGGACTTGGGCTTGACATTGATGTCAAGAATGCGCAAGGAATCCTTGTTGTAAATGTTGGATTTCATACAACAGAAATTTCTATTTTGTCATTGGGGGGTATTGTGCTTAGCCGGTTGATAAAAGTGGGAGGACAGAAATTTGATGAGTCAATCAAAAATGCTATTCGCAAGGAATTTAGTTTGATTGTTGGCAGCAAGACCGCAGAGAATGTCAAGATAGATCTTCGGGAACTCGAGGAGGATAAGCGAAAAGCTGTTGTATATGGCAGAGATATTGTGACAGGGCTTCCTATGGAAAAGGAGATACCGACGGATTTAGTGAGCGAGAGTATGCTCGAGAATTTTAATGTGATTATTGATAATATTAGGGTGATACTTGAGCGGACTCCGCCTGAGCTTTCCGCAGATATTTTCCGCAGAGGAATTTATCTGACAGGAGGTGCGTCACAGGTTGTACACTTAGCGGAACTGATTGCGAAAGGAACAGGGCTAAAGGTAAATGTGAGTGAGAATCCAGTGTCTGGAGTTGCCCTTGGACTTGCTAAGATTATCAAAGATGATAACTATAAATCAGTTGCATATTTAGAAGGAATGGGGCGCTAGTATTCATGAGTCCGGTGGCAAAGAGAAAAAAAAGTAAATTCTCTATTCCAGGCAAATATCTGTTGCTAATTTTGACTTGTGTCTGCGTAGCGCTGATGGCTGTGACGTTTTTTACAGATTATTCTGCATCGTCGCTTAATAAGCTGGTAGGCTACGTTGTGGTTCCATTTCAGGATGGTGTCAGTCGCATTGGCACTTGGATATCTGTTCGTATAGATGAGCTTGGAGAGTTGCGGATTGTGCTTCAAGAAAATCAGGAACTCAAACAGCAACTTGATGAGCTGACAATTCAGAATACCCAACTTCAACAAGACAAATATGAACTGAATAACCTGCGAGAATTATACAAGTTGGATGAACAGTACAGCGGATATGAGAAGGTCGGTGCCAGAATTATTGCGAGAGATAGCGGAAATTGGTTCCATGCATTTACAATTAATAAAGGAGCAGAAGATGGGCTATCCATCGATATGAATGTGATTGCCGGCGGAGGATTGGTTGGGAGGATTATTGATATTGGACCAAACTGGGCAAAAGTAAATGCTATTATCAATGATGATTCTAATGTGAGTGGTATGGTGCTTGCAAGTTCAGATATTTTGATGGTCAGTGGCTCACTCCAGTTGATGGGAGAGGGCGTGATTGAATTTGGACAACTTATTGATTCGCAGAATACTGTGGAAGTTGGCGACAAGGTGGTCACATCAAATATTAGTGATAAGTATTTGCCAAGCATTTTGATTGGATATATCAGTGAGATTAATCAGGATTCTAACAATATAACAAAATCGGGAAAAATTACGCCAGCAGTTGACTTTGAACACCTTGAGGAGGTGCTTGTTATCTTAAAGACAAAACAACAAATAGAGGATAAGTAGATTCATGAAAAGAAATATTATATTATTTTTGATAATGTTGTGCGGATTTGTTCTTCAGACAACACTGTTTCAGTCGCTGAGCTTTGGGGGGATATCTCCGAATATACTGATTATTATCACTGTGTCTTATGGATTTATGTATGGTGGGAAATGTGGTATGGTGGTCGGCTTTTTGTGCGGGCTGCTAATGGATATCTTTTATGGAAGTGTACTTGGGTTTTATGCTTTGATCTATTTGTACATAGGCGCTGCAAATGGTGTATTTCACAGCATTTTTTATCAGGATGATATCAAGTTGCCGCTGGTATTAATTTTTGTGAGTGACTTTGTCTATACATTTATCTGTTATGTATTGTTGTATCTCTTGCGGAAACGGTTTGATATTTTATATTATTTAAAATATATTATGATTCCTGAAGTTGTGTACACAATTTTTGTTACAGTGTTTATATACCCGATGATATTGTTTCTAAATAGAACGATAGAAGATGTCGAAAGAGGTGACAATAAGGTTGTTTAGAAGGATTGGCGAAAGTCTATATAATCTGCTGACATCTAGGCTGTTACTGCTGTTTATTGTATTTGTGGGAATGGCAGCTATTTTGATTTACAGGCTGTTTGACTTGCAGATTGTAAATGGTGAGTCGTATTTGAACAATTTTCGACTGATGATACAAAAAGAAAAGGTCATAGAGGGGACGCGCGGTAATATTTATGACAGAAATGGCAATCTGCTTGCGTACAATGAACTTGCGTATTCTGTTACGATAGAGGATGTATATGAATCTGGTTCAGGTAGAGAAAAGTTAAATACGACTCTTTATAAGTTGATTCATATGATTGAAGAAAATGGCGATAGTATCATCAGCGATTTTAATATTATATTAAATGACAATGGAGACTATGAATTTACTGTTGAAGGGACTCGGTTATTGCGCTTTAAAGCAGATGTGTATGGGTGTGCTAAGATTGATGGACCAGATTTTAAATATTATATGAAAAATGCTTCCGCACAGGAAATTATAGATTATCTTGTCAATCGGTTTAAAATTGGCGCCTATCATGAGAATGACAGTGGTAAGAGAGAGTTTGTCCCAACAGAAGGATATAGCAAAAAGGAAGTTTTACAGCTTGTAACACTTCGATATCAGATGAATCTATATAGCTATCAGAAGTATATTCCAACGACCGTTGCGACAGATGTCTCGTTAAAGACAGTAGCAGTAATTATGGAAAATGCAGCAGAATTGGAAGGTGTTGCGATAGAGGAGGATATGATACGAAAATATAATTATCCGTTTTATTTTTCTCATATCCTTGGATATACTGGAAAGATTTCCTCTGAGGAACTTTCAACACTATCGGAGCAGGACGATAGTTATACCATGAATGATACTGTTGGAAAGGGCGGTATTGAGCAAGTAATGGAACTCAAACTTCAGGGAAAGAAGGGTTCTGAGACCATTTATGTTGACAATATGGGAAAGGTCGTTAACACGACAGACCATGTTGAGGCGCAGGCGGGAAATGATGTATATCTAACTTTGGACAAAGATTTACAAGTAGCAATTTACAATATTTTGGAAGAAAAAATAGCAGGTATTCTTGTTAATAAAACTAGAAATATCTTTAATTATGACCCGCTTTCTTCGTCGTCACGACAGAATATTATTATTCCTATTGATGATGTATATTTTGCCTTGATTAATAATAATGTGATTGACATTAATCATTTTATAGATGCAAATGCTTATGATACAGAAAGAGAAGTTTATCAAATTTTTCTTGAAAAACAGCAGGAGGTTCTTGCATCGCTTGCAGAAGAACTATCCACGAAAAGAACTCCATATAATAAACTTACAAAGGAGTATAAAAACTATCAGAGTTATATTGTCTCTATGTTGACTGAAAAAGAAGTTTTGATTCAGTCAGCTATAAATAGGGAAGATCCAATTTATGTTGCATGGACTACAGACGAGGTTATCAGTTTAAATGAATACCTGACTTATGCGATATCCCAGAATTGGATAGACATTACGAAATTATCTGTAAATTCTCAGTATTCAGATTCTACAGAAGTATTGAATAGTGTGATACAATATATAATAGATAATCTTAAGAATAACACACGTTTCTCTAAAAAAATATATAAATTTATGATTAGCAATCAGACCATTACTGGCCGACAAATTTGTATGTTACTTTGGGAACAGGATTTGATTACAGTTGAGGAGAGCAAAATTACAGCACTTAAAAATGGCGCGACGAGTCCTTACAGTTTTATGATGGAAATGATACGAACATTGCAGATTACGCCGGCACAGTTGGCTTTGGATCCTTGCACAGGTTCCTGTGTTGTCACTGATGTCAATACCGGAGAAGTTTTGGCATTGGTATCTTATCCAGGATATGATATCAATAAATTGGCGAATGGAGTAGATGCAGAGTATTTTGCAAAATTGCAAGCGGACTTGTCCGTACCACAATGGAGTGCTGCCACACAACAGCAGACTGCGCCAGGCTCTACATTTAAAATGGTTTCGGCGGTTGCTGCAATAGAGGAGGGGGTGATTTCCTCTCTGAGAGAGACAGTTCATTGTAATAGTATTTTTGACAAACTTGCACCGACAATACATCGGTGTTGGTCTTCAGTAGGACATGGTTCAATGAATCTTTCCAATGCGATTGCAAATTCGTGCAATGTATATTTTTATGAAGTTGGTTATCGCCTTGCACAGGATAGTTCGGGTTACAACAGTGATTATGGTCTTGACAGATTGGCAAAGTATGCCGATATGTTTGGGCTTACAGAGAAATCAGGTGTGGAGGTAACAGAATCTGAGCCAAAGTTTTCTGATGAGTATCCAGTTCCGTCTGCAATTGGCCAGGGAACGAACAATTATACGACAGTAGGACTTGCAAGATATTTGACAGCAGTAGCAAACAGTGGTACTGTATATCAGTTAAGTATTTTGGACAAGCTGACAGATTCGCAGGGAAATCTGGTTGAAGATTATAAACCGGAGGTAAGAAATACAATTGAGATTGACAATAGTATATGGAATGCGATTCATGATGGAATGCGGTCTGTAGTAGAAAAGAAAGCATACTACAGAGAGTTGCCAGTTAATGTTGCCGGCAAGACTGGTACGGCACAGGAGGGGCGCAACCGCACCAACCATGCACTTTTTCTAAGTTATGCACCCTATGAAAATCCTGAGATATCTGTAACAGTACGTATTGCATATGGATATAGCTCAGATTATGCAGCGCAAACTGCAAGGGATGTATATAAATATTACTATGGTTTGGCAGAGGAGGATGAGCTTCTGACAGGAACAGCAGCGACTCTTGATGCTGTCAGTGGAACACAGCAGGATTAAAAGGAGTAGATGTGAAAAATTCAGTAATTTTAAAAAGTTTTTCTAACGGTATATCAGTTATTTTAGACAGTGTGATTTCCTTTGAGGAACTGCTGAATGATATCGCAGTCAAATTTCGAGATGCGGATGGATTTTTTAAGGACGCATCAGTAGTAATTTCTCTAGAAGGGAGAGAACTGACTGAAGTGCAGGAACGTCAGATTTTGGACGCAATTACACAGAACTCCCGTTTGAAAATACTTTGCCTTATGGAAAAGGATGAGGAGAAAAGTTTAAGATTTCTCGAAGCACAAAACAGGTTGAACTTTCATAATGATGAAAACAGCGGACAGTTTTACAGAGGAACGCTTCGAGAAGGAGCAAGCATAGAGACGGAACACAGTATTATTATTCTCGGTGATGTCTGTGAAGGGAGCTGTGTGTATTCTAACAAGGATATCGTTGTTCTTGGAACATTAACAGGTGATGTATATGCAGGAGCAGGAGGGAATAATAGTCATTTTATTGTAGCGCTTGACATGAATCCCGGTGTTCTTCAGATTGGCGATCTTGTGTACAGCGGTCAGTTGCAGAAAACATCTAGATGGGGATTTCGCAAGCCTCAAGCAGTACCAAAGATTGCGTATACGTATAATGGTGAAGTGCTGATTGAATCTATTACGAAAGAATTGCTGGACAGTTTTACCATATAATATCGTAAATTTGACTATAAGAAGGTGTTCTTGCTTCTTGCAGTATATCTGAAATTATATAGGTGTTCAGAGAACCATTATTAGTAATGGAGGATTATTCCTATGAGTGAAGTGATTGTTGTTACATCAGGAAAAGGCGGTGTGGGTAAGACCACTACATCTGCAAACGTAGGAACGGGTCTGGCTGAGATGGGGAAAAGTGTAGTTTTAATTGACGCAGATATTGGGCTTAGAAATCTGGATGTTGTGATGGGGTTGGAAAACCGTATCGTCTATAATCTCGTTGACGTGATTGAAGGGAATTGCAGATTAAAACAGGCATTGATAAAGGACAAAAGACACACTGGCTTATTTCTTATGCCAGCGGCACAGACACGAGATAAGAATTGTATTACACCAGGACAGATGATAAAGCTTATTGATAGTTTAAGAGAACAATTTGATTACATAATTTTGGATTGTCCTGCAGGAATTGAACAGGGATTTCAAAATGCTATTGCAGGTGCTGACCATGCAATAGTTGTGACAACGCCAGAAGTCTCAGCGATACGAGATGCAGACAGAATTATTGGACTTCTTGAGGCGAATGAGATTAAGAAGGTTGACTTGGTGTTGAATAGGTTGCGACAGGACTTGATTCGTCGAGGCGAGATGATGACTGTTGATGATGTGATTGATATATTGGGGCTTCCGCTTTTAGGTGTAGTGCCAGATGATGAGAATGTTGTGATCGCGACGAATCAAGGAGAACCAATCGTGGGAAAGAACACGGAGGCTGGACAAGCATTTTATAACATTTGCAAACGTTTGGAGGGAAAAGAAGTTCCTTTCCGAGATTTTGGTAAAAACATTACAATTTGGACAAGATTTTCAGCATTGTTCAAAAGAAATCTACAGGAGGAGCGGGCATGAGTTTATTTTCTCTTTTTAAAAGAAAAACATCGAGTCAGATAGCAAAAGATAGGCTTAAAATCCTGCTGATATCAGATAGAGTCAACTGTTCTCCTGAGATGATGGAATTGATTAAGAACGATATTGCGCAAGTGATATCAAAGTATATGCAGATTGATGCATCCAGCATGGAGGTTCAGATTGCCAAGACTGGAAATACAGCAAGAAATGGAAAAAAAATGCCTGTGTTATATGCAAACATACCAATTTTGGATTTGCGTAGTTAGCTATGAAATCAGAGAGTTTATCATTTGGATTTAAGTACCTGCCAAAGCGGGTGAATGGGAGTTAATGTAAGATTATATGAAGGACAGAGATAATGCTTAAAAGATACAGAGTGAGAGATTATGATTTTAAATTAATCATTTTGCTGGCAGCAGTGACAGTGATTGGAATATTTTCTATTGGCAGTGCTAAAGTAGATGTTCAGAACAAGCAGATACTGGGATTTGTTATGGGATTTTTTATAATGATTGTGCTTTCCTTTTTTGACTATTCTTTTTTTCTGCGTTTTTATTGGATAATTTATGGTTTGAACATTGCCTTTTTACTGATGGTAATCCCTTTCGGAAAAGTAGTAAACAATGCAAAGCGATGGTTAGAGCTTGGTGGAATACGGTTTCAGCCGTCGGAACTTACCAAGATTATGCTGATATTATTTTATTCTCAATATATTATGAAGCATTGGGAAAAGCTTAATTCCTTGAAGAATATAGCATTGATGATCTTGTTGTTGCTGCCGCCACTGTATTTGATTTACGATCAGCCAGACATGTCAACTAGTATTGTAATTGCAATGATTTTTTGTGTTGTATGGTATGTTGGTGGGTTGAGCTACAAGATTATCTTTGGCGTACTTGCAGTAGCAGTTCCCGCAGCAATTATATTTTTTGTCATGGTTTTACAACCAGATCAGACTATTATCAATGAGTATCAGCAAGAGCGTATTCTGGCATGGCTAGAACCAGAAAAGTATGCGCAGACAACAGCATATCAACAGACGAATGCTGTGATGGCAATTGGTTCTGGACAGTTGTGGGGCAAAGGACTAAACAATACCATGATCTCTGTGAAAAATGGAAACTTTGTATCGGAACCAGAAACAGACTTTATCTTTACTGTAGTGGGAGAGGAGCTTGGATTTGTGGGAGCTTGTTTGGTTGTGGTTTTGCTGTTTCTTATCACATTGGAATGTCTCAATGTTGCAAGAAAGGCAAAAGATCTTGCGGGAACCTGTATTGCTTCGGGAATGGCAGCTCTTATCGGATTTCAAAGTTTTGTCAATATGGCGGTTGCCACTGGTATTTTTCCAAATACAGGAGTTCCGCTACCATTTGTCAGTTATGGTCTTACCTCATTGGTAAGTCTTTACATTGGAATGGGTATTGTACTAAATGTACGATTGCAGTGTATTAGAAAATACAATAATTAGAGAAAAGATAGTCATGTTGCACAAAGCTTGTAGAAAATGTTAAATTTTTTTGAATTAAATGATAAAAATATAGATTTTTAGAGATAGAAGGGTTAAAATATTCTTAGAAAATATTTTTAGATTAAAAATTGACAAAGGAAGGTGCATAGACTATGAATATTGCGTTGATCGCACATGACGGAAAGAAAAAGCTGATGCAGAATTTTTGTATTGCTTACCGAGGGATACTGAGCAAAAATGAGCTGTATGCTACTGGTACAACGGGCAGGCTAATTGAGGAGGTTACTAATCTTAATATTCATAAGTATCTGGCGGGACATTTAGGAGGGGAACAACAGATTTGTGCACAGATTGAGCACAATCAAATTGACCTTGTTATATTTTTGAGAGACCCGTTGAACTCAAAATCTCATGAGCCTGATGTAAACAATGCGGTCAAGCTTTGCGATATGCACAATATACCACTAGCGACAAACCTTGCATCGGCAGAGCTTTTAATCAAGTCACTTGACAGAGGAGATTTGGACTGGCGTGAAATGTACAAATAGATTAGGCAGGGTAGTATGTGTGATAATGCTTCCTGTTCTATTAGCAGTAAACTTATCAGGATGTGGAGCAAAAGAATATACGTTTGCATATGATAGAAACAGAAATAATTCTAGTTTTTCTGTCGCGTCATACGAACAAGGAAAGACAATGGAAACGTTCGCGTCGAAGCTGTGTGTTGCGGCGGGAGATGTGATTAAAGGAACAGATGTAGATATGTCAGAGGCCGGCGCTGCTGGTCTGTTTGACATTTCTTCTAGTAAAGTTATCTATGCGAAGAATGTTCATGCAAAATTGAATCCAGCAAGTTTGACCAAGATACTTACTGCATTGTGCGCCTTGAAATATGGAAATCTTGATGATATGTTAACCGCGTCAGAGAATGTATATATTAAAGAATCAGGCGCAGTAAAGTTAGGAATTGAAGCGGGGGACACAATGACAATGGACCAGGCGCTTCATGCACTTTTGTTGAAATCGTCAAATGATGTGGCGATTATGATAGCAGAACACATAAGTGGAAGTGTTGAGGGATTTGCCCAATTGATGAATGACACAGCAAATAGTTTAGGGGCAACAAACAGTCATTTTACCAATCCACATGGATTGACCGACCCAGAGCATTATACGACTGCTTATGATCTCTATCTGATTTCAAATGAAGCGATGAAGTATGATAAATTTCTGGAATTAATTCATACAGCCACTTATACTTCAACATATCGTGACAGAAATAATAATGAAAAAAGTATTGATATACAAAATTCAAATGCTTATATAAAGGGAGAAGCGTTTGCACCAGAAAATGTAACTGTGATTGGCGGAAAAACTGGGACAACCAGTGCAGCGGGAAACTGTTTGATTTTGTATTCTAGGGATAAATCTGGAAATCCCTATATAGCAATTGTTATGCAATCAAAAGACAAAACTGTAATGTATACAGAAATGACAGATTTATTAAGTGAGATTTCATAAATTTTTTCTTATGGCTGTAGTGATTTTGTAACAGTTCAAACTATGGGATTTTGTATTAGTTGTAAAGTCTATAAAATAATTATGAAGGCTGAAAGGTATCAAGACATCATGAATTGGTTTTGTATGGGTTGATGCTTGCAACAGAAAGTTAAAGGTTGAACTGCTATATAATTTTTTATCAATATTAAAAGTTAGAGTTGTTTTTTTTGGATGATTCAACTATAATTAACATAGTGCATTTATTTATACTGGCGGTCAAGAAAACTGACCAAACAGTAATTACATTAAGGATATAAATTTTAGGAGGTATTGCTTATGGTGCAGCTTATAGTTGGAAAAAAAGGAAAAGGCAAGACAAAAATTATTTTGGAGATGGTCAATAAGGAAATAGCGACCGCTTCTGGGAATATTGTATACCTTGATAAAGGCAATGATCATATGTATGAATTGAATAATAAGGTAAGGCTTATTAATGTGAAAGATTATGGGGTTGCCAATGCAGACGAATTCGTTGGCTTCATTCGTGGCATCATTTCTCAAGACCATGATTTGCAGCAGGTTTACTTTGATGGATTTTTAAATATTTCCTGCATCGATGGCTTTGAGAAGGCAGAAGAAGTATTAAATAAGCTGGATTCCATTAGTGATACATATGGGTTTAAGATTATAGCAAGTGTTTCAATAGATGAGGCAGATTTGCCAGAGAGCTTAAAATCAAAGGTGATTGTAGTATTATAATGGATTGAAACATAGATTATAATCGAGTAGGGAAGGCTTATCTTCCCCTACTCGTGCGCTGGACGTGAGCAGCTTTTGTTGCATCGTTCTTTTTCGTGTCCGTGTACATAAAAACAGGAAGCCTCGGAATAAATGACCGAGGCTTTTTTAATGAATGGAGAATGCCCGTGGCTTCTAGAAATCGTCAAATACATCGAAAACAACTAAATAAATCTGGAAGAACAATGAACCGAATTGAATTTGCAATTTTCGGTTCGATGCTTGTTTATATTATTGCAGTTCTGGTGATGTATTTAAAGTCGGAGCCAATCCAAGGTTATGAGGTTCAATTGGGTTCTCTCTCTGTATCCAAAACTTATACTGGGATTGCGATTCGACAAGAAGAAATTTTAAAATCTTCCTATACAGGATATATTAATTATTATATTAGAGAAGGGGAGCGTGTATCAACAAGAGATACAGTATATTCTGTTGATGAAAGTGGAAAACTTGCCTCTCTTTTAAATGCGAATCGTCAGGATGATTCTACTTATACAGACACTGAACTTGGAGAGTTTCGTTCGGAGGTTGTGCATTATGACAGGGGATTTGACAACAAAGAATTTAACAGTGTATATGATTTTAAGTACGACTTAGAAGGTTCTGTTATGAAATTGGTAAATACCAATATGTATGAAAGTATGGAAACTTTAAATCAATCCAATCTGGGTGGAATGGTTTCTTTGTGTACAGCGGGCAAGACAGGGTATGTTGTCTATAGTACAGATGGATATGAGAGTTTGACTCCAGAACAAATTACGCTGGAAATGTTTGATCAGACACAGTATGAGAAAACTAGAATTAACAACAATGATTTAATAGAAAAAAATGCGACGATAGGCAAATTAGTTACAGATGAAAACTGGTCGCTAATGATACCAGTTGAGAAGGATAGAGTGGCTGAATTAGAAGAAGAAAAATATGTTGAAGTTAAGTTTATCAAAACACAGGAAATTTCTTGGGCGCAAGTGGTAGTGCATCATCTTGCAAGTGGAGAGTATGTTGAGCTTAAGTTTAACAATTCATGTGTTACTTTTTGCACAGAACGCTATATAGATATTGAGCTTTCTGTACATGACGAGCAGGGATTAAAAATACCAATATCTTCTATTGCAGTGAAAGAGTTCTTTATTATTCCAGAGGAATATATGAGCAAAGGCGGAGCAAATGGGAATTATGGAGTTTCTATGGAAAAGGTAGATGAAAACGGGAATTTGATCTATGAATTTGTTGAGACTACAGTGTATAATTCTGACGAGAACGGATTTTATGTGGACAATAGTAATCTAAAAGTTGGAGATTATATCTGTAAGCCAAATTCTACAGATAAGATGGCAATCAGCAAGTCGGGAACACTTGATGGAGTATACAATATGAATAAGGGCTATGCAGATTTTAAACAGATTACAATATTGGCAAAAAATGATGAGTATGCAATTGTCAGTTCAAATACACAGTATGGACTAACAGTATATGATCGTATCGTGCTTGATGCGGCGAGTGTTGACAATAATACTTTTGTCTATCAATAATATTATACAAGTGAAATTATTTTAAAATGTCGGTGGACGGAAAGGAATGAACTGTATGGAAGATGTAACGATTAGAGAAAATATAAAGGCGGTAGAGAAGACAATCGCCGTCACCTGCAGAGAGGTTGGACGAGACGTGCAGGAGGTGACACTGATAGCAGTGAGCAAGACAAAACCTGTGGAAATGCTCCAGGAGGCATATGCGTATGGATGTAGAGATTTTGGTGAAAATAAAGTACAAGAGTTGATAGAGAAATTTGAGGAGATGCCAAAAGATATTCGATGGCATATGATTGGGCATCTACAAAGAAATAAGGTAAAATATATTGTGGATAAAGTTTATTTGATTCACAGTGTAGACTCTTTACGGTTGGCAGAGGAGATTAGCAAAGAGGCTGTCAAAAAAGATGTGTGTGTTAAAATTTTGGTGGAAGTGAATGTGGCAAACGAGGAAACAAAATTTGGAACGACTTGTGATGAAGTGAAACAGCTTGTATATGATATTGCAAAATTGCCTAATATTCGAGTAAAAGGCCTTATGACAATTGCGCCTTTTGTAGAAAATGCTGAAGAAAACCGACCGATTTTTAGTAAATTAAGGAAAATAGCGGTTGACATTATGAAAGAAAACATTGATAATATAGATATGGAAATTTTATCTATGGGTATGACAGGCGACTATACAGTAGCTATATCAGAAGGGGCTACCTGTGTTAGAGTCGGGACCGGTATCTTCGGATTAAGGCAGTATATGTCGTAGAGAAAGGAAAATGACTATGGGAGTAATGGACAAGTTCTTAGACGCATTACATTTGAACAATGAAGAAGAAGACTATGATGAAGATGATTTTTATGATGAGGGGGAGATCATCGACAACACAGTTAGAAAACCGATGAAGATAGTTCGCAATGAAGATGATTATGATGAACCTGTAGAGAAAGTTAAAAAGTCGTCACAGAAAGTAACACCGATCCGCGCAGTGAAACGTGCACCTGGAAATGGGATGGAGGTATGTGTGATTAAGCCTACCAGCGTGGAAGATGCCAGAGAGATTACAGAAACACTTTTAGCGAATCGTACAGTTGTATTGAATTTAGAAGGATTGGATGTTGAGATTGCACAGAGGATTATAGATTTTTCTTCTGGCTCTACATATGCAATTAGTGGAAATCTTCAGAAAATTTCCAATTATATATTTATTATTACACCTGCATGTGTTGATATTTCGGGAGATTTTCAGGAGATATTTTCAGGAACATTTGATGTACCAGTTTCGCGTGGAGTGATTTAATATAGCAATTTTATATTAGGAGCTTTGGGATAAAAGGGGTAGGCTTCCCACTTGTAATAGAAAGTGGGGAGCTTTTTATGCGCATGGGCATCCAAGTGAAATTTGTCATCAAACCAATTTATCGGTTCGCTGACGGTGTCCGGCATGCAGAGAGGAATTATGCAGCAGAAGTACTAAGTTTCAGGCAAAAAAACGTAAAATACAGCGTTTGCCATTACGATTTGAACCGCCAAAGGCGGCATGGGGGATTAATATGTCACAGAGATTAACAATTAATATGAACAGCAAACCAATCTATGATATTGTCTATGAACAGGATTTTAATAGCCTAGCAAAAGAGCTAGAGCAGTTTGAGATACAACAGAAAAAACTGTGTATTATTACGGATTCTAGGGTTAAGAACTTTTATGCAGATGCGGTTTGTGAAGCTTTGCGAAATTGTTGTAAGGAGATTTTTGTTTATGATTTTCCAAGTGGAGAACAGAGCAAAAATCTTGATACAGTCAAGAATATTTATACGTATTTGATACAAAATAAGTTTGAGCGAAGGGACATGTTACTGGCACTTGGAGGTGGCGTGGTTGGTGATACAACAGGTTTTGTGGCCGCTACTTATCTAAGAGGTATTGATTTTGTACAGATCCCAACAACGCTGTTGGCACAAGTTGACAGTAGTATTGGCGGTAAGACTGGTGTGGATTTTGAACAATACAAAAACATGATAGGTGCTTTTTATATGCCGAAATTGGTGTATATGAATGTGTCAACACTCAAGACGCTTGACGACAGACAGTATTATTCAGGAATGGGAGAAGTTCTAAAACATGGTCTGATTAAAAGTGCGAAATTTTATGAGTGGATTATTGATAACATGTATGAAATTCATGAGAGAAATCTTGATGTTTTGGAAGATATGGTTTATAAAAGCTGTACCTGCAAAAAATTGGTAGTTGAGAAGGACCCAACAGAGAAGGGAGAGCGTGCACTTCTTAATTTTGGTCATACAATTGGTCATGCGATTGAGAAAGCAAAGCATTTCGAGTTGACACATGGAGAGTGTGTTGCACTTGGCTGTGTTGCTGCGGCATATATTTCTTGGAAGCGAGAATTATTGTCAAAGGATGAATATTATGAAATCCGAGATATGTTTGTACCATTTAATCTTCCAATTTCTATAGAAGGGATTGATCCAGAGGAGATTTATATACTGACAACTTCTGACAAGAAGATGGAGGGTGATCAAATTAAATTTATTCTGTTAAAAAAGGTTGGAAAAGCTATGATTGACACAACTGTCACTAAGGAGGAAATCTTAGCTGGCATTAATGAAATTTATTTCACAGACGAGGATTGGGATTCATAAAAAGAAATGATTAAAAAGAAAAAAAAATTATTGGCAGTTGATATACTGTTTATGATTTTGCTGATTGCAGTCGATCAGATTACAAAATTTTTTGCAGTGGTCAATTTAAAGGATCAGAACCCTTGGGTATTGTGGAATGGGGTATTTGAATTGCAATATCTTGAAAATCGTGGTGCTGCATTTGGCATATTACAAGGAAAAAAAGTTTTTTTTGTGCTGATTTCAATGATTGTTCTTATTGCGATTGGGTATATATTAATAAAGACCCCTTATCAAAAGAAATATACAAAATTACACATTACGCTTGTGTTTATCGCAAGTGGAGCAATTGGCAATCTAATTGATAGGATACGATATGATTATGTAATTGACTTTTTATATTTTCGTTTGATTAATTTTCCGATATTTAATGTGGCTGATATTTATGTGACTTTATCGGCGATAATGTTGGCGATTTTGCTATTGTTCGCTTATAAGGAATCTGATTTGGAATTTTTATTTTGGAAATAGAGAAATCAAAATATAAGTTAAAATATATAACAGTTTAGTCATGCCATTCATAAGCCGCCAGAATATATATTTTCATTAATGCTATTCGGTCTTGCTGGCGACTTATTTTATGACAGGCATTCGCTTGATAGAATTAATTGTACAAATTGTCTTTAGTGAGCAAACTCTCACATACAATTTATACAATTAATTTTGCATGGTGAAACTGTTACCAAGATATAAATAATTGGTGTGGTATGAATAAAGTAGTATTTGATATATTGCCAGAAATGGAAAATGAGCGTATTGATAAGTGTATCAGTAGTTATTTGACGGATTTATCAAGAAGTTATATCCAGAAAATAATTAAAGAGGGCAATGTGTTTGTGAATGACGCTGTGGTTAAAGCAAACTATAGGGGAAGGATTGAAGATAAGGTAGTCTGTTGTATTCCAGATTCTGTGGAGCCCGATATTCCAGCACAAAATATTCCACTGAATATTTTATATGAGGACACAGATCTTTTGATTGTCAATAAGCCCAAGAATATGGTTGTGCATCCAGCTCCTGGACATTATGAGGGAACGCTTGTCAATGCGGTATTGTATCATTGTAAAGGAGCGCTATCTGGAATCAATGGCGTCTTGCGTCCTGGAATTGTACACAGAATTGATAAAGACACAACTGGGTCGATTATTATCTGCAAAAATGATGACACGCATCATGCCATTGCAGAGCAACTGAAAACACATCAGATTACTAGAAAATATAGAGCGATTGTCTATGGTATTATAAAGGATGATCAAGGAACAATCGATGCGCCTATTGGACGACACCCAAATGACAGAAAAAAAATGGCAATCAATGATAAAAATGGAAAACATGCAATCACACACTATAAAGTGTTAACGCGCTTTGCACAATATACCTATATTGAGTGTCAGCTTGAGACAGGAAGGACGCATCAAATTAGAGTACACATGGCAAGTATTGGATATCCTCTGTTGGGCGATACCGTTTATACAAATCGAAAATCACCGTTTTCTTTGGAAGGGCAAGTTTTACATGCGATGACAATCGGATTTATTCATCCAAGAAGCGGTTGCTATGTTGAATTTGAAGCACCTCTGCCAGACTATTTTGAAAAACTTTTAACTATACTTTAGCGTTGAGAATAGGTATTAAAGTTTCGTTTGAAATTTTTGCTAAATCAGTATATAATAATATTAGACAATAAAAATGTCTGTCAGAAAGGGTGGTGTATATGAAGACTATAATTACAATCGGACGTCAGTTTGGATCTGGAGGACATGAAATTGGAGAAAAACTTGCTGACTACTATGGAATAAAATGTTTTGATAAAGAATTGCTTACAAGAGCAGCGAAGGAGAGCGGATTCTGTGAGGAAATGCTTCGGAATCATGACGAGAGGCCAACCAATTCATTTCTCTATAATTTGGTTATGGATACATATACGTTTGGATATAATTCTTCCTCGTTTGTAGATATGCCGATTAGTCACAAAGTTTTTATGGCTCAGTTCGATACAATCAAAAAGATTGCAGAGGAAGAAGCTTGTGTGATTGTCGGGCGCTGTGCGGATTATGCGTTGCAGGAATACAAAAACTGTCTACATATTTTTATCCATGCAAATGAGGATGCAAAAGTGGAGCGAATTATGCGCAAATATGAGGTTGATGCAGATAAAGCACGTGAGATGATAGTGAAGAAAGATAGACAGCGACAAAGCTACTATAACTATTATTCCACAAAAAAATGGGGACGTTCAGACAGCTATGATTTATCAATCAACAGTAGTATTCTTGGAGTGGATGGAACGGTGAAACTGCTGATTCAATACATTGAAGATTTTGAGGCAAAAAATCAATAGCCATATAATAAAAAGCATCTTGATAAGATGCTTTTTATAATGTCTAAACGGTTGCCAATTGTTATGTGGATTTAAAATAAAATATGACAAATAGGAAAAATAGTGCTATAATATCATGTAAAACTCATTTAGGGGGAGAAAGAATCATGGCATCGACATCAGGAAATAGTGCATCGAGAGGCAGAAAAAGTACAGGAAAAGGTACATCGAAAAATACAAAAAGAACAAGCGCTGGAACAAGAAGTAGAAAAAAATCTTCTGCATCTGCAAGAAAAAACGTTGATATTGCAGTTAAAAATGAGGTAATGCTAATTGTAATCTTTGCAGTGGCAATTTTTATGTTTTTGTGTGTGACTGGGCTAATTGGTGGTGCAATGTGCACTGGAATAAGAAATGTTATGTTTGGAATTTTTGGATTGCTTGCATATTTGATTCCTATTCTTATTTTTCTTGGATTTGCTTTCGGAATTTCCAATCAAGGAAATACTGTTGCAATTGTGAAAATGGTCAGCGCTGCAATCCTATTATTTTTATTAGGGATTTTAGCATATTTGTTTATGAAACAGGAAAATCTGCTTACTGGCGGTTCTATAATATCAGAATTGTACCAGACTTCCGCGGAACATCATGCGGGTGGAGGTGTGCTTTTTGGCTTTATTGCGCATGGAATGTATACACTTATAGGAATCGGCGGAACTATTTTTGTAGTTATTGTACTTGGTATTATTAGTGTTGTGTTTATTACAGAGAAAAGTTTTCTATCCAGCTTGAAGAAAGGCAGTTCTTATATTTGGGAATCGGCAAGAGAAGATGCTGCAAGAATGCGGGAAGGCTTACGAGAGGAATATGAAGATTATGATGCTTATGAGGAGGAACCAAAGTATGCGGAAAAGATACGTCCAAAGCGGGAAAAAAAAGGAAAAGAAGAACCAGAAATGATTCCTCAGGAGAGGGTTCGCAGGATGGATAAACGAGCGAGAGGTGTGGTGTCAAGTTCTTCTGTAACGCTCAAGGCAGGAAAAAGTGAAGAACCCACTACATGGCAAGATATCCATGAAATTGTTATTTTAGAAGATGGGGCCGAGACAGCAGATGTCTATGAGGATATTAAGGTGCGCCCATATAATGAAACTACATATCAGGAAGAAGACTATCGTGAAAGAGTGCACAATGAGACTACATATCAGGAAGCAATAAATCAGGAAATATCTTGTGATGAAGCAGTATATCAGGAAACACCTTATGATGTGGCTTCTTGTAATGAAACGCCTGAAAGTGAAACGTGCTACAATGAAGTGTCAGAAAGTGATATGGTTTATGATGACGAAGCAGATTTGGGGACGATTGACTATTTTACAGACAATCCTGGTGTGTCTGTTCAAAGCTCTTTTCTGGATGCATTTGAATCACATACAAATATACAAAATGGGATGGTACATGACGGTAATCTTTTGGAATTGTATGACGGAGAAATTGAGAATGTTATGCCAGAACCAATGACAGAGAACATCGTTTTGTCGCAATCAGTATCACCAACAATTTTAGAAGTAGCAGATACTTGTGAAATTCGTCAGGAGAGAACGATAAGTATAGAGGAGGAGCCAATAAAACAATATCTGTTTCCGCCAATAAACTTATTAAAGAAAGGGGACAACAAAAAAGGGGATTCTGCAAATCAGTTGAAAGAAACAGCACTACATTTGCAACAGACATTACAGACGTTTGGTGTTAGAGTGACCATCACTGACATTAGTCAGGGACCTTCTGTTACACGATATGAAATGCAGCCAGAGCAGGGGGTAAAGGTTAGTAAAATTGTAGGTTTAACAGATGATATTAAATTAAATCTTGCCGCGACAGATATCCGAATTGAGGCGCCAATACCAGGAAAAGCAGCAGTTGGCATTGAGGTTCCTAACAAGGAGACAAGTGCTGTTGCATTTCGGGACTTGCTTGAATCAGAGACGTTTCAGAATTTTTCCTCCAATCTTGCATTTGCGGTAGGAAAAGATATTGCAGGGCAAGTAGTTGTCACAGATATTGCAAAAATGCCACATGTATTGATTGCAGGTGCTACAGGGTCTGGTAAATCTGTGTGTATCAATACGATTATTATGAGTATTTTATATAAAGCCAATCCATCAGATGTAAAATTGATTATGATTGATCCAAAGGTGGTAGAGTTAAGTGTATATAATGGGATTCCTCACTTGATGATACCAGTTGTAACTGATCCGAAGAAAGCGTCCGCAGCATTAAATTGGGGTGTGACAGAAATGAACGACCGTTATAAAAAGTTTGCTGATTTGAATGTGCGTGATCTAAAAGGATTTAATAAGGCTGCGGAGATGGGAAAGACAACCCCAGATGGAGAACCATTGCAAAAATTGCCTCAAATTGTAATTATTGTGGATGAGTTAGCTGATTTAATGATGGTGGCTTCCGGGGAAGTCGAGGAAAGCATTTGTCGTTTGGCGCAGTTGGCGAGAGCTTGCGGAATTCATTTGGTAATTGCAACACAGCGTCCATCAGTTGATGTCATTACAGGGTTAATTAAGGCAAATATGCCAAGTCGAATCGCATTTAGTGTATCTAGTGGTGTAGATTCTCGTACAATATTGGACATGAACGGTGCAGAAAAACTTTTAGGAAAGGGAGATATGCTTTTTTATCCACAAGGTTATACCAAACCTGCTCGCGTGCAGGGGGCATTTGTGTCGGATTCAGAAGTATCTGATGTGGTAGATTTTCTAAAAAATCAAAAGCTGGGCAATGTTTCTTATAACACTGATATAGAAGAGAAGATTAAAACGATGCAGTCTTCTTCAAGTATCTCTGGCGGTGGTGCATCTGGCGGCAGTGATATGGATGCTTATTTTGCAGAGGCAGGGAAGTTTGTCATTGAGAAAGAAAAGGCGTCAATTGGTATGCTTCAGCGTGTTTTTAAGATTGGATTTAATCGTGCCGCGCGGATTGTAGACCAACTTGAAGAAGCAGGTGTGGTCGGCGCAGAGGAAGGGACAAAGCCACGTCGGATTTTGATGAGTATGGATCAGTTCCAAAATTATCTGGAAGAACATATGTAATTTAATAGACAGAGGCTTGGATAAATGGTATTCTATTAAAATAAATAAAAATAATATTGATTTAGTGGTAAAGAAAGAGACTGTTGTGAAGTTGGCAGCAAAGGAGGAGTATGTGTGATGAAATCTGATATTGAAATAGCACAGGAAGCGGAATTGTACCCGATTACTGAAATTGCAAAGATGCTTGATATGACAATAGATGACTTGGAACTTTACGGAAAGTATAAGGCCAAGATTTCTGAGGAATATTTAAAAAAAATAGAAAAGAATAAAAATGGAAAACTGATTTTGGTGACAGCAATTAATCCAACACCAGCCGGGGAGGGAAAGACAACGACAAGCGTTGGTCTTGGACAAGCGCTTGGCAGATTGGGAAAAAGAGCAGTGATTGCGCTTAGAGAACCTTCTCTTGGTCCTTGTTTTGGTATTAAGGGCGGTGCTGCAGGCGGTGGAATGGCACAAGTTGTTCCCATGGAAGAATTAAACTTGCATTTTACAGGAGATTTTCATGCGATAACAGCAGCGAACAATTTGTGTGCAGCATTGCTTGACAATCATATTCAGCAGGGAAATGAACTGGAAATTGATACTAGACAGATTGTATGGAAGCGCTGTTTGGATATGAATGACAGAGTACTTAGAAATGTAGTGGTTGGCATGGGTAATAAGATGGATGGGTTTGTGCGGGAAGATCATTTTGTCATCACTGTGGCGTCAGAGATTATGGCGGTATTGTGTCTTGCAGAAGATATGGAAGATTTAAAGAAACGCTTGGACAGAATGGTGGTGGCGTATAATTATGCTGGCGAACCTGTCTGCGCGGGGCAGATTCATGCGACAGGCGCGATGGCAGCGTTGTTGAAAGATGCCATTAAGCCAAATCTAATTCAGACGTTGGAACATACGCCAGCAATTATTCATGGTGGTCCATTTGCTAATATTGCGCATGGCTGTAACAGTGTCCGCGCCACAAAAGCTGCTTTAAAAATGGCGGATTATGTTGTGACGGAGGCTGGTTTTGGCGCGGACCTTGGCGCAGAAAAGTTTTTTGATATTAAGTGTCGTCAGGCGGGACTTGTACCAGATACAGTTGTGCTAGTAGCGACAATACGCGCATTGAAATACAATGGTGGTGTGGCAAAGCGCAATTTAAATACAGAAAATCTGGAGGCACTGGCAAAAGGCATTGTAAATTTGGAAAAGCATATTGAAAATTTACAGAAATATAAAGTGCCAGTGGTTGTTACGTTAAATGCATTTATATCTGATACACCGGCTGAGATAGCATTTGTAAAAAAGTTTTGCGAGGACAGGAATTGTGCGTTTGCGCTCTCGGAAGTATGGGAAAAAGGAGGAGAAGGCGGCGTTGCGCTTGCGACAGAAGTTCTCAATACTTTGGAGACAAAAAAGAGTGAATTTGCACCGCTCTATCTTGACACACTTAAAATTAGTGAGAAAATTAAATGTGTCGCAAGGGAGATTTATGGAGCTGGAGAAGTTGTATTTGCACCCGCTGCTTTAAAACAAATAGAGAAGCTAGAAGAACTTGGTTTTGGCAATCTGCCTATATGCATGGCAAAAACACAGTATTCACTTTCTGATGATCCAGAGTTGCTGGGAAGACCTGAAGGTTTTTCTGTGAATGTTAGAGAAGTCTATGTGTCAGCAGGTGCTGGATTTGTTGTTGTGCTGACTGGGGCAATTATGACAATGCCCGGACTTCCCAAAAATCCTGCTGCCTATCAGATTGACGTGACAGAGAATGGTGTGATAACAGGATTATTTTAAGTTGAGTAAGGAGAGCCTGTAAAGCATGAAGTGTCCAAATTGTGGAAATGAGTTGAAGGAAGGGAACCTGCTTTGCGAACATTGTGGTGAAGAAGTTAAAATCGTACCCGACTTTGATATAGAGCTTGAAGACAAGCTAAAAGAATCCATAAGTGATATGCTTCAAGATATGGCAGCAGAGGAGCTGATACAGAATGAATCTCGTCAGGAATCTGAGGAGGATATTATAAACGAACCCAGTGCTTATTTTCCAACAGAATCAAAAAGCGTCCGAAAATTGCGGATTATTATTATTGTTTTGATGCTTATGATTTTGGCAGCAGTTATTATTACGTTTACCATTCACTCTGTCAATGACCAGAGATATCATTCTTTTGATTATCAGTACAATAAAGCAACTGCATGTGCTGCTGAGGATGACTATTCTAGCGCAATAAGTTATTTGGAGAGAGCGCTTGCTATCCAGCCAACAAATTTGGATGTGCGATTATTACTTGCAGAATACAATGAAAAGAATGGACAACAACAAGAAACAATCACATTGTTAGAAGAAATTTTAAACATGGGAACAGAGTATCCCAAAAGAGAAGAAGTTTATGACAGATTGTTGAAACTTTATGCGTCCAAGAAAGCATATGCGGAGATGAATCGTCTTCTAAAACAGTGTGATATGCCACATATTCTTTCTAAATATAATAATTATGTAGCATTTAAACCACAATTTAACAAAAAGGGTGGTGTTTATGATGAAATGTTGTCCATAACAATAAAGGGAAATGCACCTGGAAAGGTTTATTATACGCTAGATGGTACAACACCAACAAAGGATTCAAATATATACGAAACACCAATAGTGCTTGAGACGGGAGATTATGTGATAAAAGCTGTCTTTGTAAACGCATATAAAATAGAGAGTGAAATAGTCACGCAGCATTATGTTATCAATCGGTCTGCACCTGATAGTCCTGTAATAAAACCAGAGAGTGGGACTTATACAGAACCAGTGTTGATAACTGCGCTTTATGATGCTGGAATTAGTGTATATTATACCATAGATGGTTCTGTTCCAGACAGAAATAGCATTCGTTATAGAGATCCAATAGAGATGCCCTATGGTGTCAGTAATTTTGCTTTTATTACCTATGATGCGTCAGGGCTTTGTAGTAAGGTTGTCAATCGTTCTTATCAGCTTGGGACGCAGGCAAATTTTGATACAGAACTTGCATTACAGGTATTAAAAAATAGTTTATTGGCAAACGGAAAACTGTTGGATATTGATGGAACTTTATCTAACAAGCCAGGAAACAATGAGTATAAAATAAAAACGCTCTATAAAGCAGATGAAACAATGTATTATATTGTCTACGAAATGTATGTGGATACTGCTGGGAATGTGCAAGATACAAATGAGATTTATGCGATTGATGTAAATACAGCAGACTTATTTAAGGCCTATAAAGCGGATGAGGGAGTATATCATTTACAGCCTTTAGAGTAGTATTAAATGAGAAAAAAGTTGAAATTATGAAATATTTCAGATACAATGATAAAGATGTGAAAAAAATATTTTTAGTTACAGTTTAGCACAGAACTTTGCACTTGCTGCAAAGTCTGTAAAATAGCGTAGTGGTTGAGTGCATCAAGTCGCGGTATATGGCTTTGTCATCGCGAAGTGATTATGTGTGGTTTGATGTTTGTGACAGAAAGTCGAAGGCTAGACTGTTACCATTGTAGCAGAGTTAATAAGAAAGGTATGGTGAAGCAGTTAATGTACAAGATTTTAGAGGCAAGAGAACTCACTACCAATATCTATTTAATGGTAGTGGAAGCGCCGCGCGTGGCAAAGAATTGTCAGCCAGGGCAGTTTGTAATCGTGAGAATGGATAAGGACGGAGAGAGAATACCGCTCACAATCTGCGATTATGATAGAGAAAAGGGAACAATAACTATTGTATTTCAGACAGTGGGTGCTGAAACTACAAGGATGGTAGCGTTAAAGGCAGGTGATTCTTTCCACGACTTTGTGGGGCCGTTGGGTTGCGCATCAGAAATGGTCAGCGAGGACAAAGGAGAACTTGCAAAAAAGAAGATTCTCTTTGTGGCGGGTGGTGTTGGCACAGCACCAGTTTATCCGCAAGTAAAATGGTTACATAACAATGGTGTTGCAGCAGATGTTATTGTCGGTGCAAAGAGTCATGATTTGTTGATTTTAGAGAAAGAGATGAAGGCAGTGGCTGGTAATCTATATGTCACAACAGATGATGGCTCTTATGGGCGCAAAGGCATGGTTACACAGACAATTCAAGAGCTTGTAGATGAAGGCAAAAAATATGATTTGTGTATTGCAATAGGACCTATGATTATGATGAAATTTGTATGTAAGCTCACAAAAGAGCTTGGAATTCCTACAATTGTCAGCTTAAATCCAATTATGGTAGATGGTACAGGTATGTGTGGTGCCTGCCGTGTCACGGTTGGTGACAAAGTAAAATTTGCCTGTGTGGATGGCCCTGAATTTGATGGACATCTGGTAAATTTTGACGAGGCGATGAAACGTCAGCAGATTTATAAGACAACAGAAGGAAGATTGATGTTGAAATTGCAGGAAGGTGATACGCATCATGGCGGATGTGGTCAGTGCGGAGGTGAAAATTAATGGACGTGTTAACGAAAGTACCAGTACGAGAGCAGGAGGCAACTGTCAGAGCGAAAAACTTTGATGAGGTTTGTCTTGGATATAATAAAGAGGAAGCAATGGAGGAAGCAACTCGCTGCATTAATTGTAAAAATGCCCAATGTATTAAAGGTTGTCCTGTGGCGATTGATATTCCAGCATTTATCGAGCAAGTGAAACTTGGAAATATTGCAGAGGCGTATCAAATTATTAGTCAATCTTCAGCATTGCCCGCTGTTTGTGGACGTGTGTGTCCACAGGAGAGCCAATGCGAAGGGAAATGCATTCGAGGTATTAAAGGAGACCCAGTTTCTATTGGTAAGTTAGAGCGTTTTGTGGCTGACTGGGCAAGAGAGAATAATATCAAACCAGAACCTGCAAAAGAAAAAAATGGTAAAAAGGTAGCAGTAATTGGCTCTGGTCCTGCAGGGCTTACTTGCGCGGGAGACCTTGCAAGGCTTGGATATGATGTCACAATTTTTGAGGCGCTTCATGAGGCTGGCGGTGTGCTTGTTTATGGAATTCCAGAGTTTAGACTTCCGAAGGAGGAAGTTGTGGCAAAAGAAATTGCCAACGTGGAGTCTTTAGGTGTTAAAATAGAAAAAAATGTAATTGTTGGCAAGTCTATTACGATTGATGAATTAATTGAAGAAGAAGGGTATGAAGCTGTATTTATTGGCTCTGGTGCAGGACTGCCAAAGTTTATGGGGATTCCGGGCGAAAATGCAAACGGTGTATTTTCTGCAAATGAGTATTTGACCAGAAGTAATCTTATGAAAGCGTTTAATGAAAATACTAACACCCCAATTATGCGTGGCAAAAAAGTTGCTGTTGTAGGTGGCGGTAATGTTGCGATGGATGCGGCAAGAACAGCATTACGTCTGGGCGCGGAGGTGCATATTGTGTATAGACGCAGCGAGGAGGAACTTCCTGCGAGAGTAGAAGAAGTGCATCATGCAAAGGAAGAAGGCATTATTTTTGACTTACTCACCAATCCAACAGAGATTTTGGAAGATGAAAATAATTGGGTAAGAGGAATGAAATGTATTAAGATGGAACTTGGCGAGCCAGATGCATCGGGAAGACGCAGACCTGTTGAGATTCCTAACAGTGAATTTGAGATGGAACTTGACACAGTAATTATGTCTCTTGGAACGTCTCCAAATCCACTGATTTCTTCCACAACAGAAGGATTAGAGACAAATAAATGGAAGTGTATTGTCGCTGATGAGGAGTTTGGTAGAACATCAAAAGAAGGTGTATTTGCCGGCGGTGATGCAGTGACAGGCGCAGCAACTGTAATCCTTGCGATGGGAGCAGGAAAGGCAGCAGCTAAGGGCATTCACAATTATTTGTCTGGAAAATAAACAGACTTATGAAAATAGATATATAAAAAAATGCAATGATAAATAACCTGCGCAATTTGTGCAGGTTATTTTTGCAATTTGTGAGACTATATTTATTAAAAATAGGAGGATTGGTACATGTCAGACAGAAATGATGATATAAAGGTTTATCAGGACAAAAAAGCAAAGGCAGAGGATTATAAAAGTTCTGCTTATACGCTTTTGTTGATAGGTGTGTTAGGAATTGTTGTGTTTATCTTGATGGAAGCAGGTGTGCTTCCGTTCCAGATTGCAGGTTCTAACAAATATATTACCTATGGTGTAATGGGTACAATGTTTGTCGTATTTATTGTGATGGGCGTTTTGTCGTTAAGGTCCTCGAAGAAATATACAGAGGAAGCTGCTGTGGAAAAGGATTTAACAGAAAAAATTAAGATATGGGCAAAAGAACATATCACAGCAGAGTCGATTAGAGAGGGTGTGTGGTTTGAGGAAGGCACTCCTGATGAAATGAAATATTTTAGGTATTTTGAGGGTATCAAAACTACTGTGACACAGGAGTTTGGCAGTCTAAATGCATCTTATCTTGATGCCTTGTGCGAGGAGCTGTATGCTGAGATTTTTGAGGAAAACTGATTAGAAGTTATAGAGAAATCATCTGTATAAATTATTTTGAAGTATTATGAAAGGAAAATAAGCAAAAGTTTATTAATATAGGATACAATGAATATAACACTTATTACAGTTGGAAAAATTAAGGAAAAATATTTTCGGGATGCGATTATTGAATATCAGAAAAGGCTTTCAAAATACTGTAAGTTAGAGATTGTGGAGGTGGCAGACGAAAAGACTCCAGATAAGGCATCAGAGACAGAGGAGACGCAGATTAAACAAAAAGAAGCGACACGCATTCTAAAGGCAATCAATGACAATACTTATTGTATTGCACTGACAATTGATGGAAAAAAGCGAGATTCTGTTCATTTGGCAAAGCATATAGAACAATTGGGAATTAGTGGAAAGAGCAGTCTTGCGTTTGTGATTGGTGGTTCTTTGGGCTTGCATGATAGCGTGATGCAGCGTGCTGAGGAAACACTCAGTTTTTCAGATATGACATTCCCACATCAGTTAATGCGGGTCATTTTAATGGAACAGATTTATCGATGTTTTCGGATTATTAATAAAGAACCATATCATAAGTAAAGGCGAAAGGGAACGGGAGTTTTTGGGAATAAAAGAGAATAAGAGTTGTATTTTATCCCCATGGGAGGTAAGCGGCTTCCTACTGTTCATGACAATAAAGTTCTTACAACGTAGGTTTTTATTGCGGAGTCTGTGTTTCTTCTGGCGGGATATATTTTATCAAATCAGTCAGATTACACTCTAATACATAGCACAGGCGTTTCAAAATGTCGATATCCAGATGTTGTATCTTATTATCCTTGTAATTTCTTAATTGTGTTCTTTCCATTTCTGTGCGGAAGGATAACTGAAATATTATAGTTTTTTCAAAAAGCCAAAAATAAGTGCAAAAAAACAGGAGACCTTTTTAGTGTGCTGTTTACTAAAATCCTACAAACAAAAATTGCACTTATTTTCAATCCTCCATAAAACTAAGATTTATTTTGCTTTTATTGGGAAATAATAGAACGTATATTCATATTTTGTTGTTTTTTTGCAAGCGGTGACGTAATTAGACCGTAGATTGATTGCAGCGTGTCTGCGGAGTGCTATCAGAATAAAATGGTTATTTTAAAAGACTGAAAAATATTGTGGCCTGTTCGTATGAAATATGATAAAATATCAGTAAAAGCAGGGGGTGAGGCCGTGAATACAGATACTACCATAGCGAAAAATATCCGTGTGGCTGATGAGAAAGCCAGCTATGATGCGGCCTGCAAGCGGCTGCTTTCGAAAAAGATTATTCTGGCATGGATTATGAAGAACTGCCTGGAAGAATATCGTGACTGTGATGTGGAAGAGATTGCGGAAAGATATATTGAAGGTACACCGCAGGTGGGCGAAGTGGCAGTTGCCCCGGATGAATCCAACTGTGTTTCTATGATACAGGGAGCTGGAAATGAAGATACTTCTCTGACGGAAGGGACGATTTTCTATGATATTCGATTTCTTGCAATCGCTCCTGTATCCGCCGAATTAATTCGCTTAATTATCAATATTGAAGCTTAGAATGATTTTTATCCGGGGTATCCGCTGATAAAGAGGGGAATCTATTACTGTAGCCGGATGATTTCCGCCCAATATGGAACAGAGTTTACAAATTCTCACTATGAGAATATCAAAAAAGTATATAGCATATGGATTTGTATGAATCCGCCAAAGAGCCGTGAAAATAGCATTACCCGTTATTACATTGCGGAAGAAAATTTGGCGGGCAGTGTAAAGGAACGAAAAGCAGATTATGATTTGATGGCGGCTGTTATGATTTGTCTTGGGAAAGAGGAAGATTCGGGTACGGATTTATTGAAACTGTTGAATGTGCTTCTGTCCACGGAGACAGGTTCACAGGACAAGTGCCAGATATTGGAAGAAGATTTTCATATCAAAATGACTCAGACATTGGAAAGTGAGGTGTCGCTTATGTGTAATTTAAGTAAGGGTGTGGAAGAGAAAGGAATTGAAAAGGGAAGACAGGAAGGAAGACAGGAAGGAATAATAGCTATGGTATCAGCATTAAAGGATTTACAAATTGCAGACAGCATTATTTTGAAGAAAATTCAGGAAAAGTTTCATTTGGCGGAAGAGACAGCTAAAATGTATTTGTAAGTATAACAGGCAGAGCATTTCCATGTTCTGCCTGTTATAATAGAATTTGTCGGTCAGAGTCAGCAGGTCTTGTTTTGGGAAACAAGGACCAGATTCCTTTCCTGGTGGGTTTTCTGTATCAGGGGCAATTATAGAAGCGATTATGGGGACAGCAGGTACAATGGCAATGCTGATTGCAGTGTTTGCTCTGCTTGGAGTAGTGGAACGCAGTGGTCTATTTGAGGATGTGGGAATGTTTTTGGCTCGTTTTGCAAAAAGTGAACGCAGCGCGGAGATTGCCATTGTGTTTTCGGCTGGCATATTGAGCATGGTCACAGGAGTTATCTCCGTAGCAACTGTGGCACTAGGTGATTTAGTGAATGAGATTGGTGAAAAAGCGGGTATCAATCGATATCGCCGCGCAAACCTATTGGATTGTACAGGCTGTGTGTTTTGTTTTCTGTCACCTTGGACAGTACATTGCGTAATCCCAGCACAACAGTCTGCCCAGTTTGGAAAGGACTTTGCAGTAGCGCCAGCGTCAATCCCTTTTGTAAATTTTTATTCTCTTTGTATGATGGTGATACTGATAGTGGCGGTAGCAACTGGATATGGAAGAAAACATTAATGTTTCCCCAAAATAAAGAAGATATATAGGAAGATCGTAGCATTATCAAGAAGGTGAGTGAAACATAACGTTATTTGGAGCGAATAATATGAAATACAATCCGTAAGGAGGCCAACAAGTGATATATTTTACAGCGGATTTGCATTTTTACCATGAGAAAATTATTAAACATACACAGCGTCCATTTCATACCGTGGAAGAAATGAATAAAAGTTTGACAAAGAATTGGAATGATAAAGTAACAAATAAGGATGAGGTTTATATTCTTGGTGACTTTACAATGAAAGGTGCTGAGATGGCATCTGCATTATTATATTCTTTAAAAGGGAAGAAATACCTTATACGGGGAAATCATGATAATTTTGTAGATTGTACGTCGTTTGACCAATCACTATTTGTTTCTGTCCGTGATTATATGGAAATATCATATCGAAATACACAATTTGTATTATTTCACTATCCTATATTGGAATGGCATGGTTTTGGAAAGGAAGCAGTTATGTTGTATGGGCACCAACACAACCATAAGGAGTACAATACTAAGAATAAACAAAACGGAATTTTGCGGTATGATGTGGGGGTGGATGCCAATGATATGGCACCAGTCAGCGCAGAGGAAATCATTGAATTTTGGTTTGGTAAATGATGAACAATAGATAGGATTGCTTGTAATATTTTAAGAATTAGTGTTTTGGTATATCCAGCTTATTTGAAGGCTTTCAATATTTTTTTGTCTATAGTTGTATTTGCTGTATTTCAAATTTTTATTTTTGGGCGTTTGGTTCAAAAGCACACGACACGAATTATAAATTATAAACAAGAATATCAGTTTTTTTTTAAATTTTTTGATTTAAAAGCGTTTTTTATTATGGCGATTATGATAACAGGAGGAATCTATCTGCGTGTATCTGGTATTGCTCCAGAACGATTTATCGCGG
>CAJUAE010000024.1 GCA_910583965.1 uncultured Lachnospiraceae bacterium
AGAAAATTTTGAGGTTGTGACTGCTTATGATGGAAAGAGCGCATGTGAAAAGTTTTTTGCGGACGAGTACAGCATTGTATTATTAGATTTGATGATTCCTAAGATGAGCGGAATGGAAGTTATGAAGACGATCAGAGCATCTAGCACAGTACCAATCATGATTCTATCTGCAAAAGATACCGATTCGGATAAGACGCTTGGGCTTGGACTTGGGGCAGATGATTATGTTACTAAGCCGTTTTCTGTCACAGAAGTACTTGCCAGAATTAAGGCAAATATTAGAAGAAATACACAGTATACAGTTGCTGCTACTATAGATGACAATATTATTACAAAAGGAGAGCTTGTACTCAATACAGGTGATTATTCTGTGATGAAAAATGGAGAACCAATTGAGTTGACCGCAAAAGAATTTGAAATTTTAAAGCTTTTGATGAAAAATCCAAAAAAAGTTTATACAAAGGAGCAGATGTATTCACAGATATGGAATGATGCCTATATGGGAGATGAGAATGCGGTTAATGTTCATATTAGTAGATTGCGTAATAAAATTGAGGATAATCCCCGCGATCCAAAGTATGTCGTTACCGTATGGGGAATTGGATATAAACTAGGAGAAGGGAAATGAATAGAGGAACACAGGCAAAGTTAAGAGAAATTACTCAGAAGCTATCTGACATTTTAGAACAGGATACCGACGAGCAAGTGATGGTTTTTACGGATAACAAGGTGCTGATGGATTTGTGTGGACAAATTAATTTATTGCTGTTGGACAGACAAAAGATGAAAGCTGATTTCCGAAAGCAAGAAATTGCATCTAAAAAAATGCTTTCAAATATTTCTCATGATATCAAGACGCCCCTCACTGTGATTTTGGGGTATTTGGAAATTATGCGACTAAGTAATTGTGAAGATACAATGCTGCAAAAGGTGGAGACAAAGGCAAAACAGGTTATGGATTTGATTGACCAGTTTTTTACACTAGCAAAGCTGGAAGCTGGGGATAAAAATATTGAGAAGGTAAAAATAAACATCAGTGAATTATGCAAAGAAAATATACTTGTCTATTATGAGTTGTTGATGCAAAAGGATTTTACAGTGGATATTGTTATTCCAGAACAGGCAATTTTTGTGCAGGGTGACAAGGAATCTATCGACCGAATCTTGTGTAATTTGTTGTCAAATGCGATATGCTATGGTAGTGATGGCAAGTATATTGGGCTTTTTTTGTGGGAAGAAGATGATTTTGTCTATATTGATGTGATTGATAGGGGAAAAGGGATAGAAAAACAGTTTGCAGTTAGTGTATTTGAACGACTTTATACAATGGAGGATTCCCGCAATCGCAGCATACAAGGAAATGGTTTAGGGCTTACGATTGCTAGAAATCTTGCTAGGCAGATGGGGGGTGATATTTTGCTTCAAAGCGAACCAGAAGTACAAACTATATTTACTGTAAAGTTACAGAGATATTTGGACTATTATAAGAAACTGTAAAAAATAAATTTTTTGATAGATATTGAATGTAAAATGAGGCATTTATTCAGAAACTGATAGAACAAATGCCTAAATAGAAATAAAAAGCTTAGAATCGTTTCATTTACAGCCGTTTTCATTTAAATATTTTTTAATTTCCTGATAATATTCAAATCCATACTCATTATAAAAAATGGTAACTTCTGTGCTATATGCGTAATTAAAACGAACATAACCGCCCATACGATATAAAAATACTTTACATATATATTCATTTTCAATTAGATAATCATATTGAAATGCTGCTTTGAATCGTTTAGACAAACCATGCAAATTATGCTGATAATACTTTAGAAATAAATGTTTGGCTCCTGTGGGTTCAAAGTAATTGTCCAGTGCTTCATCATAAAGGGCATATCCTATTTTACATATGGTAGAGAGGAACGGTTCATTGCTATATGGGAAAAATTCTATCATATCAGAATGCCTAGGCAATAAAATGTATCCGTTGAGCGTTCGATGGATGGCGATATAATCACCATCAATACTATTTCCAATCACAACACATTCTTCTATTTGTTCTTGTGTAATAGGAGCAGTTTCATATTGCCAGAAATCATATTGTGAATAATTGTTCAAAATATGAAAATCAGGTAAATTGATGCAAATTACGCCGCTATATGTTCCATCACCATAGGTTTTCATAAAATCACGATATGGACGTGGCAGTTTTAAATTTCCTTGGCGTTCATATGATATAAGCTCCTGTTCACTTAGTAACTTTAATTGTGTAGATGTACAGTACATAAGAAATCTCCAGTTCTGTTTTATCTTTTAAAAATGATAGTGCTTTAATATAGGTTTATTATAACACATCTAATATAGGTTACAAGTTCGTTTTTACAAGATAGAATATATATTTTGTAAGAATATGATTCTAGTATGAAGGCGATTTTGTGTGGCAAAACGCTGTATACCATTTCAAATGTTATTAAGTGTGGAGCTTAACTATGAATAAATAGTAATGGTTATAAAGGTCAAAATCCGTAAATATAGAGATCTTATTTATTGTAAGGAAATAAAGCATTTATTCGGTTTCACGGAAATTCGCCATCGGCGGTTCGCAGAGACAAAATTATGCTTAAGGCATTTGCACCCTTGAAATTAACAATATCGTTGAAAGGTGGTTATGCAATGGATTACAGAATTACGTACAAAGAGGCTTTTACCGTTCTAGCGGCGTCAAAGACATTTGATTATGAAAATGCAAAGAAAGAGGTTCCAGCATTTTGGCGGGAACATTATGCTTCTGGAGCAGGAAAGTATGTGTGTGGAATGTTTGGTATTAATATTGACCCACAGATGGGAGACGAGCAATTTGAATATCTGATTGCGGACATTTGTAACGATACTACTGAATGGTATCAGAAAGTGAGAAAATACTATTATGAATAATTTTCATAAATATGATAAAATAAAAGGCGGCCTGTATGGGTTATTGATTGGCGATGCACTAGGTGTTCCATATGAATTTTATTCTGCAGATCAAATTCCATCTTATGAAGAAATTGAGATGCAGCCGCCATTTGGATTTCAAAGAGCACATTCTAATATTAAATCAGGTACGTGGTCAGATGATGGGGCACAAGCACTTTGTCTCTTGGATAGTTTTATAAGTTGTGGTTCATTTGAGTTGAAAGATTTTGCGGACAGATTGTTGGCGTGGTATTTGGAAGGAAAGTGGGCAGTGGATGGCATAGTCTTTGATGTTGGAATACAGACAGGCGAGGCACTAAATGCGTATAGAACTGGAAAAGTGATAGAGGAATGTGGTTTATTGCGTCCAAATGGCAAGGGAAATGGTGCACTTATGCGTGTGCTGCCGCTTGCACTTTGTCATAAGGGAACGGATAAAGAGTTGGTATTGGATGCACATGCACAATGTTTAATTACACATGGAAATCTGTGCAATCAAGTATGTTGTGCATTGTATTGCTTGGTAGCGCGTTTTTTATTAAGCGGGGTGGCGTTTTCGTCAGCGCTTGCGAATGCAATTGCAATTTTGAGAGAAATTTATAAAATGATGCCAGATTATGAACAAGAGTTTGAATGGAGTGTGCGACCAGATGAACCATGGATTGGAAATGGTTCTGGGTATGTGGTCGACTGTTTACGCAGCGCATTTATGATTATGGAAGTTGCATCAAATTATGAGGATGCAGTGAAACGTGCTATTATGCTTGGTAATGACACAGATACAACGGCATGTGTCACAGGTGGGCTTGCTGGTATTGCATTTGGATTTGATAACATTCCCCAACGCTGGTACAAGAAGCTGCGGGGAAAAGATACACAATTCCATATTCTTTTGGAAAGAGTTTTGAATAACGAAAATTACAGATAGAATGGAGTAGATTACTTCTCTTATATCTTGGCAAAGGATTATAAAAGAACGATACTAGTGACAAAAGCTTATAAAATAGCTTTAAAAATTCAAATATAAACACAAAATTTAAATAAATCTTAAACATTTACCTAATTGGAACTTAATAAAATATTGTTTATACTTTTTTTGTAGATAAAGAACTGGAAATTGGGGAGAGAAAAAATGTACAATGTACTGGTATGTGATGATGAGAAAGATATTGTGTCAGCGTTAAGAATTTATCTGACAACAGAAGGGTATCAGGTGTATGAAGCCTACAATGGGAAGGAGGCTTTGGAGGTGCTTTCGCGAGAGGAAATCCATCTGGTACTTATGGATATCATGATGCCAGTGATGGATGGTATTACAGCTATGGCAAAGTTGCGAGAGCAGAGCAATGTACCTGTTATTATGCTGACTGCTAAGAGTGAGGATACAGATAAAGTTTTGGGTCTCAATATCGGTGCGGATGACTATGTAACAAAACCATTTAATCCAGTGGAACTTCAGGCGCGAGTGAAATCTCAGCTAAGACGATATATGCAGCTTGGCAGCAGAGTGATGCCAGAGGAGAGCGATCTATTGACGATTGGAGGCATTACATTAGATGATCGCACAAAGGAAGTGACACTTGATGGCGAAAAAGCAGCATTGACACCAACGGAGTATGATATTTTGAAGTTTCTCATGAAAAATCCAGGAAAAGTTTATTCTCCGGCGCAAATTTATGCCGCTGTTTGGAATGACAGTCCCTTTGGCACAGAAAATACGGTGGCAGTTCATATCAGACATTTACGGGAAAAGTTGGAGTATGATCCAGCAGAACCAAGGTATTTGAAGTCAGTCTGGGGACGGGGTTACAAGTTAGAAACAGAAAAAGGAAAAGGTGGCGTTTAAGGTGAAAAAATTAAGGGAGTTTTTGTTGGCAAAATTGATTGCAAGGATACTTTTTGTTGCCTCAGGGATAGGGTGTGTTTTGCTAGGAATATGTTTTTTTATTGGAGTGTCTGAAAATTTAACAGATAAGACACGTTACGAAGTGTTAAAAAACGTTTATGAGAATATTAATGAAAGGTATTCCATGGAGGCAGCAAAGCATTTCATTGCTGGCAAAAGTCACTATAAAGAGTATTTAAGAGAAAATAATTTTAAATATGGTATAATAAAATCAGATAATCTTGATAAGATTGATTTTCGCGAACACAACTCTTATCAGGAAACAAACATGACAGATGACGAACTTGCCACAGTGGAACCAGAACAGCTATATTTGTGTAAGATTGTAAAAGATGGTAATGGTTTTTTGAATAATATAGAAACAGGATATTATAAAAGCGATATGAATAATGATGTGCTTGACGAAAAGAATGCTGTACAGTTGCAGTATTATTATGCAGATAGAATCTGTTATGATTTAGCAAAAGGAATTATTTATTATCGCGCAGAAGGCAATTATTATCCTGTGCAAAACGTCTCTCTCTGTTATGAAGTACAGAATAAACAGACAGTTTATAATTATGTTTATGATTTTACCAATAAAGTTTATCAGCTTATTAGTAAAAACGCTGTGGAAAATATACCATGGGTAGAAGAACCGATAACAGAGTCCAGTGTTTTTGATAAGATACAAGATACCGATCCTTTGGTGGCGGAAATTCTTGGTGAGCCAGGGAACTTTGTAAATTTGGCTGATTTAAATAATACGATATTTAGTTATCATAATTGGGGAACAATCCTTTTGGATAATATTAGAAGTATCCGTGGTGATGAACTTACAATAATTGACTCTAATAGTTTATCTGGCAGTCTTTTTATCAATCAGCCCCAATATTATTTGAATGAAGACTTTACGCTGGTTGTTGAGGAAGAAGTTTCAATGGAGAATTATTGGGTTGTGTCTATCGTTCCGAATTTTGTTCTAGCAAGTATTATGAACAACGAATATAGTCAAAAAGGGTGGATTGTTCAATTTTATTTTGATATGACAGACACAAATTTTGCACAGAGACTTGGCGGCAACATCTTTGTAATGATATTGTCATTTGCTTTTCTAATTTATGCAGCTGGACATCGCAGAGGAGTGAATGGAGTTGTGCTTACACTGTTTGACAGGATTCCAATCGATATATTTAGTATCATTATCTTTATTGTGGAAATGGTATTGGTTTTTATGTTAATGTATACTATGAATATGACTGAACTACCCAAATATGTGCTCGCTTGTATAGGATTGCTGATAGCGTTTGGTGTGATAATGGCAGCGATTGCACTTGAATATATACTCAGCTTATGTGTACGTTTAAAAGCAGGTAAATGGTGGCGAAATAGTATCTGCTATCAAGTCTATCATTGGTGTTGTGATGGTTTTGTATATCTTTTAAAAAATGTGACTTTGATCTGGAAGACAATTTTTATATTTGGAGTTATTTCTGTCGTTGAGTTTTTCATTCTGATAATTTTTAGTAAAAATGTAATTTATCAATTCTGGCTTATAGAAAAAGTGATTTTCTGTGTTGTTCTATGTCTATTAGTAGTTCAGTTTTATACATTACAAAAAGCAAGTCAAAATATGGCGGAGGGAAATCTATTATATAAGATTGATGTTGGTAAAATGTTTTGGGAATGTAAAAAACATGGAGAAAATCTAAATCGAATTAATGAGGGTATGTCAAGGGCTGTTGACGAGCGCATAAGAAGTGAACGTCTTAAAACAGAGCTGATTACAAACGTATCACATGATATTAAGACACCACTCACTTCAATTATTAACTATGTGGATTTGCTCTCGAAGGAAGAATTGCACAATGATAAGGCAGCAGAGTATCTCGAAGTGCTTGACAGACAGTCTTCCAAATTAAAAAAATTAATTGAAGACTTGGTGGAGGCTTCCAAGGCTTCTTCTGGAAATATGTCTGTTGATAGTCAACAGCTTGAGGCAGGCGTTTTCTTGGCACAAACAGTGGGAGAATTTGAGGAAAAGCTTAAGGCAGCGGGATTGGAATTAATTGTCAGTAAGCTTGAGGAAAAAGTTTATATTATGGCAGATGGAAGACATGTATGGCGCGTTATTGACAATTTAATGAACAATATCTGTAAATATGCACAGCCTGGATCAAGAGTATATATCAATTTAGAAGCTACGAATATGCTTGTGAACATTACATTTCGGAATATTTCTAAATTCCCATTGAACATTAGTGGGGAGGAATTGATGGAACGATTTGTACGAGGCGATAAATCTCGCAACACAGAGGGACATGGACTTGGTCTTTCTATAGCGCAAAGTTTGATGAAACTCAATGAAGGAGATATGAAAATTGTTGTAGATGGAGATTTATTTAAAGTAATATTAGTGTTTGATAGACATTTAGTAAATTTGGAGGAGAGTGAATATTCATTGACGTAGAAGTAATGGTTTGGTATAATGGGAATGGTTTTGATGAAAAGGTTACCAAATGATTATAAAGGATGTATACAATGCAAAGATTATCTAGATTGAAACGAAATATCGTTATATGTCTGATTGCGGGCATGCTTTTTGGCGGCATGGGGGTTCGTTCCTATGCCGCCGAAGTTGTTGACAGTCAGACAAATGATGTTGATTCGACTGTTATTGCGGGAAGTTATGGGATAATTTCAAGGAATGTACGCTGTACTGTAGAAAAGAATGGCACAGTGACTTATATTGCAGCGCTAAATGATGGATTGCCAGTTTCAGATGATGGACTGCTTTATTTGTTTGAGCTGGCGCCTTTTGAATATGATATTCAGCAAAGTACAAAAGTGATTGGATATAAAAATATGCATCAACTTGAATCGCTGCCAAGTTTTCAGTTTCCAGTTAATTTTAAGCAGCAAGATACAAAACTGTACTCTAAGTTTGCAATGGGAATTAAAAGTGGGGGAGTTTTCCATATGGTGACAGAGCCTACATATATTACGAATCCTGAAGCACTTGCTTGGAATACATTAAAACGATATCCGCGCAATAAGAAATCCACACAGGGAGAAGAATTTAACAATATTTTTATGGATGGTACTTTTGGTCCACAGGTTGCATGGAAATTTAAGACGCTTCAAGTGTTGAACACAGGGGACAATAGGGCCTTGACGCACCCGATGGCTAGAGTAGAGGCAAGGAGGGCAGATTCCAAAAGAATTAAAAATCCAATGTACTATATGTTCAATGCGTCAGATGAGGAAGGTGTTAGGACACTTGCTACTATGATGGAGTATTATGTGGCGAACTCAAAAGGCGGTGAAAATTGGATTATAGGAAATGAAGTAAACACGCGTTTATGGAATTATATGGCATGGACGGATTGGGATACTTATATTAAGGAATATACACAGGCATTTCGTGTCATGTACAATGCAATTATGAGCACAAATGCCAATGCACAAGTTTATGTGTGCATCGATCAGATATGGGACAGAAATTTTACGCTTTCTGATAAAGAGTATTATCAATTTATGGATGGAAAAGATTTTCTACAAAAGTTTCAGGCGTTGATAAAATTGGAAGGAGATATTGATTGGGGAGTGGCGCAGCATCCATATACAAATCCAATGGGATATGCCAAATTTTGGGATATGTCAGGGTGCAAAAATGGAAATGCTTATGCTGAACAGGTTGCGACAGGAGAGATTGTCACTTTTCAAAATCTTTCTGTTTTAACTGATTTTATGCAAACGCCAATAATGTTGGATACAAAGGGAAAAGTAAGACATATTATATTGAGTGAAATTGGTCTTTCAAACAAGCAGGGAAGTGAGACACAAGCGGCTGCGCTGTGCGCCTCCTACGCCGCGGTAAAAGATAATCCATTTATAGATGAGATTATTTATTTGCCCGCATATAGTGACCCAGGAATGGATGCAAGCATGGATGCTTTCTCCCAGACAATCTATAATGAGATGGATGGGATTAACTCTGCACAGTATCTAGAATGGGCCAAGTCCTATATAGGAATTAGTGATTGGTCTGAAATTATTTGGTAGCTGGGGTATTTGTAATGAACAAAGATACAAGAAGTGGTGTTATAGATAAAGTGCGTTTTAGTTTTAGTGAGAGAGACGAAAATTTTTTGCTTTTACGACATTACAATACATTTGCATTCACACAGAAATGGAAGGTACAGATAGAGAAGGAGAATCCAGACGCTATTGTCTGCCTACATGATTTTTGTCTGTCAGAGATTGTTGGTGTGTTTGAGCCATTTCTTGATTTTGCAGGGAGTGCGTTTGGAAAGCTGTCAGAGGACACAATTGACAGACTTCTTGATGCGTGTGATGTCTACAGCTTGCATCGCTCTGTTTTAAAGAGTTTTTTGCAAAATGGTATGTGTGTTCGCGAAGAAAATCTTCTGATTGATGAGGTTGCATTTGAGCAGAATAAAATTGCTACAGCCGTTATTAACCTTATCTCACATCTTGCAGGAGACCGACTAGTAGTTTTTCTGCTAAATGATATACAATATGCAAATGGTTCCACAATGCATTTTATTCATAATCTGATAGAGGATGGAATTTGTCATAATATTATTGTTCTTGCTGCGTATAATGAAGCGAAAGTACCATTGTCACATATGAAGTTACTGTGGGACAAGTTTTATCGTTATATCATAAACAAGGGACTTGTGATTGAGACAAATGCAGGCGAATTAATGGAGCAGAAAAACGCTTATAATGATTTTGCTTTTTCTGCGGATCAGTTTGACAATTATATTGTTAAGATTAATAATCTGCTTTTTTGTCTTGATTTTATGCAAGCAAACTATTATCTGGAAATTATTTATAAAATGATTACAGTTGAGGAGATTGCTATCACATGGGAGCATAAGTGTCAAATTGTCAAATTGTACACATTAATATCGATATATACGCAAAATTTTTCACAGGCGTTGTTGCTGTGTGAAAAATTGAGAGAACTGCGGACTGCGTCAAATGATCAGGCACTTGACCATGCATATTATTATTTTATGTGCATGGCGCATATGTATAATGGAAGACTTGAAGATGCAGAACACTATGCAGAGAAATGTCTTGATATTGCAGAAAAACAAGCGTCAGACTATGATATTTTTATCGCGAAACTTTTAGGCATTATGGTAAAGATGTCTGGATGGCACAATATATTTTTTTGTGCAAATGATATACCAATTGATAAGGAAGTTATCCGAATGGCAGAAAAATATCATTTTTGGAATCATTTGGCACATATCTATGTCTACGCTTACGACAATCATCCAGCTTTGTTTGCGGATGAAGAACAAGTTGAAAACAGATTGGTACATTTTAATAAAGGTATCGAGTTGATGCAAAAGCTCGGCAATGAGTATTTTATGATGGAGGCATATCGAAACAATATTATGATAGCCTCCACAAATGGTTTCTTTAAGACAGCAAATTATTATTATAAGAAATGCCATGAACTTGTTAGAGGAAAAGATGACTATGAGGAAGCAATGATCTATAATGGGGTAGGTTATATTTCTTCTGCAATGGAAGATTATGATGAAGCTTCGGAATGTTATATTGAGGCACTGAAACGTTTTTTGCGGATGGAAAAGATTGATTATGTCGGTGAGACTCTGTACAATATGGCAATTAATTGTATTATGGCACAGGACTATAGAAGTGCATACGAATATCTAGAATTGTCTTTTCGGATTGTAAAAGAAATGAAGATGAATAGCCTTCGCGTTTGTAATATATCAAAACTTGCAGGACTTTTGGCACTGTGTAGCCATTATAATGGAGACATGCTCAAAAGTGCTATCTATATTGAAAAGACAAAACTTTTTCTGGAACATTTGATAGAAAAGAAAAGTAAAAAAATAGAAAATACAGTGATACATGATTATACAATGTGCAAAGATGATTTGTTTATCTATTATTTTATTTGTGGTTTGCAACTTGCTACGCAAGAAGACTATAAAACAGCTTTGAAAAAATTTGAGCTGGCAGCAAAGTGTATGGAAGGATCTGTAGGAAACCAGTTTTACATTTTTGGACAATATATGATAGCGTTTGCAAAAGTATATCAATATCTTGGGAGAGAAGACGACGCACAGCGTAAGCTTTTGGAGGCGATTGATTTTTATGAGTATCAGGGATGCTATGGCAAAGTAGGAGAGCTGAGGGCAGCGCTGGAAGGAAAACAATATATAATAGAAAAGCGAAAGCTTGACCTGTTGCCAGAATTGCGATACGCGGTGGATGAGGTACTGCGCCATGCATTTGTCTATAAAGAGAACCAAGAACAGCAAAAACGCATGAATTTTTTGTCTGCATGGCAGACAATGGTTGAGATTGGGCATAAAAATAGAAAGGAATTGATATATCCGTCGGTCTATGCACTGATACATAATTTTAATATTGATAGGCTTATGCTTATAAAATATACAGACAACAAAACAGAAGAACTTTTTAATAATACTGGGTATCGATATTGTGAGGAGCGACGCAGTCAGATTGAGGGATTTTTTCATCGCAATAGATTAGGATTTGCGACTTCAAAAATTAATAATAATTATACGGATTATTTGGATATCATTTCTCTGTTTGATAAAAAGAGAATATGTTCTATTATTGGTCTTCCTTTTTATTATAACAATTCCCTAAAAGCAGTCATGATAGCATATATTACAATGAAGGACAACTGGCATTCTCCAACGAATAAATATTTACTAGACGAGAGCGATTCTGTTGTCTTTGAGTTTTTGATACGACAACTTCTCAACTCCGTTGATATGCTTGAGGCAAACGATAAGATTCGTGATATGAATGATAAGCTGAATTATCTTGCAATCACAGATAAACTCACTGGCTTGTATAATCGCGAGGGATTTTATGGGAATATTAAAAGGAAGTTAAGAAGCAATCGCAATCGAAAGACAATACAACCAATTACAATTATGTATATTGATTTGGATAATTTTAAGTACTATAATGATACATTTGGTCATAATATTGGAGATGTTATACTGGTTGAAATGGCTGATATTTTTCAGGACGAGGTTGGAAAAGATGGTTTTGTTACGCGATATGGTGGAGATGAATTTTTGATTACATTGTATAGTCAAAATGATATACACACGGAGCAACTGGCTAAAAATATTTACAAACGAATTGCCTTAGAAGAAGGGTTTGGACATGTGATTAGCTGTAAACTTGGAAAAGAGATTCAAATTCCGAAAGAACATAGAATATCGTGTTCCATTGGAATTAGCAGTCTACAAACAGTACTTTCTGAAGATGCTCTTGAGAATGTAGTGAAAGAGGCGGATAAGGTTCTTTATGATGTAAAAAAAGAGGGCAAGGGCACGTACAGATTTTATGCACGAAGTTCATAAGATGTCTATATGTAAAATAGCAAAAATTTTCTGTAAAATATTAGTAAAGATGCAATATGAATAGTGGTTGATATTTTTTTAATGTTGGGGTATACTATAGTTAATCTGAAATGTACGATAACTCTTGTCATTTTGAACCTACATCACTTTAAACGGGATTCCTATATTGTCTGATCAATGTCATGCCCCCCATTTAGGCCAGGGGAAGGCAGCGAGAAAGATTGCGGTCGCCCACCTAGCATTGGCTAGGAGTCAAAATACAGGAGCCGGCGTTTCGGGGATACACAAATGAAGCAAAGCAGCCTTAACAGGCTGCTTTTGTGGTAAAGTATATTACAATATGATATAAGAATGGGATTGAAAGCAATGTTCTTTCAATCCTGTTTTTTTGCGCATTTTTGCACATAGGTAGCCATTCGTTATGCATAAAATGTAAAGTGCTGCCTCATATGATGATTTTCAAGATGTGACCTAAAAAGTTGTTATAAAATAGATACAAGGTAAAAGAGAATGAACGATTATTTTAAAAATAAGAGGAGGAATGGAATATATTTTATGGGAGAGAACTTTTAAAAAAATTATTTATCGTAATAGTATGGCTTATTATCATAGTCGGCGTTTATCAATGCAGCGCTAATTTATCTGACAATAATAAGGTGGTAGATACAAATGAGGAGTCAAAAAAAGACGTTGAAAAAGATAAGACGGATATAACGAATATTGTACAACAAAAATTGTTGGAAGAAAATAGAATAAAACCAATTTTTAATGAAAAAGTGCGTGTTCTAATTATGACACAGGGATATCAGAGTATTTATCATGCAAAGTTGACGATTGTATGCAAGGAAGGAATTATTATTGACCAAAATGGTAAATTGTCGGAATATTCACCAGGTTCAGAAATTACTTTAACCAAGAAAGACTTTGAAGGAAATCAACCAATCTGTATTGTTGGAAAGAACAATAGTAGGTTACAGATCAAAAATATCAATAGAAATTGTTCTGCACAATATAGGGGAAAGCTGGAATGTTATGTAGTGCCAGAAGGGATTGTTGTGATCAATGAGCTTTTAGTGGAAGAATATCTGTATAGTGTTGTCTCAAGTGAGATGCCTTCTACTTATCCAGAGGAAGCGCTGAAAGCACAGGCAATTAGTGCAAGGACATATACTTATTTTCACAAAAAAAATTATGCCTATCCAGAATGGAAGGCACATATGGATGACAGCACTGCATTTCAGGTTTATATGAACTGTGAGGAGACGCCAAGCGTAGTCAAGGCTGTGAATGAGACAAAAAATCAGGTCTTGACATACAATAACGAGATTGTAGAGAGCTTTTATTACTCAACTTCAAGCGGTTATAATGGCGGAGCAAGTGTTTGGAATGACAATATATCAACAGCAGATATGTATTTGATTGAGACTGGTGAGGAAATCTATGCGGTAGGGAGTGAGGAGGGGGAACGATGTTATCAGATGTTTATTGATAATGGAAACGAGACAGATATAGAATATGATGAGGCATGGTACCGTTGGAATTATAATCGATTGTTTGATAAAAATACGGTGAAGAAGCTATTAACGAAGCTTTATCAATTGTCTCAAACACAGCCAGAAAAAGTTCTTATTCGGTCACGCTTTCTGCCGTCAGACCAGTTAGAAAATGAGGACGTGATACAGGATATCCGAATTTTAAGCCGGAAAAAAAGTGGAATGGTAGCAGGAATTATGATTGAGACAGAACATTTTCGAGTGAGTGTAATGTCTCAACATTTAATTCGTCAAGCGCTGGGCTGTGCGAAAGACGTTATTACAAGAAATGATGGCAGTAGTTATACAATGGGAGATATACTGCCAAGTGCATATTTTTACATAGAAAAAATATATGATAAGAATGGAGAAAAGGGGGATACTTTAAAACAGATTATTCTGCATGGGGCGGGATATGGGCATGGTTGTGGCATGTCGCAAAATGGAGCAAAAGGACTTGCAAAGAAGGGATTAACCGCCACAGAGATATTAGCATATTATTATAAGGGAGAGATAAAGGCTATTGATGCAATATATCAGATAACCGACTAATGACATGTGACAATATGTCTAATGTGGCGAGAAGGAGCTGTCCAGAATGTCTGTTTTTACAAAGTTATACGGATTACAAAAGCAAATACGCAGGGCTTTTCAAGAAGTGGAGGTGGGAACCTACGCTTCTGGTGCTGCGTTCTTTTTATTCTTGTCTTTGATTCCGATGGTGCTGATTGTCAGCGGAATACTGCCACATGATATGATGAATCAGAAGGAGGCAGTAAGTATATCCCAAGCAGTGATTCCAGAAAAAATTTATCAGTTTTTGCTTGGGATTGTAGATAGCTATCATGGCAATAATCTGACGTTGTTATCTGTCTCTGCAGTGGTTGTGGTGTGGTCGGCATCAAAAGGAGTTCTTGCACTGATAAGGGGATTAAATCATATTTATGAAGTGAGTGAGACGAGAGGATATCTTTTGTTACGGTTAAAGGCGTCGTTTTACACAGTCTTTTTATTGCTTGCTATCTTGCTTTCTGCCGGCGCACTTGTTTTTGGAAATACGCTGGCTGGGTGGCTGATTCCAGACAATGGTTTGGCTGCACATTTGTGGCGCATTTTTGGAGGAATCAGACATATATTTGTAGCGGGTATGATATCTGTTGTTTTTTGCACAATGTACAGTCTATTGCCAAACAATCATATGGCATGGCGAGAACACTATCCAGGTGCAGTAGTGACTTCTGTGTTCTGGACACTTTATTCTTTTGGATTTTCTGTTTATATTGATTATTTTGGCGGGTTTTCGATGTATGGAAGTCTTACAAGCATTGTAATCGTAATGATCTGGTTGTATTTTTGTATGTATATTTTCTTCTGCGGAGCATTGGTCAACAAGTGGTTGGTGGATGGGTATGTAGATGATTATCTCTCGCAAATTTTATAAAGTAGAAGATACAAATTTTGTTTTACTAGACAGATGCTATTTCAGTCAGTATAATAAATAATGTAGAAAAAATAAAACTTGTTTTTTATAAGTTTTTGACAAGAAGGCGATAGAATGAAGGAAAAATGGAGTTTGACAAATATTATTTTTAATGTGGTCACAGCGATTGTAATATTGGCAGCTTCCTATTTAGCATTGGTATTTCCAGCAGATTTTGTATTGGACTTGTTCTGGGAAAAATGTGGGCAGGACAAAATTCAAAGTGTTTCTTATCATTATGGGCAGTTTGCTGGACTTCCAGCAGGGGAAGGGCTTCCGAAATTAACAAATATCGAACAATATAATAATTTTGAGGGGAATGAATATATTACGTTTCAGACGAATGATATTCTTCCACTAAATGCATATCGTTTGAAAAGTAGCAGTGATGCGACAGACACAAAGTACAGGAGAAAAGGGCGCTTAGTTTCCTCTGGTGTGGTGCGTTGGAATACATATGGGGAAAAGGCTGGTTTTAAACGATATTTGTTTAATCGTTATTATTTGGTAAAGCTTCCAGATGGAAATTATGTAACGGCGTTTCTGGATGATGGTGTTTATCTGCGCTATCGTCTTACTGGAAATGTACAACTTCCTGTTGGGTATATTACATATATGAGCGCTGGAGAAAAGAAGCTGCTTGCACCTTATATCATAGAATATGGATTAAATGAAGAAAAAATTTTGAAAATGTTTTGTGAGGAGCGATATGAAAAGTATAAGATATTGAATTATCTGATTTTGGTGGGAGTCTGGGTATTGGTTTTAGCTGTTTATCTCTCGATTGTAATACTAGTAGAAAATATATTTGAACACAAACATAATACATGATTATTTTATGTTTGTATATGGAGGCAAAAAGAAAATATGTAACAAAAATTATTCGCGTCTGGTATGTGAATAGGGGGAAGATTTATTCCCCCTTACTCAATTTAGAATTGACTAATTTGTAGCATAATTTAATTTCACGGTGATTGTTGCAGTTTTGTTTCTGGAACTTGTATCAAATGAACCGCCATAACTATATTCTGAGTTTGAATTTTGTGCAATAATTTGGAAGACCCCAAGATTGGCGCTCAAAAGCTTTGTGGTGTGAGATTTTGTGCCATCTGCAATAATTTCAGCGCGCGTTTTTGCATTTGCTGTGGCTTGCTCAATTAAATCTAATTTTAATTCGTCTAATTTTGTGTAGTAGTATTCTGGTGAATCAGATTCAAATTCTATGTTTGCTTCAAGTAGCTTTGTGATATCGCGAGAAACTGCATCAACTTTGTCGATATCTTCGGAGGTTACTGTAACTGTCTGGGACAAGTCATAACCATCTAAGTATTCCCCAATGCGTTTGCCATCATCATTGTATTCTGTAACCCAGCGCTGAGAAATCGAGACAGAACTGAACGAAAGTTCGGATTCTTCTATGCCATTCTCAATCAAATAATCCTTAATTACATCAGCGTTGCTTTTAATAGATTTGTACGCGGTTTTGGGTGTTTGGCCATATGCGAAAAAGCTACCACGCCATACAATTAAGTCTGACTCAAAATCACAGCTTGCCGAACCAGTGACTGTGATTCCATTACTGCCAGAATATTTTTTATAGTTTGTGAGACTGCCAGAAAAAATACTGACACAAATAACTGCGGAGATTCCTGCGATCAGTGCAATTATTACAGGGATAGAGAACAGACTCTTTTGAGATTTTTCCTGTTTTTGTGGTGTCTTGAGTGTCCCGTCTCTTAGAACTTCATTTTCATTTTGATATGCGTCTCCTTGCAAAATAATTCCCTCTTTCTCTTGATATAGAATTTCAAAGTCTGTTTATTTCTTCCTTATTATTATAGCAGAAAGTATGTGTTTTTCAAGACTTTTTTGGGAAAGTTTCTCGGAGCGAAAAAGGGTATGGTTCTATTTCTGTGAAAAAGTTCATTGAAAAATCATTGAATTTATAAGTATTATCTGTTACAATAACTTTTAGTTTGTGCATTGATGATTTTATGTAAATCAAATAATCAGTGTAGGTACGAAAAGATTTTTATGATTGGAGCCGCGTATGAGTATTATAGAAAAAGTATTTGGTACACATAGTGAACGCGAATTAAAAAGAATTGAACCCATTGTAAAAAAGATTGAAAGTTATCGAGATGAGATGGGAAAGCTTACAGACGAGGAGCTTCGCGGAAAAACTGCTGCGTTTAAAAAGAGGGTGGCGGAGGGCACTAGCCTTGATGATATATTGCCAGAAGCATATGCAGTTGTGCGCGAAGGTGCAAAGCGTGTATTGAACCAGGAACATTACAGGGTACAGTTGATTGGTGGTATCGTACTACATCAAGGACGTATTGCGGAGATGAGAACTGGTGAAGGTAAGACACAGACAGCCTTGCTTCCAGCCTATCTAAATGCTTTGGAAGGAAAAGGAGTTCATGTTGTTACAGTCAATGACTATCTGGCAAAGCGAGATGCAGAATGGATGGGACAAGTGCATCAATTTCTTGGATTGAAGGTTGGTGTTGTGTTAAATGACATGAAGCCAGATGAGAGACGCGAGGCATATAATTGTGATATCACATATGTGACCAACAATGAGCTTGGTTTTGATTATCTTCGTGACAATATGGTAATCTACAAGGAACAGCTTGTTTTGAGAGATTTGCATTATGCTATTATCGACGAGGTGGATTCTGTGCTGATTGATGAGGCGCGAACTCCGCTGATTATATCGGGACAGAGCAGCAAGTCAACAAAACTTTATGAACTTTGTGATATGCTTGCCAGGCAGATGAAGCGCGGTGAGGATGTTCCCGAGATGACTAAGATGGATTTTGTCATGGGCGTGGAGCAGGAGGAGACAGGCGATTTTATTGTCAATGAAAAAGATAAGGTTGTAAATCTTACAGCAGCAGGCGTGGAGCGTGTAGAAAACTTTTTCCACATTGAGAATCTTGCGGATTCTGAAAACTTAGAGATACAACATAATATCATTTTGGCGTTGAGAGCGCATAACTTGATGTTTCGCGATCAGGATTATGTGGTTAAAGATGATCAGGTGTTGATCGTGGATGAATTTACTGGGCGTATTATGCCAGGACGCCGCTATTCTGATGGTTTGCATCAGGCGATTGAGGCAAAAGAGCATGTGAAGGTAAAACGTGAGAGCAAGACTCTTGCAACAATTACATTCCAAAATTTCTTTAATAAGTTTGACAAAAAATGTGGTATGACAGGTACAGCGCTCACAGAAGAAAAAGAATTTCGTGATATTTATGGTATGGATGTTGTCGTTGTGCCAACAAACCGTCCAGTAGTGCGTGTAGATAATCAGGATAGTGTGTACAAGACTAGGAAAGAAAAATTACATGCTATTGTGGATGCTGTGGAGAAGGCACATGCTACAGGACAACCTGTATTGGTAGGAACTATTACAATTGAAGCCAGTGAAGAACTAAGTAAAATGCTTACACGACGCGGTGTTCAACACAAGGTACTGAACGCGAAATTTCATGAACTTGAGGCAGAGATTGTGGCGGATGCTGGACAACATGGAGCAGTCACCATTGCTACAAACATGGCAGGGCGTGGTACAGATATCAAGCTTGATGAGGAAGCGCGAGCTGCTGGCGGTCTGATGATTATTGGAACAGAGCGTCATGAGTCGAGACGTATTGATAATCAGTTACGAGGTCGTTCTGGTCGTCAAGGAGATCCCGGTATGTCTCGGTTCTATATTTCTCTTGAGGACGATCTTATGCGTTTGTTTGGTTCGGAGCGACTTATTAATATGTTCAATACACTAGGGATTCCAGAAGGACAGGAGATTGAACATAAGATGCTGACAAGCGCCATTGAAAATGCTCAAAAGAAAATTGAGAGCAATAACTTTGGTATTAGAAAGAATTTGCTAGAATACGATCAGGTGATGAATGAGCAGCGCGAGATTATCTATGAGGAACGTCGCCGCGTTCTTGACGGAGAGAGTATGCGAGATGCTATTTATAAGATGATTACAGATATCGTTGAGAGCTCTGTTGACACTGCAATCAATGATGACTTGGAACCAGAGGAGTGGGATTTGAATGAATTAAATACATTATTGATTCCAATTGTTCCGATTCGTCCAGTCGTGTTAGAACGTGTTTCTAAAAAGAGCAAAAACGGATTAAAGCATCAATTAAAGGAGGAGGCTGTCAAGCTCTATGAGAGCAAGGAGGCAGAATTTCCCGAACCAGAGAATATTCGAGAGATTGAGCGTGTGATTCTTTTGAAAGTGATTGACCGCAAGTGGATGGACCACATTGACGATATGGACCAGCTTCGACAGGGAGTTGGCTTACAGGCATATGGACAGCGAGACCCGCTTGTGGAGTATAAGATGAATGGATATGAAATGTTTGATGCGATGACCGCAAATATCAAACAAGAGACAGTACGTTTGCTGTTACATGTAAAAGTAGAGCAGAAGGTAGAGCGCGAGGAAGTGGCAAAGGTAACTGGTACTAATAAAGATGACACGCTGCAAAAAGGGCCTAAAATGCGGGTTGAAGCAAAGGTATATCCAAACGATCCTTGTCCCTGTGGAAGTGGAAAGAAATATAAGCAGTGCTGTGGAAGAAAGGCATAAATGAAATAAAAGAAAGATGTATAGAAGGTGGTGAACGCAATGGTAGAACTCGACCAGATGAAACAGGAGTTACAGACCTACGAAAGTCCATTAGCGGAAGTGAGGGATTCACTTTGACCTCGCAAACAAAGAGAGGCGGATTGAAGAATTAGAACGTGAAATGGAAGCACCTGGATTTTGGGATGATCCAGAACGTTCCAACGGACAGATGAAAGAACTAAAACAGCTCAAAGATACAGTGGAACAGTGCAATGGACTTCAGTCACAGTACGAGGATATTGAGACGTTGATTGAGATGGGATATGAGGCAGAAGATGCTGAGATGATACCAGAGATTCGCGAAGAACTGGATGCATTTATTGAGGCATTTGAGGCGTTGCGCATTAGTACACTTTTGTCAGAGGAGTATGACAAGTGCAATGCGATCTTGAAACTCAATGCAGGTGCAGGTGGAACAGAGAGCTGTGATTGGGCAGGAATGCTTTATCGTATGTATACGCGATGGGCAGAACGAAAAGGTTTTTCTATTGATGTATTGGATTTTCTTGATGGGGATGAAGCAGGCATTAAATCCATAACATTTCAGGTTAACGGTGAAAATGCTTATGGGTATTTAAAGTCAGAAAAAGGAGTGCACAGGCTTGTGCGTATCTCACCGTTCAATGCACAAGGAAAGCGGCAGACCTCTTTTGTCTCACTTGATGTCATGCCTGATATTGAGGAAGATTTAGATGTGGAGATCAACGAGGAAGATTTGCGCATTGACACTTATCGAAGTAGCGGTGCAGGAGGACAGCACATCAATAAAACATCTTCTGCAATTCGTATTACGCATATTCCGACAGGCACTGTTGTGCAGTGTCAGAATGAACGCTCTCAGTTTCAGAATAAAGATAAAGCAATGCAAATGTTAAAGGCAAAGTTGTTTTTGCTCAAACAGGAGGCAAACGCGGAGAAACTTTCGGATATACGTGGAGAGGTTAAAGAGATTGGCTGGGGAAATCAGATTCGTTCCTATGTAATGCAACCCTACACCATGGTAAAAGACCATAGGACCAATTTTGAGTCTGGAAATGTTGATGCGGTTATGGATGGCGGATTGGATGGATTTATCAACGCCTATCTAAAATGGAAAAACAACAATGCCATATAATAAAAGTGGTCATGTGACCTGTAATTGCATAGGGTTTGTGTAATGTCAATTTCCTAAAAATTTTCAGGAGAATCTTTAATGAATAGAAACGGCAAAAATAATAAAAATTATCCTGTGGCGGTAATTGTTAGTGCTTTACTGGTTTTTGTTCTTTCTCTGGGAAATAATTTTCTAAATGCTGATTCAGAGCAATCCTTAGTGACAGAACAAGCTGAACAGGCAGCAGAGCAAGAGCTTTCGTTATCAGAACGAACAGAACAAGAACAATCGCAGGTACAAACTTCACAGCTATCAAAAAAGGAGATTGTAGAGTATCCTGAATCGCAACTTCAGCCAGTAACAAAGACAATAATACAAACTGTAACAGAAGAAGATTCAGATACAACATATCAATTTAGAAAAGAGCGATATCTCACAGAACATTTTCAAAAGCATGGTGAGGAATTTCCATATGATACAGAAGAAGACTATCTGCAAGGAGCCAACAATGTAATCAAAAATCCAGAAGCACTTCATAAGTTGGAGGCGGAGGACGGTGATGATGTCTATTATGTTGAAGATACCAATGAATTTGTAGTGGTATCAACAGATGGATATATTAGGACATATTTTAAAGCAACATTAGATTATTATAATAGGCAGTAAGATAGTGTGAGAAGTACTTCTAACTGCCTGTGGCAGTTTCCACTCACAGCAAAGGCTGTTTCGTGGAGAAGTACTATGTCTCACACCAAGAAATGCCTGAAATACAGCATTTCTTATCTGGATTTATGATTTCGCGAAACGGAATCATGGGAGTTCGTGTGAAATTAAAATTTCACACCTCCTGATTTGTATGCCCGCAAAAGCGGGCAGATGGGAGTTCGTGTGAGAAGTTTTAGTGGCTTATTTCCTCTGCATGGGTCTGCGCATAAAAAGATGAGTGTATAGGCACTCATCTTTTTATGTGCATGACAGGAACAGGTCGTGTAAAAGAAATGTCTTTAAGATATACTGTTGACTGATTTATTTCGGACAGACATCATATCTAGATAAAAATCAGTCTCTGCCATACTCATATAGGGAATAACCCAAATTAGCGGAATACCACAAGTAAAGATACTAAGAAGAAAAGATGGAATAAAACTCACATACAGTAAAAACAAACGTAGCTTGTTTCCACTCATCACTTCAAAACTCTTTTTCAGTATTGTTGTTACACTCCAATCAGGAAAGTCAAGTACCATATAAAATACAGGAAAAAAGGGCAATGTTAGTATAGTGGAAATTACAGTACAAATCAACATAATTAAATAGTATTTCATAGAAGCACTATAAAATACATTGTAAGCTTCAAGAAATTCGTGATTGTCAATAGTACTTCCTGAAAGAAGAAAATTTAGACTTGTTCCATTATTCTGAAAAAGAGGAATGGAATTAATCATTTCAGAGTACTGTAAAGAAGCAATATCAAGTGGTATCATACAAATTGATTCAATAATTGCAATAACGGCGCTAATTTTTAAGATTTTCATTGTGTTCTGACGAAAACCACAGAATAAATCATTGATTGCACTTGGCATACTACATGCGGACTTTAGAAATATGAATGCTGTGCCTACACTTAATATAGAAGTCGCTATTTGAACAAAAAATACAAGAATATAATTAATAAAATAGCCGATTGTAGTACCTGATGGAACGAATACAGAAACAAGATTGATTGCAAAAATAGTGATGATAAATTTAATCAAGGTTGCACTGATCAATATTCCAAGGTGCTGACCCGTGTGCATTCGTGCCAGAAATTTGATTTCAAAATTACTTTTATATTGTGGTTGTTGCATAGTGATAGATCCTTCCTTAGATATGATTTTTGTTTCCATAATAACTGTCCAAATAATTTGTGAAAAGAAAGGTTGAGAAATTATTCAGATGGTGCGAGCATTATGGAACCGTATGAAGATGATTGTATCATGTTTAATACAATAAAACAATGAAATCCAAGTGAAATTTTCTTGAATCATAGCATGTTTTATCATATAATTGTATCGTATCACTGTTTCGCGATACTTGTACATAGCAAGGATTGTGATAATATATCAGAATTTTGATAGGTTGAATGTTTATGCATGGGCCTGTGTAAAGGAAATAAGTTACTAAGGCAGTGCAAGGGAGTAGGAGAAGTAACCTTCTTCACTCGATTCAGTTGTTTTTCACAGTTTTTAAAACTAGGATAAGAGGGAAAAGAGCAGCAATGGACATTATTTTAAAATTAAAAGAAGAACTAAACGTTGAGAAATGGCAGGTTGAGGCTGCCGTGAAACTGATAGATGAAGGGAATACAATTCCTTTTATCTCCAGATATCGTAAGGAAGTAACTGGTTCATTGAATGATGAGGTTTTAAGAAATCTAAACGAAAGATTAGGGTATCTTAGAAATCTGGAAGAAAAAAAGGAACAGGTGCTTAGCAGTATTGAAGAACAAGGCAAACTGACAGAGGAGTTACGCGAAAAAATTCTTGCTGCTGAGACAATGGTAACGGTTGATGACTTGTATCTTCCATACAGACCTAAGAGAAAAACACGTGCCAGTGTTGCCAGAGAAAAAGGACTTGATGCGTTATCAAATCTTATTTTGGCACAGGAGACAGAAAAACCTCTATACGAGGAAGCAGAGCGTTTTGTGAATGAGGAGAGAGGGGTTAAAAATATAAAGGAAGCTTTGCAGGGAGCAATGGATATTATTGCTGAGATGATTTCTGATGAGGCGGAATATAGAGCATATATTCGACAGGCAACTTTTGAGGAAGGTAAGATTGTCAGCACTGCAAAGGATGCCAAGACACAGAGTGTCTACGAGATGTACTATGATTTTGAGGAAGCTGTAAGCAAAATAGCTGGACATAGGGTTCTTGCGTTAAATCGAGGAGAAAATGAAAAAATCCTTTCCGTTAAGATTGAAGCACCCACGGAGCGTATTATTCGTTTCTTAGAGAAAAAAATTATTACAAAAGAAAATGAGAATACAACGTCAGCACTTCAGGAGACAATCACAGACAGTTATAATAGATTGATAGCACCTGCAATTGAACGGGACATTAGAAATGAGCTTACGGAGAAAGCGGAAGACGGCGCAATCTCTGTATTTGGTAAGAATCTGGAACAATTGTTAATGCAACCGCCAATTGCTGGAAAAGTAGTTCTTGGCTGGGACCCTGCGTTTCGGACAGGCTGTAAGCTTGCAGTGGTGGATGCAACTGGAAAGGTGCTTGACACAAAGGTTATTTATCCAACAGCGCCGCAAAATAAAGTAGAAGAAGCGAAAAAAGAGTTAAAGAAACTTATCAGCAAATATAATGTAAATCTAATATCTGTAGGAAATGGAACTGCTTCGCGAGAGTCTGAACAAGTGATTGTTGAATTGATTAAAGAATTGGATATTCCAGTGCAATATGTTATTGTAAATGAGGCAGGAGCCTCTGTCTATTCGGCAAGCAAGCTTGCAACAGAGGAATTTCCCAATTTTGATGTGGGGCAGAGGAGTGCTGCTTCAATTGCAAGACGATTGCAAGATCCTCTAGCAGAGTTGGTTAAGATTGACCCAAAATCAATTGGCGTGGGACAGTATCAGCATGATATGAATCAGAAGAAGCTGAGTGAAGCGTTAAATGGTGTGGTGGAGGATTCTGTAAATAAAGTTGGTGTGGACTTGAATACGGCTTCTGCCTCATTGTTGGAGTACATTTCAGGTATCAATAAGACAATTGCTAAGAATATTGTAGACTATAGAGAGACAAATGGGCGTTTTACAAATAGAAAGCAGTTGTTAAAAGTGGCAAAACTTGGTCCTAAAGCGTTTGAACAGTGTGCAGGTTTTATGCGTATATTAGATGGGGATAATCCATTGGATGCCACCAGCGTACACCCGGAATCTTATGACGCAGCGTTGAAGCTTTTAGAGAGACTTAATATTTCTATGGAGGATTTAAAAGAAATTCAGAAGAAAGCTACCACTGCAAAGACTGTAAAACCAGCAAAACAAGAAAAAGGAAAAAATAATAAAAAACAAAATATTGTTATTAAAAATACAAATACTGCCATGGGAAAAGCACTTGCAGCGGCTATGGAGGGTGTAGCGTTTAATGCACCAGAGAAGCAAAGCACAGAATCTTCTGCACAGCAAATAGCAAGTGGATTAGAAAAGCGTGTGAAAGACAAGAAAAAAATGGCGGAGGAACTGGGAATTGGTGAGATTACACTGACAGATATTTTGAAGGAACTAGAAAAGCCTGCAAGAGATCCGCGAGAAAATATGCCGAAGCCAATTTTGAGAAGCGATGTCCTAGAAATGAAAGACTTAAAGCCAGATATGATTCTGAAAGGAACGGTCAGAAATGTGATTGATTTTGGTGTTTTTGTCGATATTGGAGTTCATCAAGATGGCCTCGTGCATATTTCCCAAATTACCAACAAATTTATCAAACATCCGCTTGAGGCAGTTAGTGTTGGAGATATTGTCGATGTGAAAGTGTTGGATGTGGATATGATGAAGAAAAGAATATCTTTGACGATGCGTCTTGATCAGGATACCAAAAAATAAAAGTAGGGTGAGAATGAGGAGATGGAAATGATGAAGAAAAGAAGAAAGTCTATATTATTGCTGGCGATAATAGGGGTGTTCTTAATTAGCGGATGTGGCGCAAAAGAAAAAATACAAGAGACATCAAGTGAGATATTTATTAATGAGGTACTTTCGTCTGTAGAGGAACAAACAACAGTTGCAAATGAAATGCAGTCAATAATTTCTGATGAAATACAGCTCGAAACATTTGTTCAGAGCGAAGAACCAGCAAAGATGGAAAGTGTATCAGAGTCAGAACCTAGCAGCGAACAGGAAACGAAAACAACACAAATGACGCCTGCTAAAGAAGTAAAATACATGGATATTGCTTATGTATTTAAGCCATATGAACATGTGGTAGTAGAAATATCCTTTCAAATGCCGGAGGATTGGAACTATATACTCCAGGATGTGGAGGAGGAATTCCCTCAATGGGGATATTCTGTTAAAGTGCCAGGAAGGGAAGATGCAATTTTTAGTATTTTTGGACAGTATGGGACGCTGACCGCCAATGGTTCAAATGGGCCAAAGTCTTTTCAGACATCACAAGGGCTGATAGGACAGTATTTTTGGGACGAATATATACATGATGACGGAAATCCTGCAATACAGGGAACGATTGTTTTTGATACGGAGCTTGTAGGTTTCTATGGTGTCAGTTTTAATATGCCAAAAAGTGTTTACAGTGAAAACAAGGATAGTATAGACAAAGTGATCCAAAGTATTGTTATCAAGGAAGGATTAATAGAAACATGAGATGTATTGAAATCCGGATAAGTGATCCAAAGTATTGTTATCAAGGAAGTACAATAAATAATGATATATTACAAGCATGTTTCGCACGTCGTAATTATGCTTATTTTCCACGTATTGGATATTTATCAGATGTTAGAAATAAGTCATTTACGATTTCGTCTGAAATTCAAGAAAGCATAGATATGGCGGCTCCAAGTCTGGATGATGTTTTTCAGAAATTTGAAAGACAGTGGATATTTGATGAAGATCGTGTTGCATGTGTTGGCATTGAAAGGACAGAATCGTGTGCATATGGTGTTGAAGGAAGTAATTGGACTGTTTGGGTAACTGGTGGTGATATCATTTCTGACCTTGATATATGGCTATACAAAAGACAACATCATATTTAAGATTTTACATGATGGACATGATTTTTTCATGTACTTTCATTTAACATGGCCAATTCGATTACTTTTGAATATGGAATTTCTTTAGATACAGATAATATTGTCGTTTGTGACTGAAAATGCCAATTTATAGAGATAATAAATACATCCTGATTTGTACGCCTACTAAAGCAGATGGGAGAAAAAATATATGATGAAAATTAAAGTTGCACTTGCAACAGAATGAAGTGAAAGAAATTAGAATATATGACTGAACAAAAGCAAATAGGAGTCTTGCAGAAATTGGGTAATAGTTGATTTCTGTAAGACTCCGTTTGTTTAATTATTATTTGTCTTTAACTTCACTGTGTAATTGTTGTAAAGATTTCACATCTGCGTTTCCGTTTTTCTGTACGTATAAGATACCCTTTGCAGTGGCTCTTGCTCCTGCAATTGTGGTCATATAGGGGATTCTGCCCTTAATTGCAGCTTTCCTAAGATAGCTGTCATCATGTACGCTATCCTTGCCGACGGGAGAGTTTATAATTAGAGAAATTTTTCCGTTGGTAATAAGATCGAGTACATTTGGACGTCCTTCGTAAAGTTTTTTCACAGATTCTGCCTCAATACCTGCCTCCGAGATTGCATTGTAAGTTCCGTCGGTTGCAATAATTTCAAATCCTGCTTCTTTAAAGAGTTGTGCTATCTCAATAACTTCAGGTTTGTCTTTGCTGTTAACAGAAATCAAAACGGTTCCTCTAAGTGGAAGTTGTGTTTGTGTTGCTTCCTGTGCTTTGTAGAAGGCTTCGCCATAGTAAGGAGAAAGTCCAAGCACTTCGCCTGTTGAACGCATTTCGGGTCCTAGAACAGGGTCTACTTCTGGGAACATATTAAATGGGAAAACAGCTTCCTTCACACCGTAGTATGGAATGTCCTTTTCTTTTAAATTTGGAACAGGCGAAGGACGAGAGGTAATTTCTGAGGTTATGATATCAGTTGCAAGTGGTACCATGCGAATATTACATACCTTGGAAACAAGCGGTACAGTGCGCGATGCGCGAGGATTGGCTTCAAGTACATAAACTTTCCCTTTTTCAATAGCATATTGCATGTTCATCAAGCCCTTGACGTGCATCTCCTCTGCGATTTTCTTGGTGTATTCTTTGATTGTCGCTACATTTTGCTCTGTGATATGCACAGACGGGATAATGCACGCCGAGTCACCAGAGTGGACACCTGCAAGTTCAATATGTTCCATAACAGCTGGAACGAAAGCGTGAGTACCATCGCTGATGGCGTCTGCTTCACACTCAAGTGCATGATTGAGAAAACGGTCAATTAAAATCGGTCTGTCGGGGGTTACGCCTACAGCAGCGCTCATATAGCTAACCATACTCTCATCATCATATACCACTTCCATGCCACGGCCCCCAAGCACATAAGAGGGACGAACCATAACAGGATAACCAATTTTACCTGCGATTGCCAGTGCTTCTTCGACGGTGGTCGCCATACCTGCCTCAGGCATTGGAATGCCTAATTTATCCATCATAGAGCGAAATAGGTCGCGATCTTCCGCTAAATCAATGATAGAAGGCGGTGTGCCAAGGATTTTTACGCCGTTTTTCTCTAGCTCTGAAGCAAGATTTAGTGGTGTTTGACCGCCAAACTGAGCAATGACACCAAGTGGTTTTTCTTTGTGGTAGATGCTAAGTACGTCTTCTAAGGTAAGTGGCTCAAAGTAGAGTTTATCAGAGGTATCATAGTCCGTTGAGACTGTCTCAGGATTACAATTGACAATAATAGTCTCAAAACCAAGCTCCTTTAAGGCGAATGCGGCATGAACACAACAGTAATCAAACTCGATACCCTGACCGATTCGGTTTGGTCCGCCGCCAAGAATCATAATCTTTGGCTTGTCGGTATGGACAGGATTTTTGTCCACTGCATTGTACGTGGAGTAGTAGTAAGCGCTGTCGGATGTACCACTGACATGAACTCCCTCCCAAGCTTCTTCCATGCCAAGTGCAATCCGTCTATTGCGGATTGTTTCTTCTGGAATTTCCAAAATTTGGCTTAGGTATTTGTCAGAAAATCCATTTTTCTTTGCAGAAATCAGAGCTTCATCCGAGGGAAGTGCTCCTTTTGATTGTACAAGGGCTTCCTCCTCCTCAACCAGTTCTTGCATTTGTTTTACAAAATAGTGTTTGACCTTAGTAATATCAAAAATTTCATCCACCGTGGCACCTTTTCTTAGAGCTTCATACATAATAAAATGGCGATCGCTGGATGGGTGTGCTAACATTAACAGTAGATCTTCTTTGGTTTTAGCATCATAATCTTTAGCGTGTCCGAGGCCATACCTTCCTGTCTCAAGACTTCGGATTGCCTTCTGGAATGCTTCTTTGTAGGTTTTGCCAATGCTCATTACTTCGCCGACGGCGCGCATTTGTGTGCCAAGTTTATCCTCAACACCCTTGAATTTCTCGAATGCCCAGCGTGCAAATTTAATTACAACATAGTCACCATCAGGTACATATTGATCGAGTGTACCATATTTGCCGCATTCGATTTCTTTTAGGGTTAACCCAGCGGCTAACATCGCAGAAACAAGTGCAATGGGGAATCCCGTTGCCTTGGAGGCGAGTGCAGAAGAACGAGAAGTTCTAGGATTAATTTCAATTACGACAATGCGGTCTGTGATAGGGTCATGGGCAAATTGTACATTAGTACCACCAATAACTTTAACAGAGTCCACAATGCGGTATGCTTGTTCCTGAAGTCTTTTTTGAAGTTCCTCAGAGATAGTGAGCATAGGAGCAGAGCAGAAGGAGTCACCTGTATGTGTGCCTAATGGGTCGATATTTTCGATAAAGCAGACAGTGATCATGTTGCCTTCGGCGTCACGTACAATTTCTAATTCTAATTCTTCCCAGCCAAGGATAGATTCCTCAACGAGAACTTGACCGACTAGGCTTGCTTGAAGACCACGTGCGCAGACCGTTTTTAATTCTTCTTTATTGTATACAAGACCGCCGCCTGCACCGCCCATAGTGTAGGCGGGGCGCAATACAACAGGATATCCAAGTTTGTCCGCGATGGCAAGCGCTTCCTCAACGCTGTAAGAAACTTCGCTTTTTGCCATTTCAACACCAATAGCATCCATTGATTTTTTAAACTCGATACGGTCTTCGCCGCGCTCGATAGCATCAACTTGCACGCCAATGACTTGCACATTGTATTTGTCAAGAATCCCTTCTTTTGCAAGTTCTGAACATAAGTTTAGACCTGATTGCCCTCCGAGATTAGGAAGGAGGGCGTCGGGACGTTCCTTTGCAATGATTTGCTCCAGACGACGAACGTTTAAAGGTTCAATGTAAGTTACATCTGCGATTTCTGGGTCTGTCATAATGGTTGCTGGATTTGAATTTACCAGAACAATCTCATATCCGAGTTTACGCAGCGCCTTGCATGCCTGTGTTCCAGAGTAGTCAAACTCACATGCCTGTCCAATAATGATTGGACCGGAGCCGATGATCAGAACTTTGTTGATATCATTTCTTTTTGGCATAAATATCTCCTTTATTTTTTATATATGAGTTTTTATTTTAGCTGGAGAAAACGCTCACTACTATCAGCGGTAAGTAAAATACAATTTTGTCTCAGTGGGAGTACAATCTCCGATTGAGATAAGTCTCCAGCAGGATTGTAGGTGTACGAATTTGTCCTATATCAGTAGATCCGCGGCAAAAATGCCATCGGTATTCTTATAAAATTTATACGAGTGCATATCCAGCTTCAAAAGCGGCCTTGTTAAGTTCGATGGTTTTGGGCGGAACTGTACTTTCAATGACTTCAAGCCATTGTTTTTTGTCAAAGTCCATGCGCTTTGCAGCAACACCGATAATAATTGTATTAAATATTTTAGCATTTCCAAGTTTTTTTGCTTCAGCCATTGCATCAACAGCAACTACATTATGTTCTTTTGTCAAATTTTCAATAATATTTTCAGGATATTGTGCGGCGCCTGTCACAACGGTAATCGGGTCAATTCGCTGATCGTTGACAATAATAACGCCGTCTTTTTTCAAAAAATGGGCATAACGCAATGCTTCAAGTCGTTCAAAGGCAATCAATACATCTGCCTGTCCTTCTTCCACAATGGGTTCTGCCACAGCATCGCCATAACGAACAAATGTAACAACGCTTCCACCGCGCTGTGCCATACCATGTACTTCGGAGAGCTTGACATCATAGCCTGCCTTTGTGATGATTCCACCGAGAATGCGGCTTGTGAGCAATGTACCTTGTCCACCTACGCCGACGATCATAATATTTTTTGTAGTCATAAAAACCTCCATTCATAATTTACCTGCGAATTTGGAACAGTAGTATAACGAATTTCTGTATCTGTGGAAAGTAGTCTTCCCTACTCGATATTAGTCTACACGTTCAATAGCATCGAATTTGCAGCGTTTCATGCACAGACCGCAGCCATTACACATGGTATCGTCAATCCTGACAGTTCCATCTTCATTTCGTGTGAGGGCAGGGCAGCCGGGAATAAGACACATGCCGCACTTTTTACATTTTTCAGAAATTGTAACACATTTTGCTTTTGTAGCTTGTGATTTTAAGAGTGCACAAGGAGCGCAGACAATTAAAACTGATACTTCGTCGCGTGCCACTTCGCGTTTGACAAGCTTTTCAAGTTCTTCGATATCGAAGGCGTCAACTTCATAAACATGTTCTACGCCAATTGCCTTGCACAAGTGATAGAGGCTGATTGCTTTAGTTTCTTTTCCATTTAGCATTTTTCCAGTCGCAGCATGTTCCTGATGGCCTGTCATGCCTGTGGTGGAATTGTCGAGGATCAGAACAGTGCCAGTTGACTGATTGTATACCATATTCATCAGTGAATTGACACCTGTATGTAGAAATGTAGAGTCACCAATCAGTGCAACCCAATCCTTAATATATTCCTTTCCCTTTGCTTTTTCCATACCATGTAGTGTGGAAATAGAAGCACCCATACATACAGTAGTATCGATAACATTTAGTGGAGAAACTGCGCCAAGTGTATAGCAACCAATATCCCCTGCGCCGTGGATTCCAAGCTTTTTCAGTACAGAGAAAGTGCTTCGATGTGGGCAGCCAGGACATAGAATGGGCGGACGCGCTGGAACTTGTGTGGGGGTGGTGATTTCAAGTTTCATGCCAAGTACACGTTCGCGAATCATATTGGCACTGTATTCTCCTTGCAGGGTAAAAAGTTCTTTACCAATACAATTAATACCCCAAGATTTGACCTGTTCTTCGATTAGTGGTTCAAGTTCCTCAAAGATATAGAGCTTGTCTACTTTAGAAGCAAATTCTTCGATTAGTTTTCTGGGAAGTGGATGTACAAGACCAAGCTTCAATACACTAGCTTCTGGCATTGCTTCTGCTACATATGTATAAGGAATACCACTTGTGATAAATCCGATAGAAGTATCTTTGTAAATGGCTTTGTTGATTGCAAAATCACAGGCGTCCTCACCCATTTTTTTAAGACGATTTTCCACGTGAATATGACGTCCTTTTGCATTTGCTGGCATCATTACATTTTTGGCAGCGCAGCGCTCATAAGGCTTGTCTGGTATCTCTTGACGTTCTTCAAGAGTGACAGGACCTTGTGAGTGTGCGAGGCGAGTAGTTGTGCGAATCATAACAGGTGTATCGTATTTTTCGCTGTATTCAAAAGCAAGCTTAGTGAAATCTTTCGCTTCCTGTGAATCAGAGGGTTCTAGAACAGGAACTTGTGCGACGCGCGCCACACAGCGAGAGTCTTGTTCATTTTGAGAAGAATATAGACCAGGGTCATCTGCTGCTGCGATAACAAGACCACCATTTGCACCAATATAGGACACTGTATATAGCGGATCGCTTGCCACGTTGACACCAACCATTTTCATTGAGGCCATAGCACGTACTCCGCTGATGGATGCGCCGATAGCAACTTCCATAGCAACTTTTTCATTTGGAGCCCACTCTGCGTAGATTTCTGAGTACTTTACGATATTTTCACTAATTTCGGTGCTAGGTGTTCCGGGATAAGCACTAGATACTTTGACGCCGGCTTCATAAGCACCGCGGGCAATCGCTTCATTGCCCAACATGATTTTTGTTTCGCTCATTTGTTAATTCCTTTCTTTTCATTATGAATTTCTTTTTGCATTGCAGTAAAATTGATTAAATAGTCCATTTGTCACAGGACACTAATAACTATGATAGTGAAAAAATGGAGTTCCGTCAATTTATTTTGCAAAATTTACAAAATCTTCTGGAATTAATTCATAATCTATTGAGGATTGCAATTCACCAAGCTGGTTTTTCCAGGAATTTACGTTGATTCGTTGTTTTCTAAATCCTAATTTTTCGTAAACATGCTGTGCTCGTTTGTTGTCTAAATTTGTGTCGAGAATTATTTTTTGATATCCCAAGTTGTAAAACAAAAATGAAATCAACATACTCAATACTATTTTTCCGTAACCTTTTTCCTGTTCGGAAAAAACGCAGATTTTAATTCCAATTTCAGCAGTTTTGCAGTTCTCTTGATTTGGACATGTGATATAATTCATTTCGCCAATAGGGCTGTTGTCCAGCGCAATAATGAGGCGTCGGTGTTCTTCCGTATCTTCCTTGATGCGCGCAGCAATTTCTATAGATTCTTGGCCAATTCCATTTGGGAATCCAGCATGTGCCATTACAGCACCATCATTCCACCAAGACGATAATAACGCTGCGTCTTGGACTGTCGCATTTCTGAGTGTCAAATTCTTATATTGTATGAACATAAAACCTCCATTTCGTTTTGATGAAAAGAGTTAAGAATAATTACTATAAAATAATATTTATAGTATCATAAATTGAGGAATTATTCTACAATGAAATAGTAGCTACAAAATGATAAGTCATTATACTAGAATGTGTTTATCTACACGATGTATTTGATATCGTTATTAAGAAATCAATTTCGATTGTGATTCGGATGAAAGATTTGCTAGGCGTGTGTTAAGAAACTTATCTTTTGGACAGAATTTGAGTGAGATAACAAGCAGGTATGTGCAAGCGGTACAGCCTAGGCAAAGAGAGTATGTGGAGCCTACAAAATGGAAAGCTGATATTATATTAAATGGTTTTTTACAGACATCAAAAGGAGTCGAAATCATTGTAAATTGGATACATCAACAATTGTCTTACAACAAATAGTAATTGTTTAAGCTTTATCTGATTTGGCATATGAATTTTACTTTTTAATAGACAAATCAACATAATAGAAAAATGTTACAAATCATATTTATACCAAAGTTCATATTTCTTTATTAAATACCACAAAACAGGCATTTGGCGCTGGATTGGCATCATGCAATAAACGTATAATATAGGTGTGAAAAGTAATAGAAAAACAAATAAAATATAAAAATGGGTTTACTTTGATACTTTAAAGTGGCATAATATTATTAAATGTGCTATAAAAAAGATTGTGCATAGTAATATAAAATGAGTCAAAGGAGTAACAACAATGCCAATTACAGACATTTTAGAGAGAAATTGTAAATTGTATGGAAATGATATTTGCCTTGTGGAAATTAATCCTGAAATCAAGGAGACACGGCGTGTAACATGGAAAGAATATGAGTTGATTGAGCCGAATCCAGTGACACATTATCGCCGGGAAATTACATGGAGTGTATTCAATGAAAAAGCAAATCGATTTGCTAATTTATTGATTCAGAGAGGTGTCAAAAAAGGGGATAAGGTTGCAATTTTGTTGATGAACTGTTTAGAGTGGCTTCCAATTTATTTTGGTGTATTAAAGACAGGAGCACTTGCAGTGCCACTTAATTTTCGCTATGCAGCAGATGAAATTGAATACTGTTTGAATCTGGCAGAAGTTGATGTGTTGGTGTTTGGACCAGAATTTATTGGCCGTGTGGAGGAGATTGCTGAGGGCATTAGCAAAAATCGATTGTTATTTTTTGCAGGTGATAATTGTCCAAGCTTTGCAGAAGATTATAATAGTTTAACAGCAAATTGTTCAAGTCAGACACCAATGATTACATTGACAGATGTGGATGATGCTGCCATCTATTTTTCATCAGGTACAACTGGCTTTCCAAAGGCGATTTTACATAATCATGAGAGCTTAATGCATTCGTGCAAGGTGGAGCAGAATCATCATGGACAGACAAAACAGGATATTTTTCTGTGTATTCCTCCTCTTTATCACACAGGAGCGAAAATGCATTGGTTTGGAAGCTTTTTAGAAGGTGGAAAGGCAGTTTTATTGAAGGGAACGAAGCCAGAGTTTATATTGGATGCAGTTTCAAGGGAAAAGTGTACGATTGTGTGGCTGTTAGTGCCTTGGGCACAGGATATACTTGATGCGATTGATAGGGGAGATATTAATTTAGCAGACTATGAGCTTTCTCAATGGAGATTAATGCATATTGGTGCGCAGCCAGTTCCACAAAGCTTGATACAGCGCTGGAAAAAAGTATTTCCGCATCATCAGTATGATACGAACTACGGATTGAGTGAGTCTATTGGACCTGGTTGTGTTCATTTAGGCGTTGAAAATATTGATAAGGTTGGGGCAATTGGCAAGGCAGGTTATGGATGGCAGGTAAAGATTGTGGGCGAAGATGGAGAGCAGGTAACACGCGGTGAGGTTGGAGAACTTACTGTGAAAGGACCTGGCATTATGACTTGCTATTATAATGATGAGCAAGCTACAAGAGAAGTGCTACGTGATGGATGGTTATTTACAGGAGATATGGCACAGGAAGATGCAGATGGTTTTATCTTTTTGGTGGACCGCAAAAAGGATGTTGTCATCAGTGGTGGTGAAAATATTTATCCAGTTCAGATTGAAGATTTTCTTCGGACAAATAATAAGATTAAAGATGTTGCTGTAATTGGTATTCCTGATAAGCGACTTGGAGAAATAACGGCTGCTGTTATAGAGGTGAAAGAGGGTATGTGCTGTACAGAAGATGAGATAAATACATTCTGTATGAAACTCCCAAAATATAAACGGCCACGCAAAATTATGTTTGCAGAGATTCCAAGAAATCCGACTGGAAAGATTGAGAAGCCAAAACTTAGAAAGATTTATGGCGGCGAGAGTCTTGTGGCAGCACAAAACAATTCTTAAGAATGAGGCGCTTACATAAGCGCCTCCATTAAATATTTATAAATTTGTTCATTTTCTTTATACCAGTTTTCACAGAGTGTTTTTGCAATATCTTCTGTAGGAACAGAGATTTTGATATTTACCAGTTCGGTATTTTTTTCCTGTGCAATCAATTCTGCTTGATACTTGCCAAGAGATACCTTATAGTATCTGGCGGAGATCGCCGCCTCATTTTTTAATTCAAAGTGTTTTTCTGATAAAAATGTATTAATATCATCTATGATAGCATCACTAATACGATATTTGAAGTAGGATAAGGTGTTGCGGCCATCTTCTGTGATAAAAAAGAAAGTGCGGTTTAATGAGGTGTCCGTTTTGATAAGTTCTGCATCTCGAAGATCAGAGATTACCTGTTGTAATGTCATAAAATTTGTATACTCTTTTTCGAGGATAAAACTGCTGATTTGTGAGTAGGTGAGTTTGAATTGCGTTCTATCTAACATATATAAGATAATTAGTTTATAGAGAGTAAGAGGGTCTTGAGTCATGTATCTGTCACACCTTTCTGGTATCATACCTGTTATTTATTGGTGAATTTTATGCTTTGCCATGTACCACGTTGCTTCATTTCTTGGTGGAGTGTGTTTAAGACACGTCTTTTGTCAAGACTCCACAAAGGGGCGAGCAGTAAATCTTTTGGCCCATCACCTGTTACGCGGTGTATCACCATGTCAGAAGGAAGAATTTCTAAACAGGAGATTATAATATCAATATACTCCATCACGTCAAGGATTTCAAAGGTTTTCTTTTTATATAATTCGACCAAATCTGTGTTTTTTAAAATATGCAATAGCTGTAATTTAATGCCATCAACCTTTTTTTGCGCCAGAAAGTGGCAGGTTTCAAGCATCATGGATTTCGTTTCACCAGGGAGTCCAATGATAACATGTGTTATTATCGGGATAGAAATTTTTTGCAGTTGTGTGACTGCTTGTTCAAAAATGGCAAGTGGGTAGCCACGGCGAATAAGAGTAGCAGAGTGTTCATGGATCGTTTGCAGCCCCAGTTCTACCCAGATAAATTTTTCTGGGTATTCTTTGCTTAAGCGCTCAAGCAGCGTAAGGACATCATTGCCAAGACAGTCTGGTCGGGTTGCGATAGAAATGCCCACAACCGAGGGCTCGTCAAGTGCCTCGCGATAGAGTTTTTCAAGTTTTGCAACTGGCGCGTAGGTATTTGTGTAGGATTGGAAGTAAGCAATAAAATGATTTCCAATATTTTTGTTGTGAAAAATCTTCTTTCCTTTTTCAAGTTGATGTTTAATTGAGATTCCTTTTGCAGCAAAATCACCACTTCCGCCAGCACTACAAAAAATACAGCCTCGCGTACCACATGACCCATCGCGGTTTGGACAGGTCATGTTGGCATCAAGTGCAATTTTGTAAACTTTTTCGCCATATTTATTTTTTAATTCATAATCCAGTGTGTGATAGGGTTTGTCATTCCAGCGCATTTTAACCTACAATTAACTTACAATATGAGACTTGACTGCCTCTGCGACAAGCTCTGCAACTTTTGGATTAAAAGCTTCTGGCATAATGTTGTCTGCACTCAGTTCTTCGTCTGGCACAAGTCCCGCAATCGCATTGGCAGCAGCAAGTTTCATTTCTTCTGTAATCTGTGTCGCGCGACCTTCCAGAGCACCTTTAAAAATGCCTGGAAATGCAACTACATTGTTGATTTGATTAGGAAAATCACTTCTACCTGTGCCAACAATACGTGCACCTGCGGCTTTTGCCACATCTGGCATAATCTCAGGGATAGGATTTGCCATAGCAAAAAGAATGGAGTCCTGTGCCATAGATTGTACCATTTCAGCAGTTACAATATTAGGTGCGGACACACCAACAAAGATATCTGCATTCTTTAAAGCATCTGCAAGGGAGCCTGTCTCATTATTTGGATTGGTGATTGTTGCCATCTTCTCTTGCATCCAGTTTAGTCCCTCTGTTGAGGTAGATATAATACCAACTTTATCACATAGAATCACATTCGTAAAGCCGTATGTGAGCAGTAGCTTTGTGATAGCAATACCTGCACTTCCAGCGCCATTGACAATAACTTTGCAATTTTCTTTCTGCTTGCCGACTACTTTAAGAGCATTGATAATACCGGCAAGAACAACAATTGCTGTGCCATGCTGATCGTCATGAAATACAGGGATATCAAGTGTTGCTTTGAGTCGTTCTTCTATCTCAAAACAGCGTGGAGCACTAATATCTTCGAGATTAATACCACCGTAAGCTGGTGCAAGCCAAGTGACGGCCTTAATAATTTCTTCTGTGTCCTGTGTGTCTAGGCAGATGGGAACTGCATTTACACCGCCAAATTCTTTGAAAAGCACAGCCTTTCCTTCCATAACTGGCATTGCAGCATAAGGGCCAATATTGCCAAGCCCAAGCACTGCGCTTCCGTCAGATACGACTGCAACTGTATTTGCTTTCATGGTGTATTGATAGGCAGCTTCTTTATCATTAGCGATAACTTTACATGGTTCGGCAACACCAGGGGTGTAGGCGAGAGAGAGCGCTTCTCTTGACTTGACAGGAGTTTTGGAAATCGTTTCGATTTTTCCATTCCATTCTTTGTGAAGTGCTAATGCTTTTTCTTGTGTAGTCATTTGAGCTGACATATGTAAAATCTCCTTTTTCAATCTATTTTTATATACTTGCGTAACCTTATAATAAATCGTTATGATTCAGACGTCAACAATTATAGTAGGAATCGTATAACAAAATGTAACAATTCGTTACTTTTCATGGGGCAGGAATACACATGTACTATGCATTTGATAAGAATATAGTTCAAGTGTGAAAAACGATTTTTGTATAGCAAAATTT